>DKVL01000075.1:42473-91463 GCA_002491195.1 Lachnospiraceae bacterium UBA7179
CTGCACGGGCCTGTGCATAAAAAGTAACGCAGAATCTGCATTCTACAGACATATTTATCAAAATATCCCATACATTATAGAAAGCAAATCTACCGGAGCTTCTCTTATGTATTCAAACCAATCCACAAAACAGCTTCGTTCTTACCTGAATCCAAAATATCTGAAAAACCCTGTCATTGCCGGCACGTTTTTTCTCACCGCTGCCGGTATTGTCACGAAATTAATCGGATTTTTTTACCGGATTTTCCTCTCAAGAATCTTTAATGAGGAAAGTCTTGGCGTCTTTGGACTCATCTCGCCTGTCATGATGCTCGTACACGCTGTGAGCGCAGCCGGTATCCAGAATGCGATCACGCGTTATGTCGCCGCATCGAAAAAAGATAAGACCTCTGAGGCATACGGTTATCTTTTTACTGGAATTGCGATCTCCCTCCTGCTCTCAGGCTCGATGGCTTATGTGATCTTCAATCAGGCACCTTTTATCGCTATTACAATCATCGGCGAGCGGCGATGCATTCCGCTGCTTCGCATCAGCGCGCTGTCCTTCCCGCTTGCCACAGTCCATTCCTGTATCAACGGCTTTTTCTATGGTCGAAAAAGAGCCGCCATTCCTGCATGGTCCATGATCATAGAACAGCTCTGTCGTGTGCTCACAGTCTATATCCTGTTCAAACTGTCTGTGGAAACAGGTTTAAATGTGTCACTGTCTTATATCTGTGTAGGTCTCCTTGCCGGTGAATTTTCTTCGGCGCTTTTTTCGTGTTTCATGCTCGCCATGAAGCCTGATCACGCAGACTTTTCCATGCGAAAGTCACTTTCCTGCCGCAAAGGAATCTCCCTTCTGTCACTGGCGCTGCCCATCAGCCTCAACAGAGTATGTATCAGCTTTATCTCCACGATCGAAACCATACAGCTTCCCAAAATGCTCGTTGCCAGCGGGCTCTCCACCGCTAACGCCTTATCTGTATACGGCGTTTTTTCCGGAATGGCGCTTCCGCTCATCATGTTCCCGAGCGCTTTCACCAACTCCGCTGCCTCCCTTCTGCTGCCTTCCGTATCGGAAGCGCAGGCACAAGGTAACGCGAAACGGATCCAAAAAACGATCTATCTTACAATCGGTCTGTGCTTTTTGCTTGGCGTCGCGTGCTTCCTGTTTTTCTTCACGTTTGCAGATTTTCTCGGAAAAGCCCTTTTTGACAGCGATATCGCGGCCAGCCAGATCCGCGCGCTCTCCTTTGTATGCCCTTTCTTATACATGTCAGGCATACTTTCGAGCATTCTTCACGGGCTTGGTAAAACTGGTATTACTTTCGCGTTTAACCTGTCAAGCATCCTTTTTCGACTTGGATTTGTATTTCTCGCAGTTCCCTTGATTGGTTTTTCCGGGTATATTTATGGTACGTTAATCAGCCAGATTTTTTATGATTTTTTAATTATTCTTGCTTTAAGACGTTATTTGTTATATGATAAAAAATAGCGGAAATACGAAAGGAGTCAAAACAATGAGTTTTGAATTTATAAAAAAACTGCCAACTCCTGATCAGATCAGAGAAGAATATCCTGTCTCTGACACGATGCAGGAGTTAAAGAAAAAAAGAGATCAGGCAATCAGCGATGTATTTACCGGCAAATCGGACAAGTTTCTTGTGATCATAGGTCCTTGTTCCGCCGACAACGAGGACGCCGTGTGCGAGTATGTTTCAAGGCTTGCCAAGGTCAATGAAAAGGTTAACGACAAGCTGATCCTCATCCCACGCGTATACACCAACAAACCAAGAACCACCGGCGATGGCTACAAAGGAATCGTACACCAGCCCGATCCGGAAAAGGGCACGGATTTCTTAAAAGGCATCATCGCTATGCGCAAAATGCAATTGCGCGTCATGAATGAATCAGAGCTGACTGCTGCTGACGAGATGCTCTATCCTGAAAACTGGGGCTATGTATGCGATCTGCTCTCCTATGTCGCGATCGGCGCCCGCTCTGTGGAGGATCAGCAGCACCGTCTTGTTGTCAGTGGTTTTGACGTACCTGCCGGGATGAAAAACCCGACAAGCGGAGACTTCAGCGTCATGCTCAATTCTGTGTACGCAGCGCAGCATCCACACCCGTTTATTTATCGCGGCTGGGAAGTCAACACGACTGGAAATCCGCTTGCACATACGATCCTGCGCGGTGCGGTCAACAAGCATGGCAACAATATCCCGAACTATCACTATGAAGATCTTATCCTTTTATTGGAAAAATACAACGAGCGCGACCTGATCAATCCGGCCTGTATCGTTGACGCAAACCACAGCAACTCCAACAAACAGTTCAAGGAACAGATCCGCATTGTTCATGAGGTCATGCATTCCCGCAGAACCAACAGCGACCTGGCAAATCTTGTAAAGGGTGTCATGGTTGAGAGTTACATCAAGGAAGGATGCCAGAAAATTGGCGAGCATATCTACGGGAAGTCAATCACAGACCCATGTCTTGGCTGGAAAGACACGGAAGACCTGATCTACAGAATTGCTGATTTTATCTGAATTATAAGATATGACATAAAAAACGCAAGCCATAGGCTTGCGTTTTTTATGCAATCTTATCCTCTTGGATGCGCCTTAGCATACACTTCCCTGATGTGGTTGTGCGCCAGGTTCGTGTATACCTGTGTTGTCGAGATGTCCGAATGACCAAGCATCTCCTGAACACTCCTTAAATCTGCACCATTCTCTACCAAATGCGCAGCAAACGAATGGCGGAGTGTATGTGGTGTAATATCAGCCATAATACCAGCTTTCTTCGCATAGTATTTGATCAATTTCCAGAAACCTTGTCTACTCATCGGCTGTCCTGAACAGTTCACAAACAGGATCTCAGAATGCAGGTCAAACAGCATTACATCACGCGCTTTTTCAAGATAATTTGTCATTGCTTTCTTAGCAGCAGCACCGAACGGAATCACTCTCTCTCTGCTGCCATCCCTGCAGATGATAAAACCCATCTGCATATTCACATCGGAAACCTTTAGGGTAATCAGTTCCGTCACGCGGATTCCAGTCGCATATAAAAGCTCTAACATCGCTTTATCGCGAATCTCTTTGGGAGTATCTCCCTTTGGCTGCTCCAGAAGCCATATAACCTCTTCCGGAGTCAGAATCTCAGGCATCTTCTTCTCAATCTTTGGCGCTTTCAACCCATCAGACACATCTTGTTCTACAATGCCCTCCTTGCACAGATAATGACAGAACGCTTTTATAGAAGCAACATTTCTCGATATGGTTGCAGCTGCAAAATGATTGTCACCTAAATACACAATATAGGATTTCAGGATCTCAGATGTAATCTCCTTCACATCAACGATATCCTTTTCTTCTAAATACTGGCGCAGCTTACCTAAATCCCTCTTGTATGATAATTCAGTATTATTCGAAGTTTTCTTTATATTATGTAAATAAGAAATAAAATTATTAATTTCTCTTTCCATAAATTTTGAAAAACCTCCTCATAAAGATTTGATTTACCCCTTATGCCTACTTTCATTATATATTGTATTTTACATAAAATCAAATGTTTTTTTCAGAAAATTCAAAATTATTTAAACCAATTTTCAAAATATTTTGTCCTTTGGTTCCAAAACATATTCAATATGCCGATTTTGCTTTTCTTAATCATGGAAAAAGCAGTGCTATTTTCCTCATAATTTCAGGATTGATATAAACTTCGCACAATATTCCGGAGATAAACAGCAGGAAAACCAGAAAGAATGTTTTGATTTGTTCCATTCTTTGATGCTGCATCTCACTCTTTATCGTCACCTCATTATGGCAACACTTTTTGTCACTCTCCCAGTACTTGCGAAACAGGACCAGAAAAAGAATACCATAACAGATCCCTTGTGGCAAAAACATGGAAAAGGTCAGCAGGATTCCCTTCATGCCATACTGATATACAAGCGTAAATATAATCAGCCCAATCTCAAAACCGCACCAGCCCATGATGGAATACGCCATCAGACCTGCTATGCTGCTCAGGGCACAGATTGTGCCAAACAGGAGTTGTTTGAGACGCAGCCCCATAACATACTCAAAAAGCCCCAGCCGGTTCACTTCGAAATTCTGCATCAATGTCAGATGTTCGCTGTCGAGCAGGCTCCCTGCACTGGCATCTTTTCCGCCTGACAGATAAAAAAATACCATACCCATACAAAATCCTGTGAGAAACACAAGCACCCTGTTGTCGGGTATCGTATTTTTATAATGAAGCTTTCTATAATCTATGTATGCATCCTGATCCTGTGTCCCCTGGGACACCTTCGGGGACACATTCTGATCCGGCTGATCTGAGCCGACATTGTTTGTCACTGCATTTTTGCTCTGTACCTCTGTATCAAATCTGTTCATCCACCATTTCACCCATACGATCTCTGTTTATTTCAATATATGAGTTTGGTGATGCGCATATTCATCGCAAAAATTTATTTTTATAGGCCAGAATCGATGCGATCGTCTTGGCATCCTCGATCGTTTCGTCGTATATCATCTCTTCAAGTTCCTCAACTGTATGAAGCTCTATGCTTACAAACTCATCCTCGTCGAGATGCTGCTTGGTCTTTACAAGCTCTGTCGCAAGATAGATGTCAATCTTTTCATTGCAGAATGCCACTGTCGTGCGTATCGTTATCAGCTTTTCGATCTTACCGCACCGATATCCGGTCTCCTCCTCGAGCTCTCTTGCCGCCGCATCGATCGTCGGCTCACCTGGATTCAGGCCACCCGCAGGGATCTCGAGCGTGAACCTGTCGAGGGCATTCCTGTACTGTCTAACCATGACGAGCCTTCCGTCAGGAAGCACGCCGACTGCCGCCGCTGCACCGTTATGTCCTACAAAGTCATAAATTTCTGCCTGTCCATTGGGAAGAACTACGATGTCTTTATAATATTTTGTGATCGCGCCTTCACACTGCAGCTCCCGCTTGACACGGATTATTTTGTTGTCCTTACTTTTTTCGTTTTCCATATACGTCCTCCTTTTTTCTCAATGAACCTGCCGGACCAGACAGTTCCTTACTGCAAGTACTCAATCTCGAAACTGACAGGTTCCGTCCTCTCCCGTAGAATCGCGTCGATCTGCGCTTTCTGCCCGGGATCGAGGACCGCTTTTTCAAGATTTGGCATTTCGAACAAGGGAGAGATATCCTTCACTGGATAGGATCCCATGTACACATAGATAATGTCCTCCCTGCCTGCAAGCGCCGAAATATCCTGAATCTGCGGCTCATATATGTATAGATCCCTGATCTGTGCCACATCGCGAATACACTCGAGGTCATAGAGATCATAACTGCCAAGCTTCAGGATCTGTATGAACTTGCCTGCCAGGTATTTGTAACAGTCTGTGTCACACGAAATGTCAAGCACCTGGAAATATTCAAACTGCTCAAGCACCTTGCCGCTGTAGCCGCTGCCTGTACCATTCAGGATCAGACATGACACATACGGACAGCCTTCCAGGAAATCAATACTTTTTAATGGGTTGCCTTCCAATTTTACCTCTGTCAGAAATTGTTTATCCTTTAGCACGGACAGATCACTGATGTCATTGGCAAATAAATCCACCCTCTCAAGCCTTTCAAGTCCTTCTAGCGGTGTGGTATCCCTGATCTGTTCTGCGCCGATATACAGATCCTTGATATTAGGCATATTTTTTAGATCTTCCAGTGAACTCAGATCCCCTCTGGTCTGCTCTCCCGCATAAAATTCATCAAATTCGCGATAAAATTCATCTTCGCCTGAGAAAACCTGATCACGAATAATATAAATCTGTGTCACCTGCTCGAGCTCTTCTCTGGTCAGCACTCCCTCCGGTTTTCCAAGCTGCAGCCTTGCCGCTTGTTCCATCAGGGGCTCAGCGAATACAACTGCCCTTTTCCTATTGTCAAAATGGAGCTTTACACCCAGGGCAATCACTGCCACAAGCATGATGCCTGCAAGCGCGGCCATCAGTCTATGGCGCTGCCGCCTTTTTGCCATGCCCTCCGATGTGAGCTTCTGCAAATCCTTTCCCAGATCCTCCGCACTCTGGTAGCGCTCTTTTGGCGCAAAGGCGGTACACTTGCGGATCGCTTTTCCAAGACCTCCTGCCGACTTGTCAGGAACATCTGCCTTTCCGTACAACATCCACGCCAGCACCATGCCCAGCGAATAGATGTCTGAGCGGTTGTCAGTCTGCCGAAAGCCGTACTGCTCCGGCGCCGCGTACTGTCTCGTTCCGACCACGACCGTGTCTGATTCCTGATCGTCCTTGTACTCCCTTGATATGCCAAAATCAATCAATGACACGCTCCCGTCCTTTTGTATGATAATATTTTCCGGCTTGATATCACGATGCACGATCGGATTTTTGCGACCATGAAGATAAGTCAGGATCCCGCTCAGCTGCAGCCCGATCTGTATGATCTCTGATTCCTGGAAACAATGCTCTCTGGCATATTGAGCAAGGTTCTCCCCTTCTACATACTCCCTGACAATATACCTGGCATCCGCTGTACTGATCTCGTCGATAAAGCGGGGAATTCCTTTGTATGATAAATTATTCGTACTTGGAAGCTTATCTGTCTGATACAACGGATAGGTAATATCATATCGTTTTATGACTACTTTTTGATTGTTCTCTCTGCTGACTCCCAGCAGAGTCTCCTGCCCTTCAGCGGTATTCAGGCATTCCAGTATCTGGTATTGCCCTGTCAGTTCATCAGGGTACATCTCCTGAAATACAAATTTGTTGCTCTCATTTTTCATTGCACTTATCCAAAAGCGGCAGCTTCTGTTCCTCCAATAATTCCTGCATCTGTGTCACGGTGTAATTGTTATTTAATCCATATATGATCGCCGCATCCCGCTTGATCTTGGGATAGAGCTGGCTCTTCCCTGCCATTCGCAGCAGCATCTGAAGCTCAGAAAGCGCGAGTGGAAATCCGAAGCCGAGCTGTATCAGCTTGTCGCGCGAGGGCGATCTGCGGCCGTTGAAAAGCTGGTAGCCATATGTCCTGTCGATTCCCGAGCGTTTGATGACCTGTGCCAGTTCCACATTTCTCTCATAGCAGAGCCTCTGCAGGTAATCCGATATACTCTCGTCAGAAAATACGTTGGTATTTTTATCCGCAAATCCGACAAACGATTTTGCACTTTTTAATTCATTGAGCAGTCTGGTTGTATTCTTCATCGATCTGCATGTTTCCTCCTTAAGGAAACGCCTCATGACGGTTCTATACTAAATTATATCTGTCAGACCCCATAAAGTCAAGAAAGGCATTTTCCTATGATATCACAAAAAACGCCATGCAATCTGACATTCATGGCGTTTTTTATCGCTCTGATCCTATTGATTATTTTGTAAGCTCTGTCGCACCGAATATCGAATTCAGGTACAGGCATCCGCAGTATCCATTTGCATCCAATAAGCTTAAGATGTCATAGCCTGCGGGAATGACTACAAGGTATCTCTTCCCGTTCCATGTATAGATAATCTGAATGTCCACATCTTTTCTCTGCGAGAGCTTCTCAAATGTCTTTCTGTTAAAGCTGATAAATTCTTTCATGTCCAATGTAAGTGTACTGCCCGCTGGTAAAGTCTTTAGCTGTGCCGCGATCGCTGTCTGAAATTGTTCCTGTGCCGCAGCATACGCCGGAACCACGATCACGGGTGTGTCATCACTGCCAGAACTTTCCTGCTGCGCTCTTACGATTGCACTGATCACGGCATTGATATCGATGCCTTTTCCGCGCTGTACAACCACTGTGTATGTGCCATCGGCATTCTCTACCACGCTTGTACCTGACACGGAACGAATCTCATAGCCATCGGCCGTCGCAATCGTTACCTTGAGGGAATTTCCTTCATTCGACGTATATCCGTTATTATGTGTGTTTGCACCTGTTACGCTCAGGGTCGCATTGTCAAATTTATCCTTGGAAATGTAGTACAAGATCTGCTGGTATACCGCCTCGTAGACCTCGTCGCGTTGTTTCTGTTGCTCCTCCGTCATATCTTCCTCGTCACCATCGACGCTGCTAATCCACAGATAGTCCTCCGGCGTTCCTGCTGCGCCTTCCAGGCTGCCTACAATGATCTCAGGCAATGCTGCAGTGATCGCATCTTTGTCTTGTTCCTCTGTCTCAATAACAATAACAGATGCATTGTCTTTCGTTGACTTCACTGTGCCCAGCACCTCCACGTTCCCTCCGGTGCCATTCAGCCTGATCGTGATACCTGTATTTCCTGTCACATCTTCCCCAACAGTAATCTTGGATGCCGCATTCGTTATGATCGCTGCATCCTGGGCCGAGGACACGCTGCCATCTACCACAACCTGGCCCTTGTCTGTGGAGTCATTTTCCCCATTGACGTTCATTCCTGTTCCCGAGCTGACTGTAACATCACCTCCGACCTTTACTGTCGATTGTTGTGTTACATCAATTCCATTGCTTGTGCCATAGGTGCTGCCACTCTCTTCGTCCGTACCTCTTCCAGTTCCTGTATTCGTGACATCGCCGCCGATCTCAACCGTACTTCCGTTAGCGGCAACGACAGCGCTGTCCTCTTCCCCTCCTGACGATACATTTCCCGTGACCTTCACTGTACCATTATCTGCCGAGATCGCACCTCCGGATTGCGATGTCACGTCTCCATTTACATTGACAGTTCCCCCAGCCCCCGCATCGACCGACTGTGGTATATAACTATACTCCCCATTCTCATCAGTACCAGTAATCTTTTGGGATACTGTAGAACTGACATCTCCGTTAACAGTTACTACCTCACTTTCATAAGCAGAAACACTTTTCAATGGATTCCCATCATCGTCTTTCAGTGTCTCAGACTCTGGATCCGTACTGCTCCAACTATCATCCGTAATCGTCACATCCCCGTCGATGATCCACTCACCATTTTCATCCCCGTCCTGTTCATCCCCGGACGTTTCTGTTGGAACTGGTTCTTCCTCCGCAAATGCCACCGCCGGCGCCTGCAGTGCCATCACTGCCGCAAGAATGGCCGCCAAATAAATCTTTCTTCTCATACAAATTCCTCCTACTTCTGGTTGTTCCTGCCCGCCCCGGCTTCACCGTCCACGACGCCGCGAATGGCATAGTTACGTATATGCCTTTTATGCATATGTCAATATTGCTAAATTAACAATATCATTTACGTATGCATAATTGGTGTGCATACTGCACACAGTTTTTTTTAAGAAAAGCAATGACCTCAGCTTAAGGAACTGTTCAGAAATAACATGCACCATCGGAGAAATAGACGAATCAAGATGTATCGGTTATTTCAGACAATATAAAAACACATGGCAAATTTTTATTTGCTATGGTATAATATTCATAACTTTCTGATGAATGGAGAGGAGGTGAAATATTATGCCCTCAAATGAAAAAGAATTGAATTGCTATCTTTTTGATCAGCTTACAATTTTAGAGGATCTGGAAGAGATCGCAGAAAAAGAAAAAGCGGAGGAAACACTAAAGGCGATCGCCAAAAAGCGCCGTCAGATCGAACGAAAGCTTTATCAGAAACCACCGCTTGCAAATGATTAAATTTCCCAAAAGAGCGTCAAAAACCGAAAGAAAAATGCCAAGACTCACCATATGTAAGTCTTGGCATTCTGCATTATTTCGCATACTCAACGACACGAGATTCCCTGATGACATTTACTTTAATCTGACCCGGATATTCCAGTTCTGCTTCAATCTGTTTCGAAATATCACGTGCCAGCAATACCATATCAGCATCACTAATCTGCTCAGGAACTACCATAACACGAACCTCTCTACCTGCCTGAATAGCAAAAGATTTATCGACACCTTTAAAATTGTTGGTTATATCTTCTAGTTGTTTTAATCTGGTTGTATATGTTTCGAGAGTTTCACGTCTTGCCCCTGGTCTTGCGGCTGAAATTGTATCAGCAGCCTGTACCAGACAGGCAATTAACGACTGGGCCTCAACATCACCATGATGTGACTCAACAGCATTGATCACAATTGGTGATTCCTTGTACTTTCTGCACAACTCTGCACCCAACTGTATATGTGATCCTTCCATCTCATGGTCTACTGCCTTGCCAATATCATGCAGCAGGCCAGCTCTCTTTGCCATTCTGACATCGAGCCCCATCTCGGCAGCAAGCAAGCCTGTGAGATGAGCCACCTCGATCGAATGTTTCAGAGCGTTTTGACCATAGCTCGTCCGAAACTTCATCTTACCCAAAAGTTTTACGAGCTCTGGATGAATGCCATGTACGCCAACTTCAAGCGTTGCCGCCTCGCCTTCCTCCTTGATCATGATCTCGACTTCTCTCTGAGCTTTCTCAACCATCTCCTCGATCCTTGCCGGATGGATACGTCCATCGACAATCAGCTTCTCAAGTGCAATTCTTGCCACCTCTCTCCGAATCGGATCAAAGCCCGAAAGAATCACTGCCTCCGGCGTGTCATCAATGATCAGTTCCACTCCTGTAAGGGTCTCCAAAGTCCTGATATTGCGACCTTCCCTACCAATGATTCGACCTTTCATCTCATCATTGGGAAGCTGAACAACGGAAATCGTTGTCTCAGATACATGATCCGCAGCACATTTCTGAATCGCTGTGACAACATACTCTTTTGCCTTCTTATCAGCTTCTTCTTTCGCCCTGCTTTCCATTTCCTTGATCATCACTGCTGTTTCATGTTTTACTTCGTCTTCAACAATTTTTAATAAATGCTCTTTTGCCTGTTCAGAGGTTAATCCTGAAATTCGCTCCAGTTCCTGTATCCGCTCTTCGTTCAGTCTTGCAACAACTGCACTCTGTTTTGCGAGCTCTTCTTCCCGTCTGGCGAGACTGGCTTCCTTCTTCTCAAGAGCATCCGCCTTCTTGTCAATGCTTTCCTCTTTCTGCTGAACACGCCTCTCGTAGCGCTGCGCTTCCGCCCTGCGCTCCTTGATCTCCTTGTCAAGCTCATTCTTGGTCTTAATGGATTCCTCCTTAATCTCAAGAAGTCCCTCGCGCTTTTTCGTCTCTGCAGTCTTGAGAGCCTCATCGACAATCTCCCTCGCCTTGTCCTCCGCATTTCCAATTGTAGCCTCCACATTTTTCTTGTAATTTGAAAATGCAACAAAACAGCCCGCTACACATATTGCAATAATAATTACTGCTTCCAATACGTATAGCATATACAGGAGCACCTCCTTATTAAATTTTCATTGTGCAACTGTTCAGTGCCTCCACAGTTTTCTGCTTGTGAAAACCAATACGCGCACCTCTGCGGTCTTGGCGCTGAAATCTATAAAGTATTCCGAATAGTCACTTGATCGTATCTTTACAAATACTACAACATATTAATTTTACTCTTTTAACCGGGCGATGTCAAGCATTTATTCGCTTATTATGTACTATATTAAAATAATATTATTCTTCAAACTGTCCAATGACTTTATAGATCTGATCCGGCTCAAAACCTCTGCGGTAAAGGAATCCGACCATCTTCCGCCTTTCCTCATAGGTGGCATTCTGTCTGTCAAAATGTTTTTTTTCAAGAAGATTATGAATCAGTTCCTCTTCCGCTGCAAGACTGTCCTCCTCCAAACACTGCGCATACGCCTGTTCCATATTTTCCTTTGATATCCCTTTTCTCATGAGATCATTCTCAATCTGCCTTCTGCTTTTTGACTGACTGGCGTATTGAATATAGGATTGGGCATACCGAACATCATCGACATAGCCATAGGAAACCACATACGCAACTGCCGCGTCAATGATCTCTTCGGGATAAAGCCCCTGCCTGAGTTTCGTCACAAGCTGATACTCTGAGTAATCCCTGCTCTTTAACAGATTCATGCACCGGAGCTTTGCCCTCTTTAGCAGCACTTCATTCATAATCCTATCATACGTTTCCGAAGAAAGCTCGCTGTCCTTTTTGACAGCTAACTTCCTAAGCTCACTCTTGTACAGTGCAAAACTGATCTCCTCATCCACACAGACTCTGGCTTTCGTCTTTGAGATTTCCACAATATCTGTAACGATCATCTTCCGCTAACTCCCCTTGATCCGCTTTGGCGGCTTTTATAGCAGGCTGTTCTACTCCGTCTGTGCTGCTGCCCCTGCAGCTTCCTTGTCGGATGATGCCTTTGTTGACGATGCCTTTGTCTTACTCTTGGTCTCCGGTTTCTCAACTGTTTCCGGAACCGGCTCTGCTCCCTGCAGTCCAAAATGTGCACGCACTTTATTTTCGACCTCTTTGCAGACCTCCGGATTGTCCTTCAGATACTGTTTGGCATTCTCACGCCCCTGACCGATCTTGCTTCCTTCATACGCATACCATGCTCCACTCTTCACGATAATATTCTGGGATGCTGCAAGATCCAAAATATCACCTTCCACAGAGATCCCTTCGCCGAACATGATATCAAACTCCGCCTCCTTAAACGGAGGTGCGATCTTATTCTTGACAACTTTCACTCTCGTCCTGTTACCTGTCACCTCACCGCTTTGCTTAAGCGACTCGATCCTCCGGACATCCAGACGGACAGACGAGTAGAATTTCAGCGCGCGTCCTCCTGTTGTGGTCTCCGGATTTCCAAACATCACGCCGACCTTCTCACGCAGCTGGTTGATAAAGACCACGACGCAGTTTGACTTGCTGATGACCGCTGTCAGCTTGCGCAGCGCCTGGGACATCAGTCTCGCCTGCAGACCTACGTGTGAATCTCCCATATCCCCGTCGATCTCCGCCTTCGGAACAAGCGCTGCCACAGAATCGACTACCACGATATCGATCGCGCCGGACCGCACCATCGTCTCCGTGATCTCGAGCGCCTGCTCCCCGTTATCCGGCTGTGATATGTACAGATTATCCACATCCACACCGATATTTCTCGCATACACAGGGTCAAGCGCATGCTCCGCGTCGATAAATCCTGCGATTCCGCCCCTCTTCTGAACTTCCGCGATCATGTGCAGCGTGACAGTCGTCTTACCAGACGACTCCGGACCATAGATCTCCACGATCCTTCCCCTGGGAATCCCTCCCAGCCCCAATGCAATATCAAGACTTAACGAGCCTGTCGGTATCGTCTCCACATTCATCTGCGCACTGGGATCGCCCAGCTTCATGACTGCCCCCTTACCATACTGCTTTTCTATCTGTGCAAGCGCGGCATCTAATGCCTTTAATTTTTCTTCCTTTTCCATATATTTACTCCTTTATACTTTTTAGAACTAACGTTTTGCAATCTAACTATACTTTAAAACATTTGTTCGTAATTGTCAAGATGATTTCACAATTTTCCGGAAAAATTTTTAATCATTCATCGAAACACTTCCTTAGTAACCATATCATATACAGAAGGTCAAAACAAGTGCGAGTTTTTACATTTCAGCGAATACGCGTTCGAGACATTGCTGTCCACTCCATTCCAGTGACAGACAAAAATCCATGCAAAACGAGCAGGCTCGTCGCGCAAATGTTTTTTTGCTTTAAAATGTATTTTCCGAAAAGATTGTCACTTCGCACGGATTGTCCCAGGAGCCAGCCGCATTATTAAGCCGGACTGCCGGCATACCGTTCATCGGATCCTCGACGGCCACTGTGATCTTTGAAACCTCCATCCCCTCAAACCATTGTCTCACATGGACCGTACAGGTCTCCTCCGGCATGATCTCCGAGAGACTGACAGGCAGCTTGATCCGGTACATTCGCTCTCCGGACGCATTGTAGACATACATACAGCAATCCCAATCATAATAGATCGGCGCAGTTCCCTTGTTATTCAGCTGGATCACGATATCCCATTTCTTAGAAATCTTGTGATAGCAAGTCTCGGCGCTGCCAATGCCGAGCTTATATCCCAGGCATTCCCGAAGCGCGTCCGCCTCCTGCTGAAACGCGTCCGCCGAAAACGGATGCGGACATTTGGGTCCGATAAAGGACATATGGGACGCCTCGATCATCTCCCGTGTGCGGTCATAGTTTTCCACAAGCAGCTCCTGCCACGTAAAACGGCTTGTAAACTCACCGCCTGCAGGCGCATTTTTGTAAAAATCCGGCATTGCATACAGCGTATGCACATCTGCGGGCTCCGTGTACTCGCCCCCGCTGCCGAGCCAATCCATCCACTCCTTTGTGGACTCGGGCTCCCCTGTCATGTCGTTGTACACGCCAAGTCCATATTCCTTAACTCCGAGAAAAGGCCGGCGCATCAGCAGACAAGTATCCGGAAAGCATTCCACATACTGTGCCACATAACGCATACAGATCTCCTCCGTGGGGATCGGCACGATGCCCTCTCCTGTCCTGACGTGCCATTCCCCCCAGTGTCCCAGACTTCCAAGCTCCACATACGCGATGAAATTGTCCCTGGAAAATTCCTCCGCAATCGCGTGAAGAAGCTTTTCATGCGCCTGAATCAGCGTTTCATTCGCATAGTTGGGCGAATACCCCTTTCCATAGTCTGTATCGTAAAAACTACCGTCCCCTGTCATGTCGTACAGCCACTGGGGAATATCCATGTGCTCCTCGCTTCCCGGCACGTCGCACACCAACCGGAATACCGCTTTCTTCCCCGCCGCCTTGTACTCATAGATATGGTTATCCTCATACAAACTCTCAAAATCATAAACCCCCTGTTGTGGCTCAATCTCACTCCAGAGGGTATCGATATAGACCAGCGTGTTGCTGCCCACTGCATCATGGTAATCAGCCGATGGCGCATAGCCGATGAGAGGATTGTACAGGATCATCTCCTGGTTCTTGTCTGTGTATATACTGCGGCGCACCATCAAATACTCCTCTGCCGTATAAAAACCACTCGCCACCAGCACAAAAGCCAGCATCATTCCCGCCAGAATCTTCATCACACGCTTACCCATGATATTCTCCATTGTACTTCACGAAACTCAACTGCTCCACGCCTTTTAATTCCCTGATCTGCTCCACAAAGACCAGTTTGTTCTCATTGCACGTGATCTGCAGGGTCATCTCCTGCACTCCATTCTTGTAAATCTTGGATTTTATGGTGTGATGAATACGACTCAGCTCCCGGATAATGTTATCTCCTGTCTCATCTCCTATATAGCGCACCACCATAATATACACGCTGGTGGAAGATTTCGCGCCAAAAGTCACTGCCACAAACACTGCCATCACAACAAACCCCGTCAGCGCCAGCAGATACATTCCCGCACCAACTGTGATTCCTGTCGTGATCGCCCAGAACATATACAGCAGATCGACCGGCTCCTTGATCGCCGTCCTGTAGCGGACAATGGACAATGCACCGACCATACCGAGCGAGATGACAATGTTCGTGGAGATCGCAAGCGTCACCATGCACGTGAGGATTGTCATCCCCATCAGCGTCAGTCCATACGTCCTGCTGTAGATCACGCCATTATAAAACTTTCTGTACATCCTGTAGATCAAATATCCGATCAGCACAGCCATCGCCATGTTGATCACAATATTCAAAATGGTATTCATGCTGATCGCAGAGCTGAAATTCTCCGCCTCCAGCACCGATTTCTTAATAATATCCCTGATACTCACAATTTTTCCTCCTGTGTCACTTTTATATTAGTACACCTGTGCGGTAAATCCTGCTGTCACAGCACATCACATATTTGGATGCCGCGGTCTGCACCGCCTCCTGCGTCGTCAAAATATCCCTGATAAACTCGGGCAGAAAGGTTGTATATTTTACTTCCATAATCAGTTCATCCGCTCCCATCACATCAAAAACCGGAAGCCCCGCATCAAAAAGCGTCCCCATCAGAACCGCCTCGCGCAGATTACAGTCAAATGTAATGCGCACTTCCCCCGGATCGAACACAAACGGGACGCGCTCATAATCCACCACGACCACCGGACGCAGCTGGTTTGACATACATTGGTAATAAAAACCCTGGCACACTGGTTCTTCCCTGCCTGCAAGGCAGCTGCAGTCCCCTGCAATGATCTGATCGGTCTCCTTGCGGGTGAGCGATGCCGATTCCTTATAGATGTAACTGCCCTGTTTATTCTTACATTCGAGCTTGATCGTATGGTCACTGTAGTTGTAACAACGGATCCTGTATTTCTTGCGGCTCTCCGTCCCCATCAGTTTCTCTTCATAGGCAGTGTTCACCCTGTCGTCAAAATACAGGCTCCGTATCGTATAGATGCCATTCTCCACATGCGCATCCTTCTCGAGAAAACATCCGAGCCGCTCCGCTATGATCTCCCTCTGCCAGCCGGTGATCAGATATTTCAGCTCGTGCCGGAATGCATACGGACTCCTTTCTTCGCTATTCCTCATAGATATCCTCCACGATACTTCCATCCTCCAGGACGTAAAAGCACTTGATCCCATACTCATTGCCAGACACACTTCCGGTACTCGCCATATAGGTGTCAAACGCATACTGGCTGTTCCCGGACTCATCGGTCGCTTTCACCCTCAAAAAGTACGCGCCCGGCTCGAGCTCCTGCGGAATCGTGAGTTCCAGGACGAAAATATTGTCCTCATAAAAGATCGGATCCTGAAAATAGTAGTCTCTGGCCAGCTCCACCGTATATGTGATATCCTCATTGGCAAAATCATAGGAAGCGTCCCATGTGACATGAATCCCCTCCCCGGAGCGCTCCGGAACACCGATAAAAAACGGCTGCGGATTTTCCAGGCTCTTCAGATACAGCTGATAATTCTGCTCCACCTCGTCCGCGATCGCATTCTTGATCTGCTCCCTCTCCTCCAGGGTCCTTGGCAGGAAACCGACATCCGGCATCCGCTCCACATACGACCGCACCACTTCATCATATGCCTGCGCCATTTCCTGAATGCGCTCCTTCGTCAAAAAGGCACGGTATTCATTGATCTTATCGTCAAGTTTTGCCCGGTACTGATCGGATTTGAGCACCTTGCGGAACAAAACATTGCCCCAGTAATTGCTGATGCCGACCTGCCACTCATCGCCGTCTTTCCACTCCGCAATATCCCGTTCCGTATCCATAAGCGCCGCATCATTGTCCCACGAGATAAAATACCACTTGTCCACATTCAGCGGACTGTAGATAAAACAGTTCCGCGCCTGCGTGTCCTTGTTTCCAACCAGAATATGAAACGCAAGCCATGAAAACACATTGTCCTCATCAAACCATTTCGCAAAGGTCTCCTCGATCGGTATCATATCGTTATTCAAGTCATCCAGCATTGCAATGAGCTTGCTGTGGTCTGTATCGCCCTTGATCTCGATATACCGCTCAAAGGCCTTCTCGTCGTATCCAGCATCTGTGTTCAGTTTTATGACATCCTCATAGCGGTAAAACTCAAAGAAATTGATCTTGTACAATTGCCCCTTGTTGTCAAGCCCATGATTTTTCAGATAGGTTTTATTGATCTGCTCCACCTGCGTGTACAGCCCGTAATCCTCATATTCCCCGCTCGGATTCTCCGCAGTCATGTCCTTCACATAGAGGTGCACAAACTGGGTGCGCGCACTCATCATGCCCGGAAGCTCCTCCATCAGATCGTAACAGAGCTTATTGCGGAAGCGAAGCGACTCGCCGACGTGCTTGTTCAGATTGATGATCGTCTGGTCCTTATAGCTGCCCTTTCCGTCCTTGATCTTGATCTTATAATTTTTCTGCCGTCCCCTGCTGGAAGTCTGACCGCGGACACACACGGTCGCGTTTGGCGTCAGGTCTGTGTAGCCATATTCCCCCAACACAGGCCCGTTCTCATCCCCCACCTTCAGGATCGCCTCAGTCTTGTACCGCTCAATGCCTTGTTCTTCATAATAATAGACCGAGTGCTCATTGATCTCCTGCCATGTGTGGTCTGTCCCGTCCGATGCATTTCCCTTTTGGATCGTCAGATACATCGTCTCCACCGCAAAGTCATCATCTACGTCGTACAGCGATTTGTTGTCATGGATTGGCAGATTTCCGATCGTTTCATACCGCCCTTCCTCATTGATGGCGCCTTCCTGAGACTCCTGCACGACGACCTCCTCCGGCTCACCCATCTCCATATTCTCATCCGGCGTCTGTGTGCACCCGCCACAGGCAAGAACCACCATAACCGCGGCAAGACTCCCCGCCGCACGCCTGATATGACCTTTTTTCCCTAAAAACTTACTGTTCCTTTTGAAGCTTGATTTTCTTCTCACAATATGCTTCCTCCATTTTATCACTGATTGCTGCCGCAATCCCCTTTTTCGCTGACGCGACAAGCGGCTGCCTGCTGATCACATGGAAACTCAGTCTCCGCACATAAGACCAGAGACGCACCATTGCCACTGCCGTAAAGACCACCCCCGCTACCAGAAATCCAAATCCATAGTACCGCGCGCTCCCTCTCATCGTGACCAATGTTCCCACCACACTGCAGACCGCATAGACCATCGTACTGCACAGGGCGCCAGCATTGTCTGAAAAGTAGAGCGTCATCAGCATGATGCAATTTCCGCAGGCATAAAAAGCGTATCCCACGCAGAGCACCCTGTATACGCCCAGCATCTCCTCCGTGAATCCAAATGGAAGGGATGGAATCAGCAGCGTGCCGCCTATGATAAACACGACACTCGCAAAAAACTGTTTCGTGAACGTATAGCCCAACTCCCTAAACAGCGTTCCCGAAAGCTCCTCTTCCGCCCGCTGGATATCAACAAGCGTTCCGCCTTTGTTGTACAGTTCAAAGTAAACCCTGTATTTTGGATAAAAATTCACCTCCACAGAAGTCACAAAATTGATCGTCGTGATCAGGATGGACAAAAAGGCAAACAGCGCCGGGACATCATATCCAGGAGCCCCGTAAAACAGCCCTTTGACCTGCACTCCGATCGGACTTGCCCACATCAGCACAAGATGGGCAAACAGTCCGATCCCAATGAAAATCCCAACCCCCGCAAGCTGCGGATACTTGTCGATCCAACCCAGAAATTCCATGGAACTTCCATCACCCTTTGGAAAATATTCAATCAAAAGTTTATAATACCAGACAACCATGATCCCATATCCGATGATCACGGCGAACAAAAGCGAGGCGATCGGCTCCCCTCCAAGCCGGACAAACACATATCCGGCCGCCAGCGCACTTCCAACCGCCACGACAAACGTGAGAAAAATCCCTTTGTAGTCCTTCACAGCCGTCAGGTAATTGATCTGCGTCCACACTACAACAAGCTCCATGAAAAGCACCAGGCAGCAAAGCTGGTAAACAGGCTCCACGCCCGAAAAGATCAGAAAAATGCCATAGAAGATCCCTCCGGCAAACATGACTGCTATACTGCCATAGAATGAAGGCATCACCTTCTCATCCTGTCCGCTATAGAGCATATCAGCCACATATCTGGTCGTGATCATCGAAAGACAGTTTGTCACCATAAGGGACGCCAGCAGCGTATAGGTGATCATGCAGACCAAAAGCTCCTGGCCATTCCTCTCCACTCCGCCATAGACGGCGATGAGGCGCACCCCCATCAGCAAAACCATGCCAAGCAGCATCGGTCCCGTACAGATGACACCCGAATACCCATACGCCCGGATCAACGCGAACAGCCCTTTTTTTGAAAACAGCTTCTTGAGCTCAAAACCGATTCCTGCCATATGTTTCCTCCATCAATCAAACTCTGTCAATACCTACAAAAACTCATGATACAGGCTTCTATACCTGTCCATACTGATCTCGTGCGTATAGTACGTCTCCACCCGCTTCTGTCCGATCTTTCCCATGCTGATGCGCAGCAGATTATCTTCGCACATACGTTCCATAGCATTTGCCAGCTCCTCCCTGTTCATCGGCGGCACCACAAAGCCCGCCTGCCCCAGCTCATCGTCACTCCTGCCAAAGATCAGCTCCCTGCAGCATCCCACATCCGTCACCACCGCCGGTCTTGCCGCCGCAAAGGACTCGAGCACAGACAGCGGCTGTGCCTCCGAAATACTTGTCAGTATGGTAAAATCAAACTTCTCCATATACTCCACGACATTGACCGCGCCTGTAAACGTGATATCCTGAACCTGCAGCATCTCGATCAAGTTGACGCACTCTTCTTTGTACTCTGCGTCGTCGACATCCCCCAGGACAAACAGACGCACTTTCTGCTGTTCTTCTTTTCGCTCCATGCGTGACTTTAACTCCGCAAACGCGTAGATCATTGTCTTGATATCCTTGATCTTTGCGATGCGCACCACTGCCCCGATCGAAATCCAGCCGTCATCCTCCCTCGACGGTATATTACAAAAACGCTCATAGTGAACACCGTTGCCGATCACACAGAGTTTTTCTGCCGCACAGCCAAGCTCCTCCTGCATGTGGCTCGCCGCCTCATACAGGCTCGTCACCTTGTCCGCATGGGAATACGCGCAGCCCGAAAAATTGTAAAACAGCTCAATCCACTGGTTGCGGAAACTCGGCACCACCCATTTTGCCCGCAGCAGCTCCTCCTCGCGCTCCCTTGTATAAATCCCATGCTCCGTCAATATGAACGGCCTGTCATACTTCCATTTGCCCAGACTTCCCAGAATCCCACTGTAGCCCGTCGCCGTGGCATGGTAAAGATCCGCCTGCGGCACTGTGCCTGTCAAAAGGTACAGCTCTGGCAGCATCATAGAGCGCACCGTGTGGAAAAAGTCGGCAAACGAGACATAAGTGTATTTCTCCATGCAGACAGTCTTCACCACATCCAGAAACTGTGCGCTCATCAGCACGGAGAGCGGACTAAGCTTCCTCTCCTGAAACATATCAAACAGCATATTCCACTGGGTTTTCTCGCCGGCGATCAGCGCGTGGAGCGCCTCCACCTCGCTCTGTTTGAGCCGCACCCGTTTATGGGCAGTCGTCTGACGCAGCGCATCGTCAAGAAACACCTGATGCACTTCGGATACATTTTCCGGCAAGGTATACTTGAACTTGTCCCTTCCTGCGCTCTCTGCACCGATACACCAGAGTATGAACTCGTGTTCTTTCATCGCCTGGATATACTGGTGTGTCCACGATGAGACACCGCCATACACAAAGGGATAACTGCCTTCCAAAATCATACAGATCCTCATTGCACACCTCCCTCTGCCGGACTCTGCTCCAGGATGATATCGACATGACTGCTGCTGGCCTCAAGCAGATACAAGTTTCCGTTTACCTTCTGAACTGCTGCGCCATTTGCGCTGCCGATCACGCTCCCCTCCTGCACACGCACCAGGAACGATGCCTTTCCTGAAAATCCGCCGATCTCAAACGACAGACCCTCTGGCGTTTTCTTCCGGTCAAGCGTGAGCAGGTCAAAATCCTCCACCGCGTCAGCCATGCCGCTTCCCGTCACATTTCTGATCATTGGCGCGCTGCTGTAAATATACTGCAGATAGGCGTCCAGGTTCGCTTTCATGGCGCTCCACCCAAGCGCAGCCCCGCGGTCCTCATCAAGCACATCATCCGGGTGAATAAAATGCGACTGTACAAAATGAAAATTCAATTCCGAAAACGCAATCAGATACATATGATCATCCATGATCGCGCCCGATGTAATACGCGGCGTCTCCACGATCCCGTCCTCCGAAACGCCAAATTCCTGCACATATGCACAGTCGCCCGGCAGATACGTTGACGCGATCGCCCTAAGATCCGGCAGCGTCTGCAGCAACGTCTCTCTTCCCTCATCCGAGAGGATATTTGACGGCGGCACATACACCTGGAAATTGCACTCCGGAAACAGCTGTGATGAAAACGCATGCAGTTCTGTCAGGGACGCCGCCATCTCTTCCGGCGTTTTCCATAGATTGTAGCCGTCGTACAATCCCTTATAGTCAAAGCCCTCCAGACAGAGCGGCATGTGGTTATATCCGTGAAATCCCAGCTCCCCGCCCTGGTTCTGCAGCATGTTTCCAAAAAACAGGAAGCGTTCCACAGAGTCCGTCCGCACAAAGGGCGCCTCCACCAAATCGGAATAGTCCTCAATGATCAGACCGGTATGGAGAATCCCATACTGCTCCTCCCACCCGAGAATGTCCTTCCACCAGACATTTGCGTAGAAATTGCTAATGTCCATGCCGTATTCCTTCTGAATGTACTCCCCGTTTCCAGCCGGCACCGGCGAGGGGAAATCGTCCAGATAAAACGCTGACGCATTGATCACAGGATATACACTGACCTCGTCCATCAGCGCATATCCGCCTGCCAGAAAGCCTCTCCCCGCCTTTCCTGTCAGAGTCTGGTTCAATACGACAAACTTTCCGTCACCGTAACCACACTCCCACAGCAGCGGCAGCCCGCTGTCCAGCGCCCGCACATAGACCATACAGCGCTCATCAAGAAGCACATTGAGATTGGACCAGTATTCATCCTCATAGTGAAACGCACGGCCGTCACCGCCGATCATAAAACCATCCGCAACCTCAAACCCGTCGATCGCCACATAGGCATCACCGCCCTCCAGAATCCCCATCTTTCCGGATGTGACAGTCAGGTTCATGGACACGTCGTAAGTAGCGGTATTCATCATACAGCCGCCGCTCTTTACCCACGCCAGCACCTGCTCGATCCTCTCCCCAAACAAGTCGAGATCTGTGATGCACAGGACCATCTTATCGTATCCGGACAATGATGCAGCATCCAATTGCGCTATGTCTGCCACGTCAAACCCGACACGCATATCCTGCAGCACCAGTTCCATATCTGAATATAACAATTCAGATATCTCATCACTCCCATCGACGATGACAAGTGTGTCTTTTTGAGCCTGCACTGCTGCTGTGCGCTGCGTCACGGCAGATGCGGCCTGCCCATCCTGCTCCTCGCTGATGCCTACGCCCTGACGCTCCCACAGCAGCAAAACGCCAATCAGAAACAGCGCGGCAAGCGGCCAAACAAGCGGCAGTATCACTTTTAACTTAGCAAATCTCCCCATTTTTCCCCCAAAACTCCAGCCATTCCCTGCTGGCAAGACTCAAATAAATCTGCTTGTCCTTAATGTCATCCAGCATTTTCTCAAATGCCTCATGATCACCGATGCAGTCATAATAATAGCCATACATACGAAACAGCCGCTCATCCTCAGGATATTCCGCAGATGCACGCTCCAGCTGGCTGTATGCCTTGTCATACTCCCCCAACAGCAGATAATTTTCAATACTGATAAAGAGGATCCTGCCCCCGATGCGGCTGCCGCCCTCGTAATCCTCAATCAGACCCGCAAGCCGCTGTCTGTAAATCTTCTCTATATTTCCGCCGATCAGTTTCAGCGCGATAAACTGATTCAGATAGAGAATATATTCCTGAAGCAGCTCCGGCGACGGATCCGCCTGACGGCGATGATCATAGTCCTGTATCGCAGTCTCATATTCCGTGAGAAGCTCCATCATCATCGTTGTAGCATAGTGCGTCACCTCCATGTCGTCACTGTTCCTTGCCTTCTGCAGCATATCCACGTACTCATTCGGATGCTGGTGCAGAATGTCCAGCATGAGTGCGTGGCGCACCTTCGCGTTGTTTATGAGCAGCGCTTCCTCCAATGGCACCACTTCCATGTCCGGATTGTCCTCCGTCTTGATTTTCTTGTAACGCCCCTTCATGACGTCTGTCTTGTCAAGCCCGGTATCCTTCGCGCCGCGTCTTCTATGCTTCTCCTCCCACAACCGTATGCCGAAACACACTGCGCCAAAGACCGGGAGCGCGATCACGACCGGCATGATATTCTCCAGCCTCATGCCCTTCTCCCTGCGCTTTACGCTGTACAGAGACACACAGACGACACTGTGTATGATAATAAACAGAATGATCTGCTGCAAATCGTTCCCCCCTTAATCAACGGTACTTACAACTTCCGCAGTGATGCCCCCGCCTTCAAGACGTTTGCGGATAATATCCAGACTTCCCTTGTCAGCCTGTGTCATCAGGATATACACAGTGCCGCCATCACTTCCGATACCCATAATATCATTTTTGCGCGTCACGTTCAGCAGTCTGGCACTGACTGCCGACAGCTCCTCTCCCTGGTTAAAGACGCGCAGAAGAATATAATTTGCCCTGTTCTTTTCTTTTAAATGCTGCTGAACCGCAAGCTCCTCCATAAAAGGCTCATGCTTCATGATTCTGGTGTCCGCAACCATCACTTCACTCTCGGAAACCTGCTGGAAACGGGCAGCGCGAATCAGGGCGTCCGAGATCAGACCAGAAATGATATTAAACCGGTTCAGGTACTCGATCCCCATATGTTCATATTCCACATCGTAGATCATAATGAGTCCCGAGAGAACGCTGTCGCGGTATATTGCATATGCATAATCCGGATAACCCTCCAGCCGCTCGCGGTTCACCCATGTCTCCGACTTCTCCAGCACACGCATACAGTCAGGCATGGCATCCAGACGGATGGACTTGGTCAGCGTATTCGTCAATCCCCTGGAGCAGGCATTGAGTCTGGCAAAATTCCCGCCGTCAAGGGAGTAGATTGCTACGCGCTGTGTGCCCAGCATATCTTCCAGAACGGTGATCGCCTGATAAAAGATTTCCCCGGACATCATGGAATTAAGCTGTCTTGACGCCGCATAGATCCGACCGAAACTATTTTTGTAATTCACGATCTGGTTTCTATAGTTCTCCTTATTTTCCAGCGTCCTGCTGTAGAGCTCATTCAGATAGATATATTTGTCCTCCATCACTTTCTGGCTCTTCTGCGCATCCTGTATCAGGTTCTGATAACGGTCTTTCGTGTAGCCGGCGATCGCACCTGTGAGCAGATATGTCGCAAACGGCAGCCAGTTGGCGATATTGTAAAACTGGATCTGCCAGTTAACCCCTCCGCCCAGGCTGACCGCATAGGATAAACACACAGTCGCCGCGCCAAAAACACCATACCGCAGACCGTACATCATGCCAGTAATCGCCGCAAAAAACAATCTAAAATCCGCAAAATCCACCAATGCCATATCCCTTGTATAGGCATTTAACACCTCGCAGAGCGCAAACAACAATGCCACTTCCACAAAGTTCAACAGTTTCCCCTTGATTCCAGCCCGCATGCCGTTCTTATCCGGATCCCATGTCCATTTCTTCCTCGGCGCACTGGCTTCCTTGTACTCCCTGTACCAGCCATCTGTGTAATGGTCTAATTTTTCTTTGGGAAACCAGCCATACCGGCTGCGCAGCTTCTGCTTGTCCACTGTAGTCTCGCAGAATCGTTCTCCGTAATTTTTCCTGATATCATAGTCCCCGTACCCTGCAGACCGCTCAAGCAGTTCTGCCAGCTCCGACACAGACCGCTCGTTTCCTCCAAACAAAGTCTGCTCCATATATCCATTTTCATCGACTTCAAACAATGCAATGACAAATGCCGCCAAATCGCTGCCAAACAGATAGTCTACCCTGTGGTCTGCCCTGTACGGAGTCTCAAAACACTGTCTCTGTTCCATCTGCGCATAATACGCATCAAATGCACCTGTGTTGCCCGCGGCAGACACCAGTTCCGGCACCGACAGTTTCAGCAGCGTTCTCCCTTCCTGGCTGAAACCACGGCACAGTTCATCGCACGCGCGTTCAATTGTATTGTGTGTATTGTTAAATCTGATTGAAACAGACTTGTCGCAGGTAACATAGACCACCTTGATCTGGTCCCGTTTTCTGCACAGAGAGAAGATCTTGTCCAGACTTTCCATCTCCTGGAAACCCTCCCGATCCAGAACATAAGAAAAATAAACAATATAGTCAAAATTATAAGCCAGAAACATCTTCTCAAATTCATTCTGACCTATTTCAAAATTGTAAGGGGACACTTTGTCGACATCGATCTTATCCGCCCCCGGACCACACACAACCATCTTGTGGTGCTCCGCCAGATCCGTGAAAAAATCATTTTTCAGCCGACTAATGTTTCCTGTTACCAATATTTCCATCTATAAATGCCTCACTTCCTCGCAATCCCCACATAGTAATAATATTAAATTATAGCACAATTTTACTAAAAAGAAAGCTTAAATTTCATTCAATTATCAAGCGGCTGAATCCATCCCCCGTTTTATCCCCAAAAAACAGCAGCATAATGTCAGGGACAGGCTAAATTTTTTTCAGAATATGTCGATATAAATAAAAGGGTATTTCTATTTTATTATCAACGGAGGACACAGAATGAAAGCTGAACCGAATGAATGGAGACCATATGGTAGAATCGTTTATCAGAAACAAAATTTCATCGTCAAGCAAGTGGCCATGCTGCCTGAAAAAGCAGCCGAGTATGACAGTGCGCCCGATTACGCCTGCTGTCCGATTCAATCCTGGCAGCACACAGATCTGCATAAGTTATTTGACGACTGGCGCAAACAGTTTGCCAAAGCCTCGGGGAACGGAATCTGCAAACGGATCCCCTGTATCTGTTATCCGGATGCCATCGCTTTTAGAGCCGCTTATTTAGCGGGTCTGAAACACAGTACGTTCATGAAAGCCATGGATGACAACCTCGATCGCGGATGGGACTCTGCAAGGCTTATCGCACATGATATCGTAACGAAAGCAACAAAATCAAAGGATATGAAGGAGATCTGCAGGGCAGTCGGCTATCCGCCGTTTATCATCGCTGCGCTCGGCAAAGCTCTTCTCAAGTTTGAAGAAGGTGATTCCATGCCGCTGATCGCCAAGTTTTATGAGGAGCTGATCACTGGGATTCTCTATGTGCCTGTAGAAAAACTTGACGAGCTGGCGTTTAAGATTTCTGATAAAACATGGGAAGTGATTGATTCCACCGAGTTTAATTACTAACAAAAAAAGCCATCCGCTGCACTGCCTGTATTCATACCCAATCCGGTATGACAGGAAATGCAGCAGATGGCTTTTGTCATGTCTCAGATCTCTCCATCCAGCAGCACACTTTTATTTTTCACCAGATAATCAACAAGGGAAATGATTGTCAGTACAACTGCGATCCACATGACGATCTGTGTCAGTATCGCAAGCGCCTCAATATCCGCGATCATCAGACAGACCATGACCATCTGGAACGTCGTCTTAAACTTTCCCCAATAGCTTGCAGCGATGACCACACGGTTGTCCGCCGCCACCAGCCGGAAGCCGCTGATGATAAATTCCCTGCTGATAATAATAATGACAATCCACGCTGGTATCCTGTCTAACTCGATCAGACAGATCATCGCGGAACACACGAGCAGCTTGTCTGCCAAAGGATCCATAAATTTCCCAAAATTGGTAACAAGGTTGTACTTTCTGGCAATCTTACCATCAAGCATATCCGTGAGACTTGCTATGATGAAAATCACGAGCGCAATGTAATCCGCATAGTCCACGATCCCCCCAAACACAGCCATGAACCACCCCCACTGGGCATGGCTGCCGAGCATGAGCAGCACAAACGGAATGATCAAAATCACCCGGAAAACAGTCAGTTTATTCGGTAAATTCATCTTCTATCTCTCCTATCAGATCGTATTCATGCGAACCGGTGATGCGCACCCGCACAAAATCGCCTGTCATCAACTCCCTGCCCGTCTGGACAAACACAAACCCATCCACGTTCGGAGCATCCTTATAACTCCTCGCCACATAGGCGTGCTCATCCGGCACCTTGCCCTCCACCATGACGAGCAATGTACTTCCCACAGTCTCCTGTGCCTTCTCAAACGCGATCTCCTGCTGCAGCTCCATAAGATCTGCCTGACGGTCGAGTTTCACTTCCTCGTCAATCTGGTCATCAAACAACGCCGCCGGCGTGTCCTCCTCCGGCGAGTAGGTGAACACGCCAAGCCGGTCAAACTCCATCTCGTCGACAAACTCCAGCAAAGACGCGTGGTCTTCCTGTGTCTCCCCTGGAAAACCGGTAATGAGCGTCGTGCGCAGACACAGATCTGGTATCCTGTCCCGCAATTTCGTGATCATGTTCTTCAGCTCCTGCCTGTTTGTGCGCCGTCCCATGCGTTTTAAGATTCTGTCCGATGCGTGCTGTATCGGAATATCCAGATAATTGCACACCTTTGGTTCCCTTCGTATTGTCTCGATCAGTTCGTCAGTGATCTCCTCGGGATAACAGTATAAGATTCGTATCCAGTAAATCCCCGCAATCGCACACAACCTGCGCAGCAGCTCGGGAAGGCGCTTTTC
The DNA here is from genome assembly GCA_002491195.1 of Lachnospiraceae bacterium UBA7179. GTDB lineage: Bacteria > Bacillota > Clostridia > Lachnospirales > Lachnospiraceae > COE1. The sequence goes on from DKVL01000075.1 coordinate 70,575, forward strand.
CCCATACAGATCCATGCCGTACAGCGTCGTCTCCTGTGCCACTAAAATAATCTCCTTCGCGCCGAACGCGACAAGTCGCTGCGCCTCCTGAACCAGGCTGTCCATCGGAATACTTCTGTACGTTCCCCTCACCCTGGGAATAATACAGTACGAGCAGTGCTTATCACAGCCCTCTGCAATCTTCAGGTACGCGTAATGCCCGCCGGTTGTGACGATTCTTTCCCGATCATAGACAGGTTTGCGGTTGATATCCTCCAGATGGTTGTGTCCCTGCCCCGCGAGCACTTCGTCGAGAGTCTCCACAATCGCGTCGATCGCTGTCGTACCGACGATAGCGTCCACTTCCGGAATCTCCTTCTGGATCTCATCCTGATAGCGCTGCGCGAGACACCCTGCGGCAATCAGCGCCCTGACTGCACCGCTTTTGCGCAGCTCTGCCATCTCCAGCAGCGTGTTGATACTCTCCTGCTTGGCATCGTTAATAAAACAGCAGGTGTTGACGACAACCGCGTCTGCCTCTGTCTCGTCGTCTGTGATCGAAAATCCCCGCTGCACGAGCATACCAAGCATCATTTCCGTATCTACCAGATTCTTATCGCATCCAAGAGAAATAAATAGAATTCTATTCTTCATGAGTAATCCTGATCTTACCCTGATTCAGCTCCTCGATCGCAATGGACAACGGTTTGGTCTGCCTGGTGTCCACCAGCGGCTCCTCACCGCTGATAATCTGCCTTGCGCGCTTTGCTGTCGCCATGACAATCGAGTAACGGCTGTTCACAACCGGTGCCTCACCCTGCTCAACCTCGTTATTTACTACTTTCATTAAATCTGTGTATGATGGATGTAACATAATTATTCCTCGCTTTTTATTAATCAATGGTTCTATATTGTTTCATCGGCATCTTCATCTGTCAATGCTCCCTGCGCCCTTCCGGCAATCGTCTCGGGCAGAAGTGCTGAGAGCACAATCTGGCTGCTCTCCATAACCAACACCGACTTTGTCTTTCGTCCCTGCGTGGCATCGATGACCGTGCCACTCTCCTTTGCTTTCTGGACAAGCCTTTTTACGGGCGCCGAATCGGGACTCACGATCGCAATGATCTTTGATGTGTTGACAATATTTCCAAAGCCTATATGAATCAGTCTGTTCACGTGACACCTCATTCAATATTCTGTATCTGTTCCCTTACTTTCTCGATCTCGGTCTTCAAGTCGATTCCGCGGTTGGATATCGCAAGGTCGTTTGCCTTCGAGAGAATCGTGTTTGCCTCCCTGTTCATCTCCTGCGCGATGAAATCAAGCTTTCTGCCAATTCCTCCGCCGTCCTCTAAAGATTGCTTCATCGTCTCAATGTGGCTTCGAAGACGGACGATCTCCTCGTCGACACACACCTTGTCGGCAAAGATCGTAACCTCCGTCAGCAGCCTTGTCTCATCCACTGTGGCATCGCCCAGAAGCTCGCGAATCCTCTCATCCAGTTTCTTTCTGTACTCCTCGATGATCTGCGGCGACCGCTCCTCGATAAAAGCCACGTGCTCCAACATCCCGTCAAGCTTTGCGATCAGGTCATCTGCAAGGTTCTGCCCTTCCCTGATGCGTGTCTCCTCCAGCCCTTTTGCCGCGCCTTGTATTGCTCTTGCCAGCCCTCTCCAGATCTCCTCCTCGTCAATGGTCTGTTCCTCCATCGAGAAAACCTCCGGATAGCGTGAAAGCGTCGAAACCCTGATATCATTGTCCAGTCCAAAGTCCTCTGACATGGTTTGCAGATATCCGAGATATTCCGCCGCAATATCTTTATTGTACTTGATGCAGACATTACTCTCAGAATAATCTTCGTATGTGATAAAAATGTCAATCTTTCCGCGCTGCACGTAATTTTTCAGTTCATTCCTGATCGAACTCTCGAAAAAACTAAGTTTCTTGGGCATCTTGATATTGGCATCAAGATATCTATGGTTCACGGATTTCATCTCAACCGAATATTTGCGGCTGCCGTCCGTGATCTCACACCTCCCAAAACCTGTCATACTTTTAATCATGTCAAGCCTCCTGACTGCTGATTATTTAAAATACCCTAATGTATTATAGGATAAACTTTTCCGAACGTCAACCTGTTTTCTGAATTGAAAACATAACATTAAAAACCCTGTTTCCCACTATTTCACCTCCGATTAAGCGAAATCAGCCTACTAACAGTATACATGACACACCTTTTTTTGACAATACAAAGAATATAGATTCTTTTATTGAAAACTTCCCACATACAAGATATAATAAGTCAAGGAAACAGTTAATAAAATTCATAAAAAAACAAGGAGGCCTCAAATGAATATGAAATTATTAAAAAGATGCACAGCTGCCTTTCTGGCCGTGAGTGTACTATCAATAGGGTTGACAGCCAATGCAGCACAGAGCAGTGATCCCATATCTGCAGACAGTTCCAGTACTCCTGTACTGCAGGCATACAGTGACTCAGAATTGGGTTTTCCGGCTCCCGCCAACGGACAGGTGCCATACGATCAATACTTAAGCGCACTGCTGGACGTTTGTTTCAGGAATGATTCCCAGGCATTTGTCGCGCTGGGTCTTGGGACTGCGGAAGAAGCCGCATCGATCTACAATGCAGTCCTTAATTCCGAACTTCTCAGTATAGAACTTGATTCTTTATTTACTACCGAATGTCCCGAAGTGCTTATCAATGATCTGCAAAACCTTATGGCCCGGATGCTGGGCAGTGTACGCTATGCCGTGACAGGATGTGAATTACAGGCGGATGGTACTTACCAGGTGACCATTGTCTACGAACAGATGATTCTGTTTCAACCTTTGATGGAACTGTATATGGCTGTAGTGACAGATATGGCGACAAACTGGTCCTCGAACTACAACTCCTATCCAAGCGACGAGGAGCTGCCGGTCTACATCATAGCGGCACTTTGCGACAGTCTGAGAGTATGTCTCGACAATGTTACATATGCCGAGCCCGCCATCACAACTGTCTCGTTTGAGCCACAGGACGGCACCTATCTTCCAAACATGGATGATCTATACAATCTGCAAAACCTGCTGTTTGATACCAGTTATATACTGAATTAATCCGGCCTGGCAAAGAGATTTATTATTGAATCTCTTTGCCCCTCTTCTGATTCTCTCTAATCCCTTCTGTAAATGCGCGGTCAGCTCTCCTATCCCTGATGAAAACCAAAATCATACAGGAAAATGTTTTTCATCAAAAACCAAATCGCAGCAAAACAAATCAACCTTGAAAACACCCGAAAAAAGTGCTATTGTAATAAAGTTATAGTAATTCGGAGGATAATATAGATTAAAATGAAAAAATGGTCGTCAAAATACCCGAAAATCATATGGTGCCTGAGAAACCTGATCCCTATGATCCTGTTTCCCATCGCCAATTTTTATCTGTTTGAGTGGTACACGCACAATCCATGGGAAACGATGAAGGTTCCCATACAGCTTCTCAATATCTCTTTTTTTGAGCTGCTCATGGCGCTGTTTTTGTTTGTTTTCGGACGCCTGAAATGGTCTCTGCGCCTGCAGAGCATCTTTTTTATGATCGTCGGTCTGGCAAATTACTATGTCATCAGTTTCCGCTCTGCTCCGATCATGCCGTGGGATATCTATTCCATCGGCACTGCCATGAGTGTCGCAAACAATTTTAAATACACGGTTGAGAAAGAAACGGTCTTTGTCCTGATCGGTTTTCTTCTGTTGATCATCCTGGAATCCATGGTCAATCTGGAACTAAAAGGCCCTGTGAAATGGAAAAAACAGTTTTGGGGAATCCGCGCTGCCGGCGCTGTTGTCTTTCTTGCGCTGATCTGTAGTTTCACGCATATGCTCCACTTAGACAGCACCATCCGCAAATACGGTATGTACGACAAGCTGTTTACGCCGACCGTCATGAGCAAGCGCGATGGCACTGCCGTCGCATTCCTGATGGAATTAAAATATATCTCGGTGGACAAGCCCGCGGATTACAGTGCCTCCGCCGCCAGCGAGATCCTGGCGCCCTTTGCGGAGAAAACTGCAGCACAGGAAGTTCCAGAAACGCTTCCTAATATTATTGTCATCATGAACGAGGCGTTTTCTGATCCTGCTGTTCTGGGAGAGTTTGAGACCAACGAGGACTATATGCCATATATTCATTCTGTCTTAGATGGAACGATTGACAATACCATATCCGGATACCTGAACGTATCTGTGCTTGGCGGCAACACCGCGAACACGGAATTTGAATTTCTCACCGGCAACACGATGGCATTTCTCCCCCAGGGAAGTGTTGCTTATCAGCAGTATCTCAAACGGGAGACGCCCTCCCTCGCCTCCCACCTGAGATCACTGGGCTATGAGACGATCGCCACACACCCTTACAACAGCACTGGCTGGGACAGGAACAAAGTGTACCCACTGCTCGGTTTTGACGAGATGTATTTTATCAAGGATTATGCCAATCCGGAAAGAGTCCGGAAATACGTGAGTGACAAGGCGTGCTATGACAAAATAATCGGGATGTATGAATCAAAGCCTGACGGCACACCTCTTTTCGTGTTCAATGTCACGATGCAGAACCACTCGTCATACACGGATGAATTTGAAAATTTTAAGCCGGATATCGAAGTCACTGGCAGCAGTTCCACAGCGTTGAACAACTACCTGTCGCTGATGAAAATCTCCGACGAATCCATCCGATACCTGACAGACTATTTTTCTGACGCCGGCGAGGACACTATGATCATCTTCTTCGGAGACCACCAGCCGACCAACTCCGTCGTCTCCAACGTATGGAAGCAAAACGGCAAGAACGGCAATGCGCTGTCAGAGACAGATGAGGCAAACCGGTACAAAGTTCCCTATTTTATCTGGTGCAACTTTGAGATCGCATCGAAGACGGATACCGACACCAGCACGAATTTCCTTGCAACAGACATCCTTGGGACTGCCGGCATTCCGATGACCGCGTATCAAAGCTATCTCGACAGCCTGTCAGAAAGCTACCCGGTCATTACATCCATACGCACTGAAAATACTGATGGCAGGAGCACTGATACCAAAGATGTCATGGACGAACTCAACAATTATGCAATCTTACAGTATGACTGCCTTTTTGGAAATAAAAACAGGAGGTAAAACTCTATGAAATCAATCCAGATGAAATCAATTCAAATAAGAAAAACAACGATCAAATACGATCCATTGTATCTGTTCTCGTTTCTGGCTCCGGTACTGATCATGCTGGTCATTTTTATGATCCAGCGCATCTACCCCTTTGGGGAACGCTCATTTCTCCATATTGATATGTACCACCAGTACTTTCCATTTCTTGTGGAATTTTATCATAAGCTGAAGAACGGGGAAAGTCTCTTTTACTCTTGGCACACTGGCATTGGCTCCAATTTCCTTGCCCTCTATGTGTACTATCTGGAAAGCCCGTCCAACTGGCTCTGTGTCCTGATACCCGAACGATTCCTGATGGAATTTCTGTCCTATATGGTTGTAATCAAGATTGGACTCTGCGGACTGACTTTTACCTATTATATCAGGAAACATTTCCAGAGCAGCTCCTGGGCAATCCTGTGCTTTTCCCTGTTTTATGCATTGTCCGGTTTTATGGCAGCCTACAACTGGGACGTGATGTGGCTCGACGTGATCATCCTCGCACCGGTAATCGTCCTCGGTGTAGAGCGGCTTGTCAATGAAGGAAAATGTTATCTGTACTGCATTACACTCGGATTGTCGATCTTGTCAAACTACTACCTTTCCATCATGTTGTGTATGTTCCTTGTGCTTTACTTTTTCGTGCTCCTGATCGCCGGAAATCCTTCCGCAGAATGCCCGTCAGCCCCCCTTGCATTCCCAAAACTGAACGTAATCAAAAACTTTTACGCAAAGGCTGCGATCCGTTTCGGCGTGTACTCCCTGCTTGCGGGGGGCATGGCTGCGGTCCTGCTCCTGCCGGAACTTGCCGCACTCCGCTTTACCGAGTTCAGCGACATCAATTTTCCGAGCTCGTTAAAGACCTATTTCCCAATCCTTGACATGCTGGCAAGACACTGCTTTAACGTGACGGTCGAGACCGGGCTTGACCACTGGCCAAACATTTACTGCGGTGTGCTTGTCTTTGTCCTGCTGCCGCTGTATGTGCTGCAGAAACACATTCCGCTGCGGCAAAAAGTTCCCAAACTGCTGCTGCTTGCTTTTATGCTGGTCAGCTTCTCTACCAATGTACTGAATTTTATATGGCATGGTCTGAATTATCCCGATTCGCTGCCGGCAAGACAGTCCTTTTTGTATATCCTGCTGCTGCTCACTGTCTGCTATGAGGCATTGCTGCATCTACGAGAGTACTCCGGAACCATGATTGGCGCTGTTCTGACAGGCGTGTTGTTTTTCCTCCTGTTTTGTGAGAAGATCGCAACAGACGATGCTATTGCAGATACCTGTTTTCTTGTGACCGGAATCTTTTTGCTGATCTATGCCGGCTTGTTTTCTTATTACAGACACTGCCAGGAAAAGCGCGGCAGTGTACCCAGACTGATGTGCCTCTGCGCAATTCTCGTGACAGTGGCAGAATCCGGCGTGAACACGTATCTCACAAGTGTTCCCACAGTGTCGAGAACCACTTATCTGTCCAACTATGACTCCTATCAGACGCTGACGGACAGAACGGTTCAGAACGAGGGGGGCGATTTCTTCCGGTTTGAAAAATTTGCGCGCAGGACACAGAACGACGCAATGCTGATTGGCTTTCAGGGCGGCTCTTACTTCTCTTCTACCCTGAACTCACTGGTATCCGATTTTTATGAGAAATACGGTATGCGCGCCAGCCGTGTCAATTACTGTTTTGAGGGCGCAACCCCTGTGACGGCTGCTCTCCTATCCGTCCGATATATGCTATATACACTGGACAGAGGCTACGACAATCTGTTTCAGTTTGCTGATGCAGAGGGAAATTTATATCTATACAAAAATAATTATACACTCCCGCTGGGATATATGGTTACTTCCCTGAAGGCACCTTTCAATGATGCGGAGGATGTCGAGGAAAATATCCACGAGGATGATATGGATGACAAAAATCTGGACCCACTCCAGCGCCAGAATAAACTGGTCCATCATCTCGGCATCAGCGAAGACGTCTTCCTCGAAGTTGACATTATTCCTTATGGAAGCGAAGCGGATCTCTTCGTCGAGGACGATGCGCACTACTATGCGTACACTTCCAATACCCGGATTGACACGATCAAGATGAACTATGAAGAGGAATCCAAAAGCTTTAGCCAGATCAAGAAAAAATATATTCTGGATCTGGGTTATCACAAGGCTGGTGAAACCGTGTCCCTCAAATCCGAAAATGGCGAAAATCTAAACCTGACTGCATATAAGGTGAATGAGCCCGTTCTTGCCCGGTTCGTCAATCATTTAAACCAGCAGACCATGACAGTTGACGCATATGACGAGACTTCCTTAGATGGACACATCGATGTCGCTTCCGCCGGTCAGCTCGTTCTCTCCGTTCCGTACGATCCTGGCTGGACACTGTATGTGGACGGCGTCGAGACGGACATGGATTTGTTTGAGGATACCTTTATCGGCACTTATCTCGACGAAGGTTCACACACGATCGCACTGCGGTACTTCCCGCAAGGCTTTGTTCCAGGTGTCATTGTCTCCATTGTCAGTATTTTGCTGTTTGCTATGCTATACTATCTTTCGCATCGTTAGTTACAATTCACACCTATACCAGTTTTTATCAACTGATAAGTTACTGAGGTGTGAATGGTGGACGTCTGAACAGTTACAAAAAAGAGTGCCAAAAGTTGCTTGACACTCTTTTCAGTATTATTCACTTGTAAGTAACTCTGCACTGCCTCATTTCATTACTCTACACCTAAGTTCATTTTCTTTGTATGCATTTAGATTTCCACAATCCAGCCTTTTGGTGCCTCGATGCGTCCCATCTGGATACCAGTCAGTGTATCATAAAGTTTCTTGGTCACAGGTCCCATCTCGTCCATTCCTGATGGCAGACAGATTTCCTCACCCTTGTTGACAATCTTTCCCACAGGTGAGATTACCGCTGCTGTCCCACACAGTCCGCACTCTGCAAAATCCTTAACCTCATCGAAGAGCACTTCGCGCTCCTCCACTTCCAGCCCAAGATAATCCTTTGCCACGATCATCAGGGAACGACGTGTGATGGATGGAAGAATGCTATTTGACTTCGGTGTGACAACCTTGTTGTCCTTCGTCACGAAAAGGAAATTTGCACCGCCCGTCTCCTCCACTTTGGTGCGTGTCGCCGGATCCAGATACATATTCTCATCAAAGCCTTCCTTGTGGGCTGTGACAATCGCATGTAAACTCATAGCATAGTTGAGTCCTGCCTTGATATGGCCTGTCCCGTGCGGCGCTGCGCGGTCAAAATCGCTGACTTTAATTGTGAGAGGCTTTGCGCCGCCCTTGAAATACGGTCCTACCGGTGTGGTAAAGATTCTGAACTGATATTCGTTTGCCGGCTTGACGCCAATCACAGGATTACTGCCGAACATATATGGCCTCACATAAAGCGTTGCGCCGGAACCATACGGCGGCACATACGCCTCGTTCGCCTTGACGACCTGCTTCACAGCCTCCACAAAGCGGCCTTCCGGCAGTGTTGGCATCTCGAGACGCTCACAGCTGTCATGCATACGCTGTTCGTTCAGGTCCGGCCGGAACACAACGGTCTTTCCATCCTGTGTTGTATATGCTTTCAACCCCTCAAAACAGGTCTGGGCGTACTGCAAAACACCAGCACATTCATTTAACACAATATTGGCGTCCTCCGTGAGGACACCGTCGTCCCATGCACCATCCTTATAGTTCGTAACATACCGTTTCTCGGTCTGTCTGTAGCCAAAGCCCAGACTGGACCAGTCCAAATCTTTTTTCTCCATTTCAAGTTCTCCTCCTCTTTTTGTCGAGTGTCTCCACTCCCTGCGAGCTGTTCAAAAATTCTGAACAGTTCTCTCAATTTCTTATTATTATACTACCAACCGCAAAAGTCAACATTTCGGCTTATTTTTTCGCTCATATTTCTGAAAATAGTACTCTAAGTCAAAATAGGTCTGCTCTTCGCTATCCCCGGTCAGTTTCCAGTCCTCCATCTCGTCAAGCCGCGGAAAATACGCATCCGCCTGATATGTATAATTGATTTTCGTGATATGCGCTGTGTCGCAGTAAGGAAGGAGCTGCTCATACACACTCGCTCCCCCCGCCACATAGACATCGTTCGCATCATATTTTTGAAGCTCCTCCATAAGCTCTTCTATGGAATGAACCACAATGGCATCTTTGACTGTATATTTCCGGTCTCTTGACAATATCATATTCACGCGGTTTTTCAACGGCTGCTTCTGCGGAAATGTCTCCAATGTCTTTCTGCCTATGACGATCACTTTTCCCTCTGTCATTTCCCGGAACATTTGCTGGTCCCTTGGAATCCGCACTAAAAGGCTGTTTCGGAAACCAATCGCCCAATGATTGTCCACAGCCGCTATGATCTGCATAAAATCCCTCCTCGTACTCTCATTCACACTTCCCCTCATGCCGACTCAGCAACACAAACAATCAATGTGAAGAATGCCTGTCCTTGGCATTCTTCCTGTGTGTAATTTAGAAATTCTTAGCGGGCGTCCTTGGGCCGCTTAGAATTTCTTTACACACTTGTCACTGGTCATATTTATCCGCAAGAGAATTGATCTGGTCTGCGAATTTTGCCAGATCCTTGTTTGCCCTGCCTTCGTTTTTGTAGATCACGGCAATCAATCTCTGTCCTGCTGCAAGCAGTCTCGCAAATACGTCAGATACACTGCGCATACGTTTCTTGACAGCGACAGGCGACGCCTCAAATTCAACAGCTCCTGTGAGCAGATCGACTCTTGTACCGGAATATGGCGCATATGCGTCATGTCCATATTCTGACCGCAGGCATTCTGCGAACAAAGTGCACGCTGTATCTTCGCCATGCACAATAAATACCTTGTCGGGCTTCCTCTCAAAAGCATTCACCCACTCAAGCAGGCCGCCCTTGTCCGCATGGCCGCTAAGCCCCGGCAGCTGTGTGATTTTTGCCCTGACCTCGACAGCCTCACCAAACAGTTTGACCTCGTCCGCGCCTTCTATTAAAATACGCCCAAGCGTCCCTGCTGCCTGATATCCCACAAAGAGGATCGTACACTCCGGTCTCCACAAATTGTGCTTTAAGTGATGCCTGATTCGGCCCGCCTCACACATACCGCTCGCGGAGATGATCACCTTCGGCGTCTCGTCGAAGTTGATCTCCTTGGATTCCTCGCTTGTGATGGCAAGCTTTAACCCTGGAAAATTCAGCGGATTGATGCCCTTATTCACCAGTTCCATAGCCTCCTCGTCAAAGCAGGTATAGATATTTTTCTGAAATACCCCCGTCGCTTCCACCGCAAGAGGGCTGTCGACATACACTTCAAATCCCGGAAAATTTGGAATCATATTATCCGCCTTGATTTTTCTCAAAAAATACAGGATTTCCTGTGTTCTGCCCACCGCAAAGGAAGGAATCACGACGTTGCCGCCCTTCGCAAAAGTTTTGTTGATCACCTCGGCAAGGTCTGACACATATCCTTCCTTCTGCTTTGCGTGGTACCGGTCACCGTAAGTCGCCTCCATAACCACATAATCCGCCTCTTTTGTATAGATCGGATCTTTGATCAATGGCTGATTTTTATTGCCGATATCGCCCGAAAATACAATCTTTTTTGTCACAGCGCCTTCGGTAAGCCAGACTTCAATACTCGCAGAACCGAGCAGATGGCCTACATCCGTAAAGCGGATCCTGATACCGTCACTAATCTCGACATCCTTATTATAGGAGCATGGAACAATGTTTCTGATAATCCCGTCTGCGTCCTCCATGGTGTACGCCGGTTCCACCGGAGAAAGCCCAGAGTTTCTCTTTGCCTTTCTGTTCTTCCACTCCGCCTCCTGCATCTGGATATGCGCACAGTCGCGGAGCATGATGGAACACAGGCCGGCAGACGCCTCTGTCGTAAACACCTGCCCACGGAAACCTCTTGCATACAAAAGCGGCAGATTTCCCGAATGGTCCACGTGCGCGTGTGTCAGAAACACATAATCGATCTGCGCCTCATCAACTGGCATCTCACAGCACTCAAAAGGGTTAGATCCCTGCTGCATACCACAGTCCACGAGCATGTTTTTGCCGCATGCCTGCAGGAAGTGGCAGCTCCCTGTCACCTGATGGTCCGCACCTACAAAAGTGAGCTTCATACTAATTCCTCCTTTATTACATAATTTTCCGAACTGTTTTTATAATTATTTTACCACATATCAACAATTTTGACCAACTTATTTAAAAAATAATGCTAAAAAACTCTAATTATTTCATTTCCTTTTCAACAATATGTGGTATGATACATATATACATCTGCACAGTGCCGGGTGCAGCGGTTTCCTATCGTTTATCAAGATACATTCTATTGAAACCGGCGCAGAAAAGAGGTAATGATGAAATTCAGTAATGGCTGTTGGATTCAGCAGGAAGGCTGTGAATGTTTCGCGCCACAGCAGGCATATTTCACAAAAGTTGAGGCGGACAAGGTGACGATCTGCGCCCCTACAATCCGCATCAAAGAGCGAGGTGACACACTCGGCGGTATCAATCTGACGCTGGTCATCACTGCCCCCATGGATGAGGTCATCCGCGTGCAGACCTATCATCACCTTGGCGCAGTCAATCTGTACCCGGCGTTTGAGATCAATGCTGCCGCAAAACCGATCAAGGTCGATGACAACGAGGAGCGCATTATTATTTACAGCGGCTCCCTCGCCCTTGAGATCGGCAAGCAAAGATGGTATATGCGGTACACAAGAAACGGTAAGCTGATCACGGAATCCAAGGCAAAAGATCTCGCCCTGATGAAGACGGACTGGAGCGGGCTTGCTTACGACCAAGGCGACAATCGCAGCACCTATATGCGCCAGCAGCTGGGGCTTGGCGTTGACGAAAAAATATACGGCCTCGGCGAGCGTTTCACTCCGTTTGTCAAAAATGGGCAGAGTGTGAAGATCTGGAACGCTGACGGCGGTACCAGCACAGAACAGAGCTACAAGAACATTCCATTTTATATCTCAAGCAAGGGTTATGGTGTCTTTGTAAACCATCCTGAAAACGTTGAGTTTGAGATTGGCACCGAGATGGTCACAAGGGCGGAATTTTCTGTAGAGGGCACTTATCTCGACTACTTCCTGATCAATGGGCCTGCGATGAAGGACGTGCTGAGACGCTACACGGATATTACCGGAAAACCGGGACTTCCCGCACCATGGACCTTTGGATTGTGGCTGTCCACTTCCTTCACAACAAATTATGACGAAGAGACTGTCATGAGCTTTGTCGATGGTATGCTCGACAGAGGGATTCCACTGCGGACTTTCCACTTTGACTGCTTCTGGATGAAAGAGTTCCACTGGAGCGACTTTTTGTGGGACAGCAGAGTCTTCCCTGATCCCGTTGGAATGCTAAAGCGCATCAAGGACAAGGGATTAAATATCTGTGTGTGGATCAACTCTTATATTGGTCAGGAATCCGTTCTTTTCAAGGAAGGCATGGCAAAAGGCTACTTTATCAGACGTCCTAATGGACAGGTATGGCAGTGGGATATGTGGCAGCCAGGCATGGCGATCGTAGATTTTACGAATCCCGCAGCATGGAAATGGTTCCAGGATAAGCTGGAAATCCTGCTTGATATGGGTGTCGACTGCTTCAAGACGGATTTTGGCGAGAGAATCCCGACCGATGCCATCTATTACGACGGTTCCGATCCGAAGAAAATGCACAACTACTATACCTATTTATATAATAAATGCGTTTACGAACTGCTCGAGAGAAAGCGCGGAAAAGGACAGGCTGTCCTCTTTGCCCGCTCTGCCACTGTCGGCGGTCAGAAATTCCCTGTGCACTGGGGCGGCGACTGCTGGTCCGATTACGAGTCCATGGAGGAAAGCCTGCGCGGCGGTCTGTCGCTCTGTATGTCAGGTTTTGGTTTCTGGGCGCATGATATTGGTGGTTTTGAACATACTTCCACAGCTGACGTCTACAAGCGCTGGGTAGCTTTCGGCCTGCTCTCCTCACACAGCAGACTTCACGGCAGCCAGTCCTACCGCGTGCCCTGGGTGTACGACGAGGAGGCTGTCGATGTTGTCCGCTTCTTCACCCGCCTGAAGGCAAAGCTAATGCCCTATATTTATAAAACCGCCATCACTGCTGCCACGCAGGGCATTCCAAGTATGCGGAGCATGGTGCTTGAGTTTATGAACGACAAGAACTGCCACTATCTCGACAAACAGTATATGCTCGGCGACAGCCTGCTTGTGGCCCCGATCTTCAACGATGAGAGCCGTGCGGAATACTATCTGCCACAAGGCATCTGGACGAATTTCTTTACTGGAAAGGAATATCGCGGCGGCACATGGGTTGAAGAACAGCATGGCTATTTGAGCATTCCTCTGATGGTGCGCGAAAATTCTGTTGTAGTGCTCGGTGCTCACGACGACAGGCCGGACTATGACTACGCTGATGGCTGCGAGCTCCGCGTCTATGCTGTTCATGACGGCGTGAAGATCGACACGGAAGTTTATGGCATGAACAATACCGTCGAACTCTCCGTTTCTGTCAAGAGGCAGGGACACAGCATTCTCGTGACAGTTGACGGCAGCAAGCCATACACGATCCGCATGATCAATATGCGCGCAGCAAACGCTGTAAATGGCTTTTTGACAATCGAAGGAAATGATTCCATCGTCACACCTGACCAGGGAGCAAATGTGATTGAGATTACGTTCTAAATGATCCTATCAATAATGAGAGAGCAGTGCTATCCTTTCGGATTCATCTGCTCTCTCATTTCGTTCTCTATTTCTTATTTCACCATTTTTTCAATCAGGCAGCTGTGCTGTTTTGCTTTCTGATCTTTATCATAATTGATCCCTACAAGCAGGATCTCGCCGCTGTAGCCCTCCAGCGCCTGCGTGTAGTGTCTGTCCTGAATCTGCTGCAGGGCTGTTTTGGCCGTCTGTGCATATTTCAGTTCCACGATAAGCGCAGGCCTGTTCGTGTGCGGCAGTGGAAGGAAGACAATATCCGCAAAGCCTTTCCCGGTCGGAAGCTCACGTATTAATCGATAGTCCTTTCTTGCACTGTAATATGCAAGCCCGATCGCGCAACCAAGTGAATTTTCATCATTATAAGTCAGTATGGAGGACACCTCCGTGTGCGCCCTGTCAAGCGCTTCGGCAACGCTTTCCTCATCGCCGCACAATGTGTCTTCCAGAAGTTTTTCAGACGCCTTCAGCACACGCATAACCTCTGACCAGCCGCCGACGCTCATCGCGTTTTCGAACTCCCTGATAATCTCCTTGTTGGGGATAAACGCCCTCTCCGCCTCAGAATCATATGCAAGATATCCTAAATGAATCAGCAGCGTCAGGACATCATCCTTCACCTTGAAATTGCGCATATCGTTCTTGAAGCTCAACGTGTTTACTCCGATCTGTTCACCGCCAAGCATCTTGACAATATCCCCGCGCAGTCCGTCAAAATCCATGTCTATATAGGTTTTCAGCGCGTCGTAAACTTCTGTGGATGTCCAGTAATTTGAGAACCTGTGACAGCTCATCGCCTCCACGACAGACCGCGGGTTATAGATGTGCTTAAAATTTGTAAACATATACCCGTCATACCAGCTGCTCGTCTCCGCAAAATCCATGTCGAACCGCAAACATAACGCCTTGACCTCCTCCTCCGTAAACCCTGTGTATTCCTCTAACGCTTTCTGGTCTGTCATAGAATATTCTGTAAACATATTCAGTGCAGAATGCAGCCCATACTTTTTCACAGGCAGAATCCCCGTCATATAGGCAAGCGCGACATAGGACTGGTCTTTTAACAGATCCCGCAGAAAATCCAGATACTGCTTCTGCAGCTCCTCAGACTCCTGCCGCTCGCGCATCACACAGTCCCACTCATCGACAAGAAAGATAAACTTTCGCTTCGTCTCACTATAAATCTGCTCCAACACGGCGGCAAGAATGGTCTCCTCCTCCGCAAACAGTTCCCCATAGACTTTACGGATATCCGCAATGACAACGCGCTCCAGATATTCTGTCACATCCTGCTTCTTTGCGCGGATCAAAAACTGCTGCATATTGAGATAAATCACGTCATATTTGTTCAAATGCTTTTCAAAAGTTTCATGACTCTCAATTTTGCATCGTTTAAATAAATCCCGCGAGTCACAGCCGCAGCTGTAATAGGCTGCAAGCATTTCTAATGTCATGGACTTTCCAAAACGCCTTGGCCTGCTGACACAGATATATTTTTGTTTTGTATTCATTAATTTATTCGTACACGCAATCAAGCCTGTCTTATCCACATAGATTTCAGAACGAACCGACTCCCAAAAACCATCATTGTCCGGATTCAGATAAATTCCCATAGTCATCCCTCCCATTTTCTGTTATCACGCCATAAACCTGCTCCTCATCAGCTCGTCGCGCGCCACGCTGATTGCGCGCTCCACGCTGCCCTGCTCAAACGGATTGGAGATATTTGCATATTGCAAGGTCTCGAGATAACTCATGCTGCCGCCACACTTGCAGAGGTTGAGATAATCCGCCCATGCGCTGTCACGATTTTCCTTTTCCTTCTTCTTGAACTCCATCGCACCCATGGTTGTGAGTGTATAGTTAATATAGTACATTGGATAAAGGTAAATATGCAGCTTGTGATACCAGAAACCGCCTCTGTCAAAGAAATCGTCTGGCTCATACACACGCCATGGCATATATTTCTCCTCAAGTTTCTTCCATTCCAGGGTTCTCTCTCTTGGCGTCAGATCAGGATTTGCATAACAGATGTGCTGGAACTCGTCAACCGCTACGCCAAACGGCACAAATGTAACCGCTTCCTGCAGATGCGCAAAGCGGAACTTATCTGCCTGCTCTCCGAAAAACCGCTCCGCATAGGGATAAGCAAACTGTTCCATCGACATGGAATGAATTTCTGCGATATCAGTGGACTCTGAATAATAATCCGAGAGCGGCTGACTGCGCATTGCCATATATCCTGCAAAAGCATGGCCGAGTTCATGAGTGAGCACCTGCATATCACCAATCGTCTGGTTAAAACAAGAAAACACAAACGGCGCCTTATAACGCTGCAGATCCGTCATATACCCTGTCGATGCCTTCCCTGGCTTATTCTTCAGGTCCATCAGTTCATGTTCGATCATAAAGTCAATAAACTCACCCGTCTGCGGACTCATCTCATGATACATTTTTGCCGCCTCATTGACCATGAAATCATCATCCCCCGCCGGAACTGCGTTACCATCCGGAAAAATGCGCTTCTCGTCATAAACTGCAAAATCGTCTACCCCGAGACGTTTTGCCTGCGCCTCATATAACTTCTGGCAGATCGGCACGATCACAGTGCGGACCTGCTCGCGGAAAGACTCCACTTCCTTCTGCCCATAATCGGTGCGTCCCTGCTTCATATATCCCACAGGAATATAATTTTCATAACCAAGATTGCGCCCCATCTCATTTCGTATTTTGATCAGTTCATCCCAGATTTCCTCAAGACGCGGTTCATTTTTGTGATAAAATTCCGAGTAAGCCCGCACTGCAGCCTTGCGCACCTCTCTGTCCTCGTGCTCAAAGTATTTCTGCACACCGTACAGATTCAACGTCTTCCCGTCAAACGGAATCTCCGCTGTGGCCATCATTTTCTGATACTCATTGCAGAGTTTTGCTTCCTGCTGCATGAATGGGATATTGGCCTCGCAGAACGTCTTTTTCTCCAGCTCCTTCTGCGCAAAAAACTGCTTTCCATACTCCTTCTCGAAATCAGCGCGGAACGGGCTGTCCATCAGCGCATCATTCACCGCCAGAAGCTGCGGCATGATCGTGGGAAATGTGTTTTCTATATACTCATTTTCCTGCTCGTAAAATTCGTCTGTGGTATCCAGTGTATGACGAATCGAGGCAATCGTAGCGTCCGTAGAAAAATCCTTTGCTTTTTCATCAAACGCAAGCATCGCTTCCTTAACCTCCGCATAGCTGCCCGCCTGCCCGATGCGCTCCTTTGTCTTTTCCGCCAGCGCCGCAAATCCCTCAAAATCTGGTCTCTTGTACTCCAATGTAGAAAATTTAAATTTTTCCATTTTAATATAACTCCTTCCATTTATTGTATTTACAACCCGGAAGAACGCTACCCTTTGCGTTCTTCCCGTGTGAAAAAAGTCTGCTATGCAGACTTAGATTTTCTTAGCGGGCGTCCTTTGGCCGCTTAGAAAATCTCTTCACACTATTCATAAGGCCGTTGGTAAAAGCGTCCTGAGATCTGCTGTGTGTTGATGACATTGACAAACGCTTTCGGATCAACCTCCTTAATCCCCTTAATAATATCCTTGCATTCCGCCCTTGACACAACAGAATACACGATCTTGCGCTCCTGATGCTCATAAGAGCCCTCTGCCTCGATGATCGTAGCGCCATGGTTGCTGTCCTTGGCGATCACCTCATACACCCGCCTCGCATGATTCGTCACCACCAAAAGCGTATGTTGGCGGTACTGCTTGAATAGCGTACGGACCACCTGCGTTGACGCATACTGGAAAATAATGGAATACAATGCCTTTTCCCAGCCAAACAACAATCCTGCTGCCACCAGGAGCAAAGCGTTAAAGCCAAGAATCAGATTAAAAGAATCTGTTCCTGTCCTCTCCGACAAAAAAATGCTGATAAAATCCGTTCCTCCTGTCGTCGCATTCATCATCAGGCATAGGCTGATCGCAAACCCATTGATCATGCCGCCAAATACACTGATCAGCAGCGTATCGTAGACAATCGCCCGGGCCGGCAGAATATCGGTCAGAATATTCGTCAGCATAATGCACAGACATGAATACAGCGTAAACTTCTTACCGATAAACCGAAAACCGATATAGATCGGCCCCAGATTCAATAAGATATTGATCAGCGTATACGGGAGCTCAAACCCGAAAAACATCAGAACAATCCGCTGTATCAGCAGTGTGAGGCCCGACGCGCCGCCCGGATATAATCCGCCTGTCCGCACAAACGTCTTAATATTCAGCGCCATGATTACCGATGCCAGACAAATGACAACAATCCGCTTTCCATCCTCCTTGAAATTGAATTTCATACCTGTTTCCTCCATACCTTATTTCCCTGTACATGAAAAAGTGATTCATGAAAAAGTAATTTCTGTCCAGACACCTTCTGGCAGCATTAATTCTACACGCCGATCATGATAAACAAACGTTCTCACAGTATCACGCCCACTGCAGATCTGTGCCTTTACCAGTTTTTGATCCTTCCATGCAATGTTCATGCATGCATTTCCACGAACCCTCACACCCGTTATTGTACCACTCCGCCACGCTTCTGGCAATGCCGGCAGCAGGACAATCCTGTCTGTATTGCTCTGCACCAGCATTTCCACCATCGCCGCAATCGATCCGAAATTCCCGTCGATCTGGAAAGGCGGATGATTGTCAAAGAGATTGGGCAGCGTCGACTGAATCAGAAGCTGCCTCAGATTTTCATGTGCCTTCTCCCCGTCCCAGAGCTTCGCATAATGATTCATGATCCATGCGCGGCTCCAGCCCGTATGTCCGCCACCGCACTCCAGACGCTTCTGCAGTGTCAGTTCCGCAGCCCTTGCAAACTCAGGCGTACCGTCTTTCGTGATCTGGTCAGACGGATGCAATCCATATAAATGCGAGATGTGCCTGTGTCCGGGCTCCTTCTCCGCATACTCCTCACACCACTCGAGGATTCTGCCATCACTCCCTATCCGGGTTGGAATCAGCCGCTCACAGGCATCGGCAATCTGCCTGTCCAGCGCATCCGATATCCCGAGTATTTTTGCCGCCTTGTTGCATTGACAAAACAGATCCCGCAGAATCTGGTTGTCCATTGTCACTCCGATCGAATTTGCCCCCTGCTCCCCATTGGGCAGGATAAACGTATTTTCGGGCGATACACTCGGACAGGTGCATAGATAAGTCTTTTTGTCGATTTCGTGTTCGATACAGAAATCAAGGAAAAACTGCGCCGCCTCCCGCATGATCGGAAACATTTCGCGCAGAAAATCCTCATCGCCAGTATACTCGTAATGCGTCCATATATGTGTGCAGAGCCACGCTCCCCCCATCACCCAGAAACTTCCTGGGATCCACAGATCCTGCGGCGCCGTGTCTCCCCAGATATCTGTGTTGTGATGCGCCACAAATCCCCTGCATCCATACATCACTTCCGCAGTCTTCCTGCCATTGGGCAGCATCCGTTTCAACAGATCAAACAGCGGCAGATGACAGTCTCCCAGACCGCAGACTTCCGCCGGCCAATAGTTCATCTCGGTGTTGATATTAATCGTAAACTTGGCGTCCCACGGTGCCTCCATGTCCCTGTTCCAGAGCCCCTGCAGCGTTGCGGGAAGCGTTCCTGGACGGCTGCAGCTGATGAGCAGATAGCGCCCAAAATTAAAATACAATTGTTCCAGACCTAAATCTGTACTACCATTTGCAATTTCCGCCAGACATCGATCCGTCGTCTTCTGCGCCGTACTGAAAGCCGCCCTGTCCAGATCAAATGTCAGGGACATCCTGTCAAAATAAGATTGATAGTCAGCGATGTGTCTCTTTTTCAGTTCATCATAGCTTTTGGAAGCCGCTTTTTCGAGTTTTTCTGTCAATACCGCTTTTAATGCCTTTTTCTTTGCCAGACTCTCATCCAAATTTTCATCTTCGCACTGCACCTTCACACGGTATGTCGTCGCTGCGCTCCAATACAGATCAACCTCCGCAGCATCATAAACTACAATGCTCTCTCCGATCACCTCAACCTTTCCATCCGGGCTTGACGCCTTACACATCATGGCATAATCCAAACCATCGCGCCCCAGATTCCCGCCTAACATGACGCTGTCCTCTGATGCTTTTTCTGAGTAGTCATACATGTGATGCCTTGACTGCGTGACTTCCAGATTCATCTTGTTTTTCCCTCTGGCAGTCAGACGTATCACGCATACATCATCGGGTGCTGACATAAAAAGCTCCCTCTCATACACCGTGTCGTCCAACTGAAACTGCGTATAGCTAAGGGCATCCTCCACATTGAGCCCCCTCTCATACGCACTGACATCCTCCACAGCGATATCCCTTCCAAAATCATAGTCGATCGCAATATCCCCAAGTGTCTGATAAATGCGCATCCCAAACGGCGTACCGCTCAGTGCCTGTCTGCAGAGCCGCTCCGCCTCATGAATTTTTCCCGACTTGATCAGCTGCCGTATCAGCGGAAGCTTCTCCCTGGCGCTGGGATTGTTTCTGTCCATAGGCCCGCCATACCATATCGTATCCTCATTGACCTGGATCTGCTCGCAGCCAACGTTTCCATACACCATGCCCCCAATTCTGCCATTGCCAACCGGGAGCGCCTCATTCCAGTCCGACGCCGGCCTGTCATACCAAAGAACCGCACAGTTTTGTTTTCCCCGATCCTGTTTCTCTCTGATCTCCATTTTACATTTCCTCACTTCTCTTTCTGTGTACCATTCTCCTTCCGAGGGGGAAGATCTATATATTAGTATAGCACACATACACTGGAAAAGTGTAGCGAAAAGTTACTGTTCACAGGTCAGGAATGCGCTGAACTGCGCATTCCGTGAGAAAACGTATAACCTGAAATGCAAAAATCCATTTGCGAAGCAAATTTTGCATGGATTTTTGCCTGTTACTG
>DKVL01000070.1:0-3939 GCA_002491195.1 Lachnospiraceae bacterium UBA7179
CTTCCTGTTTCAAAGAAATATCTCAACATACTCATGTTCAGCGTCTTTCCAAACCGCCTTGGACGCGTAAACAAGGTCACATATGCCGGATTTTCCAAAAAGTCTCTGATCAGTCCTGTTTTATCTACATAATAAAACCCCTCCTTACGTATCCGTTCAAAATTCTCAATCCCCATGGGAAGTTTTGCCTTTCCTGCCATACCATACCCCTTTTCCAAAAAATATTGCATTTTTACATCCACGAACATTTCCCGTAACCAGACAGACCGGCCATTAATGATCTTAACCAGAAACCACCCTGCACAGTTCCTTTTCCTTTGCGATCTCAAGTCCATCAAAAAGCGTGTTGTTGTCAAACAACATGCTGCTATCACTGCCTGCTTCAAAAAATATTTCAACACACTCATGTTCAGGGTTTTATTATCAAAGTTTTCCCTGCTTTGTTAATAGTATAGCACACATTATTATGGAAAGCACTGCATAATTTAGAAGAAGATCGTTACAATACGATCGGTATGGTAGAAGATGTGTTATTTGTTGTGTATACGGAAAGAAAAGAAAAAACACGTCTAATTTCAGCCATACTGGCAACAGAAAAGAGGGAACTAATCGATTATTTCCCCCTTTTTATTTTGCATAGATACCCGAATGACAGAACTATCAAACGGAACGTTTTATGAAGAAATGATCCTACGGAATCAGCATCACAAACGTCCCCGCCACGATACATACCAGCCCCAGCCCTGATTTCCTGGAAAGCCGTTCCTGAAAAACAAAATACGAAAAAGCAACCGTCACCACAATGCTGAGCTTATCGATGGGAACCACCACACTCGCAGGACCGTCCTGCAGCGCTTTGTAATAGCAGAGCCATGACGCGCCCGTAGCAACCCCTGACAGGCAGATCAATCCCAGCTCGTTCCTGGGGACTTCCGTTATCCTGTGCTGTTTTCCCGTCACAAAAACCATAATCCACGCCATAAGGAGCACCACGGCCGTTCGGATCGCCGTGCCAAGATTCGACTCCACGCCGGAGATTCCAACCTTGCCAAGAATGGATGTCAGACTGGCAAAGACAGCCGAACCTGCAGCATAGATCAGCCATCGGTTTCCCTTGACCTGTTTTTCTGCATCCGTCTTTTTCTTTTCAATCATCAGAAATGTGCCGACACCGATCAGGATCATCCCCGCCGCCTTTGGCAGGCTGATCTCCTCTTTCAGGAAAAGAAATGCAAGCAGAATCGTAAGGATCACACTCGACTTGTCGATCGGAACCACCTTGTTAATGTCCCCGATCTGCAGTGCCCTGAAATAGCAGAGCCATGACGCGCCCGTAGCAATCCCCGACAGGATCAGAAACAGCCATGTCCTCCCGCTGATCTCCCCGATCTGTGACTGGGAACCTGTGATCAACACCATCAGCCATGAAAACTCTAAGACAACGATCGTCCTGATTGCCGTAGCCACATTGGAATCTGTCTTCCGAATCCCGCATTTTGCCAAAATAGCAGTGATTCCGGCAAACAGTGCCGACCCAAACGCAAATACACCCCACATATCCATCCCCTGCCTTTCCAAAAATATTATCCCCTGAACCGATAACCGGCGCCCCAGACAGTCTCTATATAACGCGGATGCGCCGGATCCTTCTCTAACTTCTCCCGCAGCCTGTTGATGTGTACGGCCACCGTCGCATTGTCCCCCAACGCCTCCAGTCCCCAGACCTTTTCATATAATGTTTCCCTGTCAAACACCATATCCACATTCAGCATCAGAAAAAGGAGCAGCTCATATTCCTTGTTTTTCAGGTCCGCTTCCCGTCCATCCACAAAGACACGGTGCGTCCCCGTGTTGAGCCGTATGGTGCCCAGTGCAATCTCGGACGGCGTTTTCCCTGTTCCCGAAAGCCGCTCATACTGCGCAATGTTTGCTTTTACCCGCGCGACCAGAACTGCCGGTGAAAACGGTTTTTCTATGTAATCATCCGCCCCCAGCCCCAGTCCCCGTATCTTGTCAATGTCCTCCTGCCTTGCAGTCACCATCAGGATTGGAATGTCTATCTTTTCCCGCAGCTTCCGACAGCTGGTAAAACCGTCCATTCCGGGCAGCATCAGATCCAGCAGGATCAGGTCAAATTCACCGCTAAGCCCCCTGGCGATTCCAGCCGTGCCATCAGAGGCAATCTCCACCTCAAAATTCTCAATCTCCAGATAATCACGCTCGATCGCTGCGATCGCCGCATCGTCCTCTATGATCAATATTTTGGCCATCTCTCTTTACCCCCGCTGTCTTTTCCCGATCTCCCAAATATACTACAGCGCATTCTGCCCACACCTGCGCATCCCCTTACACTGGTAAATCAATGCAGATACAAAGGCCTTCCGACTCATTGGACCAGGCCTGTATGGTTCCTCCCATCCGCTTCACTGCCCCGGCAACGATTGCAAGTCCCAGGCCGCTGCCCCCTCCGGGATTCTGCCTTGACAGGTCGCCCCGGTAAAATACTTCAAACAGATGGGGCAGCGCCTCTTTGGCAACACCCGGCCCATCATCCGCAAAGGTCAGCCGGCAGCCGGCAGCAGTCCGCTTGAGACAGATCCATACATTTCCCGATTCCTTCTCTTTGTATTTCAGACTGTTCTCCAGAATATTGGTGACAATACGGTGCAGATAGACCGGGTCAGCACAGAGCTCCACCTGCTCTGACTCCATATGGATGTCCAGCCCTCGTTCTCTGTACTCTTCTTGTAGTGCGGACACGGTCTCTGTTATTGTCTCATCTAACTGCAGTGTGCGAAAGTTTTCCGGATTCTCCCCCAGATCCATCTTGGAAAACAGAAACAACTGTGATATGATACGTGCCAGATCCTCCGCTTTCCCCTTAATCGTTTCCAGATACCGTTTCTGTGCCTCCGGCGTTCTGGCAACCCCGTCCAGAAGCCCCTCCACATAAGCCTGAATGGAAGTGAGCGGAGAACGCAGATCATGAGAGATTCCGGCGATCAGCTCCTTCCGGCTAAGCTCCTGCCGCTGCATCCCGTCCACCGACGATTTCAAGCGCACCGCCATCTCATTGAAATCTTCACATACTGGCAAGAATTCGTCCTTCCTGTCATATGCGATCCGATACTCCAGATTGCCGTCCCGGATCTCATGGACACCGCCTGCCAGAATATCCAGCGCGCCCTCAATGTGCTGGAACACAAACCTTGTCAGAAAACGGTTTGTAAGCAGAATGGACACAAAAATAGCAAAAAGGATCGCAATGGCCGATAACGTCAGAGCCACTTTCAGGTCAGAATAAGTCTGCCGCCCATGATAGCTCCCAAACAGGAAGATCGCGTAATCCACACCGTTCACCCGCTCCGTGCCCACATACAGACTGCGCCCGTTCAATGTTATGGTAGATGGACCGTCCAACAGTCCAGCTGCCGACAGCAGCGCTTCATCAGCCGCCTCCCCAGCGCCATACGCAAAAATCGTCTCTCCATCCGACACGATCCGCAATGCCATGTGATTACTGTCCAATATAGACTTCACAGAAGAAAAATCCGAATTACGCCCAATGTCATATTCAAGCTTTTCACTGATCGCCATACAGGCATGGTCAAAATCTTCCTGATTTTCAATTCCCAGTCCCGCCCCGCCGATCAGAGACAGCCAGATCAGTCCTATGCACACCATCCCAATTAGGACAGTCGATATGACCGGGACTGCGATCATTAAAATATTGGACCAGAACAGACGCTTTTTTACCGTCATCCTATCATCTGCTTTCCTTTCCCATTCTATGTTGTCTTTTCATTTTAAAAGCATTCTGTAAAATCTGCCATCAATGTTCTGTAAAATCTATGTAAAATGATCATTCCAAGTTACTGTTCACTCCGTTCCAGTAACAGGCAAAAATCCATGCAAAATTTGCTTCGCAAATGGATTTTT
>DKVL01000070.1:4166-24714 GCA_002491195.1 Lachnospiraceae bacterium UBA7179
GTTCCAGTAACAGGCAAAAATCCATGCAAAATTTGCTTCGCAAATGGATTTTTGCTTGTTGCCACTACGTTTTCGTACGGACTTAGCAGTAAATGCTAAGTCCTGTGTGAACAGTAACCATTCCAACATACGAAAAGGCATTTGGCATATATGAAATCAGGGACTGTTCAAAAGTTCCTTTTGAACAGTCCCCAACTAGGAAATTATTTTGCCTGTATATCAATCTTCTGGTCAAATCCGGTAAGCTTAAATACATCCATTACTTCACTGGTTACATGGATTACGGAAAACTCTCCATTCATGCTTTTCATTTTCTTATATGCTGACACAACTTCACGAAGCCCTGCCGATGCGATATATTCCAGTTTTTCAAAGTCAAGTACCAGGGCTTCTATATCAGAAAGCGCCTCAATTTCCCTGCCCAGCTCTGGCGCTGACTTTGTATCCAGCCATCCCTCAACCGAGAGAATCACCTTGTTATTTTCCATTGTTTTTGTAATTGTCATTATTATTTCCTCCAATCATACCAAATCATCCTCAAAAAAGTTCAGTCCCTTCAGCGCTTCCATTGCTTTTGCAAGATATCCGTTATCGGTAATATTCCATTTGAATCCCAGACGGTAAAGCACTTCGGTTGTAAAGGCATTATCATAATCAATCGTGTAAAGTTCGCCTTCATTGTGAGAAGTATAGGCAATCAACCCCGACACCGCATCACTTGTCTCATGTTTTGCCGCATACGCGTTGACCATGTCAATAAATTGATGGCCAGGCACGATCTGAATATCAAAGCCTCGCGCGCGCATTTCATAGACCACATCACTCATAAAAATCCTGTGGTTGTTGCAGGCATGGAATACCGTAAACTGATTGTCTGTCTCTGCAAGACAGAGCACTGCTGCTGCTGTTTCATCGATCGGAGAAAATTCTGCACTTTCATTCATGCCATCCATCGGAAATGCACCAACCGCAGCATATCCGCGCAGGCTCCTTAAAAAGCCATTGGTAATAAAGTTGATCTGGAACTCCCCATCTCTGTGACGGCTCATCAGGTTGCCGACACGGATCACTTTTGCATCAAGACCTTTTGCGGCCGCCTCGAGCACCGCGCGCTCTGCAAGAAACTTCGTGCGTATATACTCATTGGCGATCCTCTGTCCAAAATACAGATCGTTCTCGGCAATTTTACGCTCCATCGGCGGTCTGCCGTCCATACCCTCGCCGCCTACGGATACCGTTGAAATCTGTACAAGTCTTCTGTTCGAGGATGCGCAGAGGTCGATCAGATGCTTCACACCGGTTACATTGATCTTCTCCAAAACCTCACCCGCCGCAAAATGTTTCACGCAGGCAGCACAGTTGATCAATGTCGCAAAAGGAATGTCTTTTAACCGTTTTACTGCTTCCTCGTCCGTTATATCACTGTCAATGCAGATGATCCTGTCGCCAAACAGTTCCGTATAGGGCAGATCAAAATAATACATCAGCATATTCATCATACGCCGCTCACTTGACTCATAGCTGCCTTTGCGCACCATACAATAAGCCTTGCCGTCGTAACGGTCCAGAAATTCCTTTAACACATGAATCCCCAGAAAACCTGTTGCGCCTGTGATCAGAATATCACCTAACGCCTCTTTCTTCACTTTGTCAGCGTTGCATCTGTTATTTGCAGCGATCAGCGTATCAATCGTATTGTAGGAATAATCTGCAAATTCATCTGTATCTTCCTTTGGCACCTCGTCTCCATATAACGCCGCGGCCAGCGCACGCACTGTATGATATTTGAAGATATCTGCATACACAAGAGGAATCTTCTCATTCAGGCACATTACTGCAACCTTGGAAGCAGCAAGGGAAGTCCCGCCGATTGCAAAGAAATCATCATCGATTCCTACCTTTTCCCGTCCTAATGCCTTTTCAAACAGCTTACACAGTTTGATCTGCGCCCCTGTCTGAGGTGCGGCATAATTGGTGCGTTCTTCCGCGACCGCAGGCTTTGGCAAAGCACGCTTATCAATCTTTCCGCCAGGCGTAACAGGCATTTTGTCCAGATGTATATAAAACGCCGGCACCATGTATTCCGGAAGCAGTGGACTTAAAAATTCCTTCCACTCCTCCTCTTTATATTCCGTACCTGTATAATAAGCTGCAATATAGGTTACGCCGCTCTGATCCACAGGGATTGCCGCCACCTCACAAACGCCGTCGCGTTTCAGGACTGCCCCTTCTACTTCGCCGAGCTCCACGCGGAATCCATTGATCTTAATCTGCGAGTCGATCCGCCCGATATATTCAATATTTCCGTCACCCTTCATCCGTACCATATCGCCTGTATGATACAGTCTTTCCTCATCCTTGCATGTAGCAAACGGATTGGGCACAAATACGGACGCAGTTTTTTCCGGCAGATTATGGTAGCCTCTTGCCACCTGCCGCCCTGCCACGCAAAGCTCCCCAGGCACTCCCACGGGCACACGCTTTAAGTTTTCATCTACGATGTAACATCTTACATTAAGCTGCGATTTGCCAATCGGGATCGTTTTATATTCCTGATCAACTACAAACTCTGTCGACGAAACGGTATTTTCTGTGGGACCATAGCCATTTACCATGATGTACTTTCTGTCATAATAGCGCTTAAACTTCTCGCCTCCCAGCGTGAGAAGCCTTAACGCACAATCCCCTGTCAGGGTTTCCGCCACAAGCTCACCCATCTGCGTCGGCATGGTCGATACTGTAATCGGCTCACTTTCAAAAGTACGGCAGACAGCGACTGCATCCTTCCTGACGCTTTCCGGGAAAATATAAAGGGACGCGCCCACCGTCAAAGGTACAAACAGGTCATGTACCGAAGCGTCAAAGCAGAAGGAAGAAAATTCACCATACATATCCTCTGGAACCGTCTTGTGGAAGGTCGCTGTATGCTCGATCAAGGTCATCAGGTTGCGATGTTCCAGCATAACGCCCTTTGGTTTTCCTGTTGAGCCCGAAGTGTAGATCATATATGCCAGATTTTCAGGAAGCGGCGGTGTCGAGTCTGCCTTTCCTGTAAAGCCAAGTCCGTCCTTTTCGATCTCGTCAAGGTAAATGATATTCTTGTCATACCCTGCTGCCAGCGATTGATATTTCCTCATCAGAAGCAGATTTTCACTGCCGCTGTCAGAGAGCATGTATTCGATCCGCTCCTGCGGGTATTCCGGATCAAGCGGAACATATGCGCCTCCCGCCTTCATGATTCCAACATACGCTTCCACAAATTCCCTTGTCCTGCCGCATAAGATTCCAGCGGCATTTTCCCGGCCAAAGCCATTCTTTTTCAGCTGGTCAGCGATATACTCCGACACAGCGTCAAGCTCTGTATATGTGATTGTACCATTCTCATCCTTTACAGCAATATTGTCCGGATATTTTGAGACCGCTTCCCGGAATAAATCGATAAACGTCTTACCCATATACTGCGGCGTATTGACCATCTTATCCTGCTCGTCAAACTGCAGGCGTACCTCTGACGGTTCCTTTCCATCAAGGAAAGCCTTCGTCGTGATTTCAAGGTTTTCGATCAGATACCCGGCCGTCTCCTTCTCAAACAGATCGCTCCTATATTCCAGTTCATAGATATACTCGTCATTTTCAATGCTCATCATGAGCGAGATCGGCTCTTTTGCCGCATTTAAGCCAAGCGGGATTTCCTCTGCATCCTCCCCGCAGATCTGCGTAAATGCAAAATTATCGCCCTGATACACAAACATCGTATCAGGCTTAATGTGGAAGTTGCGGCTGATCTCCTGGAACGGATAGATATCGTGATCCATCATTCCCATAAGCTGGTTCTTAATCGTCACAAAATAATCTTCCGCCGTTTTCGTCGTGTCACACACAACAGGCAGCGTTTTGACAAACATGCCGATCGTATCCGAAAGGCGCGAGTCATTTCTGCCGTGATAGATTGTGGTAAACACACTCTTTGGGGCAAAATGGTATCTTGCCAGTGCTGCGCCAAATACACCTGTGAAAAATACATTCTCTGTGATACCATATTTCTCACATACCGCCTGCACAGCTTTTCTGCTGATCACTCCGCTCTTACTGCGCAGATTCCCGACTCCCGGTGTCTCCCCGTTTTTATCAGGATAAAGGCTGGTGTCCGGGCCGCAGTCTTTCAGTACAGAAGCGTAAAATTCCTCCGCCTTCTGATACTTCTCTCCCTGTACTGCCTTTTCATTGTCAAGCGCCGCATCATAGGCTGTATAGGACTCTGCCGTAAGCTTTTCGCCCTGATAGGCCCTGTCGATATCCGACAAAATGATAGAAAGAGAGGTTCCATCTGCAATCAGGTGATGCACATCCAGGAACAGATAACTTCCCTCATGGGTCCTGTATATCTCAAAGCGAAACAGCGGCTCGTGAAACAGCGGGAATGGCCTTACCAGTTTTTCCCTGTCCATCCCATCGATAATTTCCGCAGTGTATTTCAGATCATCCTTCCTGCGCTGGCGGATCTCGCCATCCTCGTCCATAAAGAGCTGTACTTTCAGATACGGGTGCGCTTCCACGGTCTGCTCTACTGCGTCTTTCAGCCGGATCAGATCTACTTTGGGACTTAACCGGAACAAGTATGGAATATTATAAACTGTTGTTCCCATATTCGCCGTACAGTCTACAAAGACGCCTGCCTGCGTGTTGGTAAGCGGATACACTTCCCGCACTTCATGCGATTTGGATTTTTCTGCTCCCAGAAGGAACCGTTCTAACTGAACTACGGTCGGATTTTCCCGGATATCATTTGTCTTGATTGCCACGTCAAATTTCTTTGCCAGAAGCACGTTCAGTTTGATCGCGCTGATCGAAGTCAGTCCCGCCAGCTGAATATCCGTCGTGATACCAAACTCCCTGTGCCCGATCGCTTCCGCAATACAGTCACAGATACGCTGCTGCATTTCATTTTTTGGAGCAATGATCTCCTCCACTGCCTTTTGCGGCTTTGGCAGAGCGCGCTTGTTGACCTTCTGGTTCTGATTCAGCGGAATACTGTCAATCTGCATTGTCACAGCCGGCACCATATACGGCGGCTTTGTTTCCATAATAAAGGCGTTGAGCTTTGCGATATCGATCTGTTCATCCGATACGACATAGGCTGCGATATATTTTCCACCGCCCTCCTCGTCAAATGCGGCAACTGTGGCATCCTTAATCCCCGGGAAACGCCGGATCACTTCTTCTACCTCTGTAAGTTCAATCCGGAATCCTCTTATTTTTACCTGGGCATCCCGTCTGCCCACAAAAGAAATATTTCCATCATTTAAACAGCGCACCACATCGCCTGTGTGGTACATCCGCTCGTAACCCGCCTCATCGGTGTAAGGATTTCTGGCGTACACCTCGTTTGTTTTCTCCGGACGGTTCAGATAGCCCCGCGATACCTGCCTTCCCGAGACAAGCAGCTCACCGGACGCCCCTGCCGGCAGACGGTGTCCTTTGTCATCGGCAATATAGAGTTTCAGATTATCCAGCGGCTTCCCGATCGGAATATCGTCATAATACCGATCCATCTCAAAGACCGTTGTATAAACCGTGCATTCTGTAGGCCCATAGGCATTGTAGAACCGGATACCTTCCGGCGGATTCAGAGGAACCAGCTTTTCTCCGCCCGTACTGAGATATTTCAGCGATTTGCTCTTTATTTCCATCGCGAACTGACGTCCCACCTGTGTCGTCATAAAAGAATGGGTGATCTGGTTCTCCTCGAAATAATCACTGAGCGCAAGAAGATCAAGGCGTATCTCCTCAGCAATGATATTTAACTGTGCGCCCGCAGTCAGGGACGTAAAAATATCCATCATCGATGCGTCAAAGCCATAGGACGCATAGGCAGCCAGACGGGCAGAACTGTCAAGCTGATAACATCTGTGATACCATATGCAGAATGCAGTGATATTTCCAAACTCAAGCATACAGCCCTTTGGCACTCCTGTCGAACCTGATGTGTACAGCAGCGTAAACAGATCCTCCGGCTCTGGAGAGGGCATTTTATCTGTATAGTCAGGCAGGTTCGGTATCTCATCAAGATACAGGATCTGTCCTGTATAGTCAGGCACCAATTCACGCATCTTCTGTGTGGTGATCAAGATCTTCGCACCACTGTCCTCCAGCATAAAATGTAATCTGTCCTGAGGATACGTGTGGTCAAGCGGCTGGCAGGCACATCCACTGCGGGCGATACCCATCGAGCAGATTGCCATATATTCACAGCGCGGTATCAGCACAGCAGCTACATCACCCGTTTTGAATCCTTTTTGAATCAGAACACCCGCAAGATTGCGCGTTAATTTTTCCAGCGCACTGTATGTATATCTGGCATCCTGATATACAACGGCTGTCTGGTCAGGATATTTTGCAGCCACTTCCTCAAACAGATCCACAACCGTTTTGCTATAATCATATGGCGCCTGCGTTTCATTAAACTGGTCAAGCTGTTTTTCCTGTTTCTCCGAAAGGATCGTCACATCCGATACATTGCGGCAGCCGAATATGGATTCAAAAGCGGCATTATAGGAATCCATAATATTCTGAACCGTTTCCTCCTGATACAGATCGCTGCGGTACTCTGCTGTCAGATAGTACTCCCCGTCATAGAGACGAACCTGGAGTAACAGCGGTTCTTTGGGCAGATCAAGAGCCAGATCCTCACCGACAGCAACCGTATCTCCAATCGGATAATCGTCCGTCAGCTCCGCCTGGTAAGCAAAAATCAGATCAGAGGTAATCCCGTATTTTGCAGCAATATCGGAAAACGGAAAAATATCATTTGCCATGGAATTCATCAACTGTTCCTGCAAAGAAACCATATAGGATACCACGGTCGTCTTATCATCAAATTTACAATATACAGGCAGCGTTTTTACAAGCATACATACCGTATGCGCAAGTCTCGAATCGTTCCTGCCGTTATAGATCGTCGCAAACAGCGATTCCTTTGCATTAGACCAGCGCGACATCAGGATTCCAAAAACTCCGGTAAAGAGCGTATTGGGTGTGACTCCCAACTTATCACAAAATGCCAGAGCCCTTTGGGCAGAAACGGTCATTTTATACTCTGCCAGACCTTTTTTCGGAGTTTCCTCTTTTTTATCAAAAATGGGGAGCGAATCGACTTCAAGCCCCTGAAAAACACTGTCATAGTAAAGAGCTGCCTTTTTATAGCTGCCACGCTCTACTGCGTGTTCCTCTGATACAGCCGCATCAAAACCTGTGTAAACTTCCTCTGTCAGTTCCTCACCCATATAGGCGCGATTCAAGTCCTCAAAAAAGATATCATAGGAATTTCCATCCGCCATGATATGGTGGAAATCGACAAACAGATACTTCTTCGTTTCCGTCAGATAGATTGCAATTCGGAACAGTCTGCCCCCTTCTAATTGAAACGGTTTTACAAGATCATCCTTCTGAAACGCACTGTCTGTTGTCCGGATCATCTCAGGCACAAAGTCCTCCGCAAACGGTTTTTGAACCATTTCCCCGTCTTCACTGATCCCAAAACGCGCTGTCATGTAAGGATGCGCCTGAATCGTCCTGGTCACTGCACTGGCAAGTTTCTCTTCATCGATCCTGTTGTCAAGCGTGAACAAAAACGGGATATTGTAAATCGTTGTTTCCGGATTCTTCGCGCACTCCGCAAAAATCCCTTTCTGGGAACCTGTTAAAGGATAAACCAAACGGTTCTCTTTTCCATCGTCAGGCGCCTCTGCATTCCGGATAAACTCCTCCATCAGCACCACCGTATTATACTGGCTGATATCGCTCGTTTTGATCGCGATCCCAAATTCCTCTGCCAGCAGGACATTGAATTTCATTGCACCAAGGGAAGTAAGCCCTGCGCGGTAAAATGGTGTGTTGATACCAAAATTACTGTTGTTGGTAACTGATGCTGCGATGTCAAAAATCTTTTGCTGCATCTGGTTTTTTGGTACCTCAAAATCACCCTGTTTCAGCACTGGCTTTGGCAGGGATTTTTTGTCTATTTTCAGATTAGCTGTCAGCGGCATTTCATCAAGTTGAATAAGGATGTCCGGCACCATATAGTAAGCAAGGCTGCCCGCTGCAAAATCAGAAAGCTCCTGTGGCGCTATTTCCTTTGTGGCAGTATAGTACACACAAAGCTGGTCATCCACAACGACCGCTACCGCGTTCAAAACATCTGCATGATTTCCGATCACTTCCTCAATCTCGCCCAGTTCGATCCGAAAACCTCTGAGTTTTACCTGATTGTCCTTTCTGCCATGAAATTCGATCTCCCCGTCAGCGTTGATCAGGGCAAGATCGCCTGACTTGTAGCCGCGCATGCCGCGATAGGTAATAAATGCCTCGGCCGTCTTTTCCGGAAGGTTCCGATATCCACGCCCCACACCTTTTCCACAGATGAGAAGCTCACCGACCTGCCCATCCGGCACTTCCTGATTATTCTCGTCAATAATATATACCAGCACATTTGCGTTGGGTATGCCGATCGTGATATTTTCGCTGCTCGTGATCACCTTCATAGTGCAGCTGATTGTTGTCTCTGTAGGTCCATATCCGTTCATGATATACGCGTCAGGATTGACTTCACAGATTTTGTCATACAGTCCTCCCTGAAATGCTTCAGCGCCAAGGTCGTAAACGCGGACCTGCTTTAAGGCCTCCCGCATTTTCGGAATCTCCAGCATGACAGACAGGAAAGAAGGCGTTGTCGCGATATTGTCAACGCCATGATGCAGAATGGTATCCGCAAGCAGATCCAGGTTATGGATTTCCTCCTCTGTTGCGATCACAACGGTCAAACCATTGGTGAGCGGAATAAACTCTTCCATAATGGAAACGTCAAATGTCATTGCCGCAAGCGCAAGAACAACCGACGACTTTTCTGTATATCCAAGCGTTTCATGGTTCTTTGGGTTAGCATTGACAAAGTTCGACAGGTTCCCCTGCTCGATCATAACACCCTTGGGTTTTCCCGTGGAACCAGAGGTATAGATCACATAGCATAAGTCATTTTCACGAATTTCCCGATTGGGATTTTGTGTGTGACCGCTTTTCAAAATCTCGTCTATCATCAGAGGAGTGCACGCTAATGTCTCCCACAGATCGCTGTACTGGTTCTTTGTCTTTTCGTCTGTAATCACACACTTTGCACCGCTGTCCTCTAAGATATAACGCACGCGCTCTGTCGGATACTCGGGTGAGATGCAGGTAAATGCACCGCCTGCCTTTAAGATTCCCTGTGTCGCAGTATAAACTTTGATGCCGCGCTCTAACAGGACAGCGACGATCGTTTCCGCCGCTACCCCATTCTGAATCAGGACATCTGCCACCTTGTTTGCATCGGCATTGAGCTCACCATACGTTTTCTGTTCGCCGCCTGCAATGACTGCCGTTTTGTCTGGATGCATCCCGGCCTGTCGCTCAAACATACTCACTACCGATTCAAAATCAGTTTCATAAATTGTGTCGTTTCCTTTTCTCAATTTTCTTCCTCCTGTTCCATATCAAATTCTAACACCGTATTATTTAAATCCATTGTGCGCATATAACTGATCTCAGACGAGATTGCTTTCACAAGCTCAATCCCATGGATATCAAATTTCCCGCCGTCAAATTCATACTCGGTGGGATTAAAGGGCACGCCGTTGTCCCTGATCCGCAAAAGCATCTTTTGCTGTTCGATCACCAGGCTGACATCAATCCAATGAGACTGCCTGCCGCCGTATTGAATGCAGTTGACGATCATCTCCTCCGCAGCCACCGCCACCATATTGGCCCTGTTCGCGCTCACGCCGTGGTCAAGGCAGAACTCTTTTACCTCTCTGGGCACCAGCGTCGTCTCATCCAGATCGGCCTTCACGGTAAAATCAAAGCATGTTCCCGCCTCCTTGGGAAGCAGATAGAAATCCATATTTTTATATTTGATCTTGCGATAAATATAAGCCGTAAGAACTGTCAGCACTTCTGAGCATACAAAGCTTAGCGCCAGCCCATTCATACCGCTGCCGCCCATTTTTATCTCAAGAATGATCCCAAGAGCCGCGGCTGGCAGCACATAAATGCCATTTTGAAAGAATGTAATAATGCTTGCCTGTTTTGACTCTTCGATCGATTCATAATAGCCGACAAGAAATTTATTCCATACATAGGCCGGCAGGCACAGGATAAAAATTCTGAGCGCTGTCGCCATCACGGAAGAAAGGGCTTGATCATCCACGCCAAACATAACAGTAATCGGTTTTGCAAACGCCATGACAAGCACAAAAATACACACCGTCGCAGCCGCGCTTAACACAAGAACCCTTTTGCACAGCGCACGGATGCCAAAGTAATCCTTTTCCCCGTAAAGAATCCCGGCTATATTGGGTATTACGCCTATGATTCCGGCCGTGATCATTTCCACGATCATCAGAACATTGTCACAGACTGTATAGACTGCCATCCCGCCATCCCCAATAAAGCGGATAATGATTTCATTTAACACAAACGATTTAATGATGGTCATAATCATAAATACAAAGAGCGGCGCTCCTGATATGACCGCCTCCTTCAGCGGGGCAAACGACTGTATTCTGACAAAACGGATCATGCGTTTCGGAGAACGGATATATAAGATAAAAATAACCATTCCCAACAAAAATCCAGCCACCGTGGACAGGGACGCCCCCGCGATTCCAAGATTCGTAAATCTCAAAAATATGTAATCAAGAATCAGATTGATCACATTCGAAACAATCAGGTAGGCAGACGCAAGTTCAGGATGATTTTCCACCCCCAAAAAGCTGGACATCAGAAGGCCGACACCAATCACCGGAGCGCCGAGCATCCCCACAAACAGATAATGGCCAGCCGGAATACTTAAACTTCCGCCCTTCGCTAAAGATTCTGCTATCGGCATTGCCAAAAAAGGTGCCAACACAGCAAGGATCAGTCCCACAACAACGGTGATCGACAGTGTGAGTGTAAACACCTGTGATGCGCCCTCTTTATTCCGCTTGCCAAGCAAAATGCCTGCCGCGATCGATCCTCCCGTACCAAGGCAATAGCCTGTTACCTGTATCAAAGTTTCCATGGGAAGAACAAGCGTGATCGCTGACATCGCGTCTGTTCCCAAAAAGTTCCCCACAAAGATTGTATCAACGATGTTGCCTAGCTGCAAAGCCATTGACATCATAATTCCCGGCAAAAGATACTTCCAAATCTTGTTTTGTATCAGCCTCTCATTCCTCTGGTGTGTATGCTCCATCTCAACGTCCTCCTGCCATACTTTCAGTTCCGCCAGCTTCTAATCATATCATACTGCCATTTTCTGGTCATGCCATACTTTCGGCTATATCAATTTCCAACATTCGATTTCGTTTACGTTCGAAAATCAGCATAAACAATTGTTGTTATTTATGACTATTCTTTTTGTTATGTGACCGTCTTGCATACAGCATATTGTATCCTCTCACCATGATCTCTGTCACCACGATTGACAACAGCGCAAGCAGCCAGCACTGATAACTCTGAAATGCCTCATAACCATTGATACCCAGCGCAATAAAATATACTGTTATATGTAATGCATAATATTTTGATATATGTTCACTGTAATATAGAATCTGTCTTGCAGCCGGATTCTTTGGCGCATGCGGCTTGCCATCCTTTGCACAGATATATTCTATAAAGAAAAAGATGATGGCCAAAAGGAATATGTGCGCCATGCTTGCCACCACGTGCCAGAAATCCGGCTGTGAATACGCGCCAGTTAACACCGCATACATCTGGGATATGTCCGAACCATATTTTACGAATACCAGTACCCACCATACGATCACGATCACAACGCTTGGAACAGCCAGCATACCATAAAATTTCACTTTATCCTTAACATGCCGCAGGATTTTGCCAAAGGCAACTCCAAACAATGCATAGGACAGAAAATAGAGCGGCGTAAAAGATACAAACTCTGCGTCTCCGATCAAAAGCTTCATCAGATATCCAAGCACTGGCACATCTACATTCGTTCCAAAAAGGAACGGCGCAACGATACTCACTGCCGCACCGATAATGATATACCCTGCAATGTTCATATTCAGTTTCCTGAGCAATGCCAATACAAGATAAATGATTCCGGTAATAAAAAAGATATTAATGTATTGAATGTATACCACGATCAAGTATTTGAAATTATCCATTCCGGCTCCTGTCAGTCTCCCGCTGACAAAAGGATAAGGGATGAGCAGTGCGGCTACATAAGCAAGGTTATTCAGATACTGATAGATCACCATGCGGACGCCGCTCTTAACCATTCCCACGGGTGTCGCATTCCTGTTGTAAGCAGTTCCTACTCCCATAACGAAGATGAAAATAGCTGCGCCGGACATCGTTGCAAACATATAAATCCACCGGGTAATGGAATCCTCTGGGGACATCGTTGCCTGAAAGGCATGAACCAGGTAGATCATCAGCATAAAAATTCCTTTCAGGTAGTCAAACTCCCTTTGTCTCCCGGTATTTATCTCTTCCTGTGAAAAAATTGCATTCATTTTCTCTATCCTCTCTAAGTTTTTGCTTCCAGGCCCTTGGTCCACTTCCATTATACACTATCTGAGTCCCATTTTTCAACCTGCCCTTTGACCTGTCGCCTCTCGTCCTATGAATATGGATGACAGGTCTATTTGAATAACATGACTCTTTATTATATCAATCTGACAGAGAACAGCAACCCATTTGGAACAAATTGCACTTTTTGAGGAACAAATCGCTTTATGATCGAAGGAAAAGGTGTACTGCGTGATCGTTTTCCACTTCAACGCAGTACACCCTGACAGTGTTTTCATCTATGATGCTGTTGAGAACTGTTCCTTACGGCTCTATAATATTAAAGTATGGAGGAAATTCTGCTAAATTTCCAATCAGGATATCGATTATGCCCTGATTCCCTTCCACGGATTCAAAACTCGCATTCATCAATTCCCTGCTGCCACGTGCAATTCCCAGAATACCCACGCGTTTTGTCTTTATGGTCACATCTGGTTTGGCATTCTGTGTATCCTTGGAATACAGGAGGACACCATGGTTGATCTGTACAAGATACTGACTGCCTTCATCCGTGATCTGCAGGAGAATCGTAAAATTCTGGTCTTCCATCTTCTTGGCATCGAGACAGATTCCAAGATAATCCAACATTGTCTCCGTGCTCATACCAAGTGCTGTTGCGCCTGTTCCTCCTACGTTTGTCTGCGGATAGCCGCTGGTTCCGTGACGCAGTTCATAGGCAGCAGTCAGATAAGCATTCCTCCATGCTCCGGATTCCGCCTGGTACCCAAGCTGTTCCAAAGCGTCAGCACAAAGATAACGTGCATTTTTGTTATCCGGCTCAGCGTAAACGATCGTATTGGTAAGCTGAGCAACCCACTGGTATTCGCCTTTGTCGAAATCCTCTTTTGCTTTTGCGAGAACCGCATCCGTGTCGCCCAGATATTCCACCATTTTCTTTGCATATTCGCCAGGCTCAAGTTCGTCCAGGTGAATCGGGTTTGCGTCATACCAGCCCATATATTTCTGGTAAATCGCTTTTACATTGTGTTTCAGCGTGCCATAATACTGCCGTGTGTACCAGACTTTCTCCAAATCCGCAGGCAGCGATATCATATTTGCGATCTCAGTCGAAGTATAACCCTCATTGAGGTACTGAAGCGTCTGGGCATAGATATATTTATAGACAGACGCTGTATTTAAGAGGTATTCGTTGATCACATCATTGCCCCAATGCGGCCAGTTATGGGACTGGAACACAACCTCCACATCCGCACCAAACAGTGCCTTTGCCTCCATGATATACTGTGCCCATGCATTCGCATCCCGCACCTCTGCACCGCGCAGCGTGTAAAGATTGTGCATGGTGCCAGTACAGTTTTCCGCCATCCAGAGAGCCTTATACCCAGGCAGATATGTATTCATTTCCGCCGGAGATTCTGTGCCTGGAGTTAGCTGAAATACCATATCTACGCCGTCGATCGTTGCTTTAAAAATGTCGTCCGTCACCTCGTAGGTCGGGGACAGATATGAGGTTGTGCCGCTGGACGTAGTAAGACCGATCCCCACGGAAAGACTGCCCTGTTCCCCTTTTTTCAGAAGTGAACCGTATTGATAATTGCTTCTGCGCTTCATAGCGTTTCCGGCAAAGACGTTCTCCTCCATGACTGCTTTCTCAAATCCCTCCGGTACGATCACAAGGGTTTTGCCGGAAGCAGCCTGTTTTTCCAGGCTAAGTGAAGAATCTGCCAGATCTTCCTGTGTTACTAAGCCGCCGATACCGCCGTAATGGTCAATATGGGCATGACTGATCACAACCGCAGAAATCTGCGCATCGCTGAATTTTTCCCGGAACAGCGCAAGCCCTGCCTCGGCAGTCTCTACGCTTGTAGTGCAGTCAAATACGATCCACCCCTTCTCGCCACGTACAAACGTGAGATTCGCCACATCATATCCCCGGATCTGGTATATTCCGTCTGTCACCTCAAACAACCCATAGAGCGTATTGAGCTGCGTATTGCGCCAGAGGCTTGGGTTTGCGCTGTCTGGAGCAGCATTATCCCTGGCAAAGCTGTAAGCATCCTGGCTCCATACCACGTTTCCGTTTTCTGCCTTGATAACCAGGTTATCCGGAGCTGAAAGAAACCCTCTCGCAGCAAACGCGCACTCTTGTTCATCGGAAAAGTCCAGTAACTCATAGACGGCATGATTGGCCTCCGCCGTAAATTCCGTTGCTTCTTTTATCTCCGCGTTAAACGAATCCTTTTTGGTGTCTTCTGCCGGATCGGATTCAGGAGCCGTTTCCGCTGATTTTTCAGCGGCTGCTACTTTGCCGGGAATTACCACAGCGTCCTGTCTTGTCTGTGCACATGTGCAGACAACAGCAGATGTTGCCAGCAAAACTGCGGCGCAGACAGTGCGTTTTTTCTTGTTAAACATAATCTTCCTCCTTCATTGTGTATGTATTATCATTTCGCAGATTCTTCATCGTCAGACCTCCGAAAGCGCGAACAAAAGAGTTTCTGCAGCCCTTCCACTGCAACCATAATGCCCAGAACCAGCAGCAAAATCGCAAATACAAGCTGGATCACATTTCCAGAATCAAACTCTTGGAAAAGGGAAGTGATCAATTCCTTCATTTTCAAAACAATTGCCGTGAAAGTGACAGCCATCATAAAAAACATCGGTCCCCAGAGCATCATGCCCTGACGCTTCGTTTTCTTTAAGAATACCGCACAGGAAATGAGTGCCAGTGCGGATAACAACTGGTTGGCAGAACCAAACAGCGGCCAGATGCTTTCATACCCGGCCTTTGCAAGCAGAAAAGCCAGTGCCAGTGTAAGGATAGTTGCAATCCACTTATTCCCAAATACCTTCGCAACCGGCCCCATTTCCCTGTCTTCTTCCATAAAAAACTCTTGCAGGGAAAGCCTTCCTACCCGGGCAACCGAATCCAGACTGGTTAGCGCAAAGGCAGATACCGCCAGTGTAATCAACGTATACGAGACACTCTGCGGCAACCCTAATTTGGTCAGGAAAATGGAAATTGATGTCGCAAATACCTGTGCGGGCGTTCCCGCGGGAAGCCCTTCGGCTGTTGCCGCAAAGCCGACACTGACCAGTGCGATTACAGCCAGAAAGCTCTCTAACAGCATTGCACCATACGATACAGGAAGCATTGCCTTTTCATTTTTAATCTGTTTTGAAGCGGTTCCAGAGGATACCAGTGCATGGAACCCTGATACCGCACCACAGGCAATCGTCACAAACAGAACCGGAAACAAATAAGAGACGGTCCCCGTGGTTTCATTGACGAGCTTAAAAGAAGTAAACGGCACCAGATTCATCGCCGGACGGTAAACAATGATTCCAATAAATGCCATAAGCATCATTGCAATCAGCAAATAGCTGTTTAAGTAATCCCTCGGCTGAAGCAACGCCCACACCGGAGTAACGCAGGCAATTAAAATATAGATAAATACAAAAATAAGCCAGAACCCACGGCTAAAATAAATGGGCACATTGATTCCAATCACAATGGCAGCCACCAACAGAACGATTGCCACAAGCGTGTTGATTCCTGCGTGGAAGTTGGTTTTTTTCAGGAAAAAGCCAAGTCCAACCGCAAATACAATAAACAGTATGGATGTCGTCGCCACTGCGCCATCTGCTGCTATTTTCACTCCTTCCTCATCAAACCCCTGGAACGTACTTGCCACCACATCTGCAAAAGCGGCAATGACTAAAATAGAAAACAGCCATACAAAGATCAAAAACAGGCGTTTCCCAGTCCTGCCGATATACTTTTCGATGATGTAACCAATCGATCTTCCCTTATTTTTTACCGATGCGTACATAGCGGCGAAGTCCTGTACTGCGCCAAAGAACACACCGCCGATCAAAATCCAAAGCAATGCAGGCAGCCATCCGAAAACTGCAGCCTGAATAGGGCCTGTAATTGGAGCAGCGCCGGCAATCGAGGCAAACTGATGTCCAAAGACTACATTTGTGTCTGCGGGCACATAGTCCACCCCATCTTCTTCGGTGTAAGCAGGTGTCTTTGCATCCGGATCAATTCCCCACTTTTTTACCAGATAGCGGCCATAGACCATATAAGCGCTGACCAGAACCACCGCTGCCAGAACAATGATAAGAAATCCATTCATATTATCAAACGCTTCCTTTTTTATTTTTTCTCATTATTGGTAATCCGGTTTAAAAATTCCTCTGTAGTCTCGGTAAATTCCACTGTCACCTCAGCACCATCCTCAATAATAAATTCCGTCATTCCGTATTCTGTGCCATTATCCGCCCAATCGTAGGTATATCCAAGCCTGGTCCACGGATATTCACCGTAATAATACGACCACAGCGTGTTATCATCAAACCAGGCCTTAAACTCCTCGTCGACATTCTCATCAAAGCTGTTGGACATATTCTCCATTGTCGGATCGCTTTGATAAGCCGGGCGTTTTACATTTTGGGGATCTACCCAAAGACCTGTCACAGTGGAATGCTCGGAATCAGGAGCAAACCCGATCATCTGCTTTAACCGTTCTTCCGCATCGTCTGCTTTTTGCAGTTCTTCCGCAAGAGAAGCGATTTCTTTGTCGGTAAACACCCACACGGGCCCC
Organism: Lachnospiraceae bacterium UBA7179; assembly: GCA_002491195.1. GTDB lineage: Bacteria > Bacillota > Clostridia > Lachnospirales > Lachnospiraceae > COE1. The sequence continues at coordinate 21,344 of DKVL01000070.1, forward strand.
CACTGGATGGTAACATTCTCACCTGCAGGATAACTGTCGGGATAATTGTGCCAGGTAAGAAGCAGTACCCTGCCATCCTGCCATGTGGTCATTGGATTACTTTCGACAAGCGATACCAACGGCAGTATTTCGTCATCATCCGCAAAAGCCGCATCTCTGACTGCGTCCTGATAAAGCTCCTCTGGAGACTTTGCCGTCTCATTTCCTGTTGCACAGCTGGCAAGCATGGTTACCATAAATGCACTGATCATGCTCAAAACGAATCTCTTTTTCATAGTATTCCTCCTAAATTTTGTGAATGTATCATATGCAACGTCAATATGTACAAAACTTTTTTCATTATATGACTTTGGACAAATAAAAAAAACACTTTGGCAGGAACGTCAATTTTCTGGCAAGAACGTCAAATGGTTTTATATTTAAAAATATCTTTTTTTGTGCTATGTTTATATTGAATTATTACATGGATTTGAGGTGAAATCGATTTGAAGATCGCATTAGTGGATGATGACCAGAAATGTCTGGACGAGATGGCAGGGCTAATCAGCGACTTTGCCACACAATGCTGCTGCCAGATAGAAATTGTTCCGTTCTTAAATGGGGAGGCTTTCCTCGAGGCCTTTAAAAACGATTGCTTTTCCGCCGTCTTTATGGACATTTACATGGATGGCATCGATGGCGTTGCCACCGCGCTAAAAATGCGGAGCTTAGATAATAAGTGCGTCCTCGTCTTTTTAACCTCCAGCATGGACTTTATGCCAGACGCCTTCTCCTGCCACGCATTTGAATATATTACCAAGCCTTTCTCCTCCCAACGCATCTTTCAGGTCCTCACAGACATCCTGGGAGTGCTTCCTCCGCTGCCAAAATACATAGAGGTAATCAGCGACAGGAAAACCATCCAGATCTTCCTTGACGAAGTAGCTTCCATCGCCACGGACGCACATTACCTTGATATCAGCCTCACAAGCGGTAGAAAGCTGCGCTGCCGCATGACCATGACGGAATTTTTGGAGCTCACTGGCAGGGATGCCCGTTTTCTTCCTATCAACAAAGGCATCACCATCAATGCCGATTACATCCTTGAATTTGAAGACAACTGCTGCATACTGGAAAACGGCGCGCAGTTTCCAATCCGTGTAAGGGACCGCCTGAAAATTGAGCAGGCAGCCCGGGATTACAATTTCAGGAAGATCCGTGAGAGACAGACGCACTTTACCAGACACACTCTGCCAAACAGTATCAGAAAGGTATGATCATAAAAATGAAAAAAATAGTAACAGTTCCCTTGATTTTTATATTAACCATTTCAATCAGTCTATCAGGCTGCTCAAATCACACAAATGCAACTGACTATTCTGACCGCTCAAACTGGACATATTTTGAAACAGATCCAACAGACAGGGCAGCCGACGTTTTTTTTGTGTGTCCGACTGTATATATGGGCTCAGAGGGTTCCTGCAATATGGAACTTACAGACGAGGATACAAAAGCGGACTTCCTCGGGGCAACGAATATGGAAAAGGCAATCTACGATCAGAACAGCCGTTTCTTTGCGCCTTATTACCGGCAGGCCGGGTTAAATGTTTACGCAATGGAAGCCAGTGACCGTGAGCAATATCTTGAGCTTGCATTTCACGATGTTAAGGATGCTTTTGCGTATTATTATGAAACCTACAATGACGGCAGACCGATTATTCTCGTAGGATTTTCACAGGGAGCGGATATGTGCATCAGGCTTATGAAAGAATGCTTCGGGGATGAGAACATCCAGGACCAGCTAATAGCCTGCTACGCAATCGGCTGGCGTATTACGGAAGAAGAAATCCAGGAGTATCCTCAGTTAAAATTTGCCGAAGGTGAGAGCGATACAGGAGTGATCATATCCTTTAACAGCGAAGCCGAAAACATTGACAATTCGCTTACTGTTCCACAGGGAACAAAAACCCTTGCAATCAATCCTCTGAACTGGAAGACAGACGCAACGATTGCAGACAAAAGCCTGAATCTCGGCGCCTGCTTTACTGATTATGACGGCAATATTATCAAAGAAGTCAACAATCTTACTGGTGCATACATTGATGATGCCCGAGGCACATTAAAGGTAACAGATGTAACACCCGAAGAATATCCTGCCGGACTTGATCTGTTTGAAAATGGGATTTATCATCTGTATGACTATCAGTTCTTTTATCGCAATTTACAGAAGAATGTTCAGATACGAATAAATGCCTACTCTCTCTGCCATTGATGATCGTGCGGTCCGTCTCCCAAAGCTTGCAGATAACTCATAAATCCCTGCCAAACCCATGCCACTTTCCATGTTCCCTGTCCCACATGGCTTTGTCCGCTTTCTGATATTCCCGTACTGCTTTCCCGGCAATCTTGTCATGTTATTTCTTTAAAGCTCCTAAACAGATCCTCAAGACTTCGTCTGTCACTATTTCTGAAACGTTCAACAGCAAGTATCATGTATCGTATGGCTACAACCACCATATGCGATGTGAGTGCATCATAACTCGTGCTGTGGCATTCTGTCCGCAGTTTCAGATAGCTCTTTGTGAGTTTGAAATAGATTTCGATCTGCCAGCGCAGCATGTACGTTTCCAGGATTTCCCTCTTCTCTTTTTGCTGCGGGAATAGATTTCCTTTACACCCAGCCTGCTCTGATTTCTGGTTTCAGGATCTGTCCACAGATACTTTGTACTGTTTTTCTTAATCATGGCAATTGTATCCACGTCCATGCCTTTTAGTTCCGCCAGCTGGGCAGGATTGAAAAACCATGTGTCAAACACTTTTCCGCACAGGTCTGTGCCCTTTCCACCAGTACGGACGTACAGGGAATCATCAAATAGAAAGTGTCCTTTTTATAGTCACGGAAAAAGTTCCCCGTCTCAAACATACGGTATGGGCTTGCCGCAGTGAAACCAATAATATATCCAGTAAAATCAATGGTTTCAGCCTATACTGCCCCATGGGTTATCTGCGTAAAATACGTTTTGAGTAACTATTTCATGACTTTAGGGTTATTATTCACCAAACACCACCTCTTCAGTATACCTATAGATAACATACAAAGTTAACTTACCTTATCAACACCATTCATTATACCTTTGCTTTCCAACTACCGCCTCGCGCTGATCCTACCCTTTCTACAAATCCTTCATCAATTAATAGCCTAATATTCCTCTTAACAGATCTTGTTGTAATTTGCAATTCTTCAGCAATAGCCACCTGTGTTATCTTGGGATTATCCATAATCATCTCCAAAATCATCTTCTGAGTTGTATTTAATTTTTTTGACAAGTTTTTGGGTGACACTTTTGGTGACTTTTGGTGACAGTCACCAAAAGAAGGTCTGTATAAATTCA
>DKVL01000076.1:0-154 GCA_002491195.1 Lachnospiraceae bacterium UBA7179
CGGGTCTAAAATCAACAGCTTTGCTCCTGTCTTTATAACAGCTTCTTCCAGGCGTTCATCTATCATGGAAAGTGATTTTATCTTTTCATCAATGACCGAGATTTTCTCACAGTCTGCCCCCGCCTGCTCCAACCGGGGCTTTACCGTATCGGCA
>DKVL01000076.1:465-687 GCA_002491195.1 Lachnospiraceae bacterium UBA7179
CGGGGCTTTACCGTATCGGCAAGACCGTCCTCCGCACTCTGGTAGATTACATTCAAAGGCTCTGTAAAATTCATTCCATCGTCTAAACTTTCTCCCTTAGACAGCTTCGCCGCTATGTTCAATATAAATGTTGTCTTTCCATCGCCCGGATCGCCTTGAACAATAGTCAGCTTGCCATAAGGGATAAACGGAAACCATAGCCAAGAAACTTCCTGCGACTGT
>DKVL01000076.1:991-2219 GCA_002491195.1 Lachnospiraceae bacterium UBA7179
ACTGTATCTCCGACAATTTAATCATTAATCAACTGCAATTCTGTTTTTGTTTCTTCCATAAGCCCTCCATTTCTAAAAAATCGTTGTCACCGGAAGAAACCTCGGCTATACTTAAATTGTAAGAATGATAACAGAGGTTTTCCAGTTATCACAGCCCTAACAGTTGTCGCTGTCGGGGCTATTTCCTTTTTCGTTGTCAAGTAAGTCTGCCACTCTCCGTTGCTGATTAGGATATAAATGTCCGTAGGTATTCAGTGTAATGCGAATATCCTTGTGTCCTACCCTCTCTTTTATCAACAGCGGTTCTATACCCTTATTAATTAAGTACGCCACATGAGAATGTCTAAAGTCATGTACCTGGATATTCTTCACTCCGGCTTTTGCTATTTGGCGTTTCATCTTATGCTGTACCACTTCCTGCACGATTGGGAAAAGTCTTTCATCGTCCGGCATACCATAGTGACCGTCAATAAAGTCTTTAATCTCCTTTTTCAAAAACTCCGGGATTTCAATGATTCTTACCGACTGCTTTGTTTTCGGTTCTGTAATAACGTCCTGCCTGCCAGTGCGATAATAATATCTGACGGAGTAATTTCGTTCATTTTCTTATTTTCAAAGTATGGAAGAATATACGCTTCTATCATGTACCTTTTATTCTTGATTGAACGCTCCTTCAACTCGCCCTCTTTATCACGAAAATAAATCTCAACAAATGATTCCAACGCCATATCCATATTGGCATTAGCGGATAATTTGAAATTATTTTCCCACTCCAATGCTTCTTTCTTTGTTTTAAACCCACGTTTCTGCTTTTTCTTCTTGTTGCCCTGCCAATCCTCATAGTAGAACAGGCTTAACCAAGTATTCCTTTTTTCATCCTTATATGCCGGCATCTGTTTTTCCTCCTTATGCTGTCTGCACTGTTTGATAACCATAGAACTTCTTTTCCCAAAATGCTCTGGGAACTTTCCCCGCCACAATAATAAAGCCGGATTTTTCCAATTCCTCATTAAGCTGGCGAATGACCTTATAAGCGTGTCCTTTAGAAATTCCCAACTCATTAGCCACATCTTCCGCACCCATCATGTAATTTGACTTCATATAACCCTCCTAGCAATTTGTACTTTAATAGAAATATTTAATTTCTTGTATTTTTATCACAATATTTGTTTTTAGATATGTCAAGCAAAAATATTAAAATTTAAATATTTCTATTTATTATTGTTGA
>DKVL01000076.1:2480-6489 GCA_002491195.1 Lachnospiraceae bacterium UBA7179
AATATTTCTATTTATTATTGTTGAAATTGTGTATAATAATTAAAAATTCAATGCGAGGTGAGAATATGCGAATAGCGCATTATTTACATGTAGACAAACGTTTGAAGTCCTTCCGTATGGGAGCTGATATGTCCCAAAAAGAAATGGCTGCTAAGTTGGAATTATCTGTTCCGACTTATTCTTATTCTAATTACGAAAACGGTTATAGTGAACCGCCTATGGAAGTAATACAAAAATTCTGTTCTATTATTGGTATTAAAGAAGAATTATTTTTTGGATATACGATTAAACCCAACGAAGAATTGAGCATTAACACGTATTCAGATATTTTAAAGGTAATTATGGAATTGATAAGAGCAGGTATTCCTGTAGAATGTTCCACTTCTGTCAACACAGCTACCCGACGCTTAGTGGCATCTATTAACATAGAAAGTCCACAGATTGCATCCCTTGTATCTCGTTGGAATGAATTGAATAAAGAACTGGAAAGTGAAAAAATTGACAGTGACGAATACAACATATGGATAGACAGTCTGATGAACTCATTTAATATTCCAGTAGAGAACTATTAGAAGATATTTTGAATGTATTTTAATGATGAACAAATTTTTTAGAACCATATTAGAACCACAGAGCTTTTTGAATTGTTTCACAACGTAAAAAGGCTTTCGGAAAAATCCCCGAAAGCCTTAATTTTACTGAATAGATTATGATTACTCAATAATCGTAGCCACGCGACCTGATCCAACAGTTCTACCACCCTCACGGATAGCAAACGTAAGTCCCTGCTCCATAGCAATCGGATGGATGAGTTCAATCGTCATCTCTACATTATCGCCAGGCATACACATCTCTGTGCCCTCTGGAAGATTGCAAACACCTGTTACATCAGTTGTTCTGAAATAGAACTGAGGTCTATAGTTGTTGAAGAACGGTGTATGACGGCCGCCCTCATCCTTTGTCAGTACATATACCTGCGCTGTAAATTTTCTGTGGCAAGTAACTGTACCTGGCTTTGCAAGAACCTGTCCTCTCTGGATCTCTGTTCTCTGGATACCACGAAGAAGTGCACCGATGTTATCACCAGCACGAGCCTCATCAAGAAGCTTCTTGAACATCTCGATACCTGTACAAACAGTCTTCTTTGTCTCCTCGCTGATACCAACAATCTCAACTTCCTCATTAAGGTGAAGTGTACCACGCTCAACACGTCCTGTTGCAACAGTACCACGACCTGTAATTGTAAAGATATCCTCGATTGGCATCAGGAAAGGCTTATCTGTATCACGTACAGGCTCAGGAATATGCTCATCAACCGTATTCATCAGCTCGATGATCTTGTCGCCCCACTCGCTGCTAGGATCTTCGAGAGCCTTCAATGCAGACCCCTTAACGATTGGGCAGTCTGTGAACTCATACTCCTCAAGCTGCTCTGTCACTTCCATCTCAACAAGCTCGATCAACTCTGGATCATCAACCATATCACACTTGTTCAAAAATACGACAATCTTAGGCACACCTACCTGACGTGAAAGAAGAATATGCTCCTTTGTCTGAGCCATAACACCATCTGTTGCAGCTACGACAAGAATAGCACCATCCATCTGCGCAGCACCTGTGATCATGTTCTTTACATAATCGGCATGGCCCGGGCAGTCAACATGTGCATAATGTCTCTTCTCTGTCTCATACTCAACATGGGCAGTATTAATTGTGATACCACGCTCTCTCTCTTCTGGAGCCTTGTCAATGTTCTCAAAATCTGTAGCTACGTTACCAGCAACTCTGGCAGCCAATACCTTTGTGATTGCAGCTGTCAAAGTTGTCTTACCATGGTCAACGTGTCCAATCGTACCAATGTTGCAATGGGGTTTACTTCTTTCAAATTTAGCCTTTGCCATTTTAAAAGTCCTCCTTAAAATAGTTAATATTCATTACATTAGTTTCATAATTTATAAAACTTAACCCAACTATTTTCATTATAGTAAAAACAGTTGGAATTTTCAAGCATTATTTGCTAAAATGATGCCTTGAAAGCCAATTATTTCGCTTTCGCTGCAAGTACCTTCTCCTGTACCTGCTTTGGAACCTGCTCGTATTTCTCGAAGAACATTGAGTAATTTCCACGCCCCTGCGTCTTGGATCGCAAATCTGTCGAATATCCAAACATCTCTGCAAGCGGTACATAAGCTTTAACCATCTTACCTCCGCCGATATCATCCATACCCTCGATCCGTCCACGACGAGAATTGATATCTCCAATTACATCACCCATATACTCTTCAGGCATTGTCACCTCAACCTTCATAATCGGCTCGAGAAGTACCGGAGCTGCCTTCTGCATTGCTTCCTTAAATGCCAGGGAACCTGCAATATGGAATGCCATCTCGGATGAGTCGACTTCATGGTAGGATCCATCATATACATTCGCGTACACACCTACAACAGGGAATCCACCCAGGATACCTGCATGTGTCGCTTCCTCGATTCCTTCACCGATTGCAGGAATATATTCCTTAGGAATCGCACCACCGACAACAGAAGACTCAAACTTGAACAGTTCTTCACCGTTTGCATCCATAGGTGCAAATTTAACTTTACAATGACCATACTGTCCACGTCCACCTGACTGTTTCGCATATTTGGAATCAATGTCGACTTCTTTCGTAATTGCCTCTTTGTATGCTACCTGAGGTGCGCCGACATTCGCCTCCACCTTAAACTCACGGAGAAGTCTGTCTACGATAATCTCAAGATGAAGCTCTCCCATACCTGCAATAATTGTCTGTCCTGTTTCCTGATTTGTATGCGCACGGAACGTAGGATCTTCCTCTGCAAGCTTTGCAAGTGCCTCTCCCATCTTGCCCTGTCCTGCCTTGGTCTTCGGCTCAATTGCAAGTTCAATAACCGGCTCAGGAAACTCCATTGACTCAAGGATTACAGGGTGCTGCTCATCACAGATTGTATCGCCAGTCGTAGTGAATTTAAATCCGACTGCCGCTGCGATGTCACCAGAATAAACCTTGTCCAACTCCTGTCTCTTGTTTGCATGCATCTGCAAAATGCGTCCAACACGCTCTTTCTTATCCTTTGTCGCATTCAGCACATACGAACCTGAGTTCATTGTGCCAGAGTAAACTCTGAAAAATGCAAGCTTGCCAACAAACGGGTCAGCCATAATCTTGAATGCAAGTGCAGAGAAAGGTTCATCATCTGATGAATGTCTTTCAACTTCATTGCCATCCAAATCAGTACCCTTGATTGCCGGAATATCTGTAGGGGCCGGCATATAGTCAAGAATTGCATCCAGAAGTTTCTGTACACCCTTATTTCTATATGCAGATCCACAGCAAACTGGAACTGCTGTACACTCGCAAGTCCCCTTTCTAAGGACAGCCTTAAGCTGTTCCACAGTAGGTTCCTCTCCTTCAAGGTACATCATTGTCAGATCGTCATCCAACTCGCAGATTTTTTCAATCATTTCTGAGTGATAAAGTTCTGCTTCATCCGCCAGATCCTCCGGAATCTCTGTGATCGTAATGTCATCGCCTTTATCATCGTTGTAGATATAAGCTTTCATCTCCATTAGATCAACGATGCCCTTAAAATCATCTTCCTTGCCAATCGGTATCTGAAGAATGATCGCATTTTTACCTAATCTGGTTCTGATCTGGTCTACAGCACCATAGAAATTAGCACCCAGGATATCCATCTTATTGATGAATGCCATTCTTGGTACATTGTAGGTATCAGCCTGACGCCATACGTTTTCTGACTGTGGCTCCACACCACCCTTTGCGCAGAAAACACCCACAGCGCCGTCAAGTACACGAAGGGAACGCTCAACCTCTACAGTGAAGTCCACATGGCCTGGCGTATCGATAATATTAATACGATGTTCCAAAGCGCCTTCCTGAGCCTTTGCATTCTCCTGATGTGTCCAGTGACATGTTGTCGCGGCTGATGTGATCGTGATACCTCTCTCCTGCTCCTGCTCCATCCAGTCCAT
>DKVL01000076.1:6774-43869 GCA_002491195.1 Lachnospiraceae bacterium UBA7179
TCCTGCTCCATCCAGTCCATGGTTGCAGTACCCTCATGTGTATCACCAATCTTATAATTAACACCGGTATAGTATAAGATACGCTCTGTAAGAGTAGTCTTACCAGCATCAATATGCGCCATAATACCGATGTTTCTGGTTCTCTCTAAAGGATATTCTCTTCCAGCCAAAGTTCTTCCTCCTCAAAAATTTAGAAACGATAATGAGCAAAAGCCTTATTCGCCTCTGCCATTTTGTGCATATCTTCTTTCCTCTTTACTGCAGCACCTGTGTTATTTGATGCATCCAGAATCTCATTTGCAAGTCTCTCTTCCATCGTCTTCTCGCCTCTCTTGCGTGCGAAAAATACCAACCAGCGAAGACCTAATGTCTGACGACGCTCCGGCTTTACCTCAAGTGGCACCTGGTAAGTAGCGCCGCCAATACGTCTCGCTTTACACTCAAGCATTGGCATGATATTGTTCATCGCTGACTCAAATACGTCCAATGCTGGCTTCTGCGCTTTCTCTTCTACTCTGCTAAACGCTCCATATACGATCTTCTGGGCCACACCCTTCTTACCATCTAACATAACGTTATTGATAAGCTTAGTAACCACTTTGTTACCGTAAATAGGATCTGCTAATACATCTCTTTTTTGAATATGTCCTTTACGTGGCACGATTCTTCCCTCCTTAATTACTGATAGCGTACCCACTGTGATAGTAATCCAGTACACTATTCGATTAAATCAACGGTACTCACATTATAAAACTTTGTGTTCGTGCGGTTTTCCATTCTAACCTTACTAATATAACTATATAGGATAAAGGTACGAAATCAGAATTCCAACACTAATTAGTTTTTTGTGGTACAAGGCAGTAAATCCTACTTACCTGCTTTTGGTCTCTTAGCTCCGTACTTAGAGCGAGCCTGCTTTCTGTTAGCAACTCCCGCAGTATCAAGTGTACCTCTGATAATATGGTATCTTGTACCTGGCAAGTCCTTAACACGTCCGCCTCTGATCAATACAACACTATGCTCCTGCAAATTGTGTCCCTCTCCTGGAATGTAGCTTGTCACCTCCATACCATTGGAAAGACGAACTCTGGCAATCTTTCTGAGCGCTGAGTTTGGCTTCTTCGGTGTTGCTGTCTTAACTGCTGTACATACACCTCTCTTCTGAGGAGCAGATGTGTCTGTCGCTTTCTTTCTCAAAGAGTTGTATCCTCTCTGAAGTGCTGGTGCAGTAGACTTCTTAACTGTTTCCTGGCGTCCTTTTCTTACTAATTGGTTAAATGTTGGCATTCTTTTTCACCTCCTGTTTTATTCACTAAATGCCAAGTAACTATTCGGTACCTTCATTGTTATGCATATCAAAACGTGTGAACCTCCTTCGTGATGTCAGCTCACATATCGTGGCCTGATACAAAAAACAGATTCCAAATAGCTACATTACTAATACAATTAGGCACATTGTATGCTGTATTTACACACATACTAGAATAGTATACTTACAGTATTTGGGAATGTCAATCATTTTTTCATTATTTTTTGTATTTTTCCTGTTTTTTATTATAAACAATTTATTATAGAGCAAAAATTAACATTAAATCGGGCAGACTTACGTCTGCCCGATCTTGCGATTCATTTTATTCCATAACGCCTACTGGCTGTGCTACACTTGTAATTCCATCATCTTCTGTCTCTGAATCATATCCGAAATCAATCTCGTCATCCAGATCGAGCGTGGAATCAAGGTCCAGATCCGTATTGAGCTTTACATTCCTGTAACGTCTAAGCCCTGTACCAGCAGGAATCAGCTTGCCGATTATGACGTTCTCCTTCAGACCAATCAAAGGATCAATTTTGCCCTTGATGGCCGCTTCCGTGAGAACCTTTGTCGTCTCCTGGAAAGAAGCTGCTGATAAGAAGGAGCTCGTTGCAAGCGCTGCCTTTGTAATACCAAGAATCACATCCTTATACTCTGCCGGTTGTTTACCCTCGGCAATCAACTGCTCATTAATATCTTCCAGTTCGATGCCATCCACAAGTGTGCCAGGCAGAAACTCTGTGTCACCGCTCGTCTCAATACGCTTCTTCTTAAGCATCTGACGCACAATCACCTCAATATGCTTATCGGCAATATCAACACCCTGCAGACGATAAACTCTCTGAACTTCTCGCAGTAAGTAATTCTGAACAGCACCAATTTTTTTAATTTCCAGTAAATCATGCGGGTTGACACTACCTTCTGTCAGCTCATCACCAGCTTCAAGTTCTGCACCATCTGCAATTTTAATACGAGAACCATACGGAATCAGATATGTTTTCTCATTAATGCCATCTGAAACGATAATCTCGCGTTTCTTCTTCGTATCCTTAATCGTCGCCTTTCCGCCAAACTCGGCGATAATTGCAAGGCCTTTCGGTTTTCTTGCCTCGAAAAGCTCCTCAACACGTGGAAGACCTTGGGTGATATCGTCGCCAGCAACACCGCCACTGTGGAATGTTCTCATGGTAAGCTGTGTACCTGGCTCACCGATTGACTGAGCGGCGATAATGCCAACAGCCTCACCGATCTGAACAGGCTCACCAGTTGCCATATTGGCACCATAACATTTCGCGCAGATTCCAATGTGAGACTTACAGCAGAGAATATTTCGTATCTTTACCTTCTCGATCGGTTCTCCCTTCTCGTCAACACCTTTAGCCAGAATCTTAGATGCCCTGCTCGGCGTGATCATATGATTTTTCTTGACAAGAATGTTGCCGTCTCTATCCTTGATATCCTCACAGGAATATCTTCCTGTGATCCTGTCCTTCAACCCCTCAATCGTCTCCTTACCATCCATAAACGCTGCCACTTCCATACCTGGTATGAAATCCTTGCCCTCACAACAGTCAATTTCCCGGATGATCAGCTCCTGGCATACGTCAACCATTCGACGCGTCAGATAACCAGAGTCTGCAGTTCGGAGCGCAGTATCGGACATACCTTTTCGCGCACCATGTGCTGACATGAAATACTCCAGCACGTCAAGTCCCTCTCGGAAGTTTGATTTGATCGGCAATTCGATGGTCCGCCCTGTCGTATCCGCCATCAATCCACGCATACCTGCCAGCTGCTTGATCTGCTGGTTAGAACCACGGGCACCAGAATCTGCCATCATGAAAATATTGTTATATTTATCAAGACCACCGATCAATTTCTCTGTCAAAGCATCATCTGTCTCTTTCCAGGTCTCCACTACAGCCTTATAACGCTCCTCATCTGTCATCAACCCACGTCTGAAATTCATCGTGATACGGTCAACCGTCTTCTGCGCTTCCGCAAGCATCTGCGGTTTCTCAGCAGGCACTGTCATATCGGAAATGGAAACTGTCATAGCCGCACGCGTTGAGTACTTATATCCCATAGCCTTAATACTATCAAGAACCTCTGCTGTCTTTGTTGCACCATGAATATTGATAACTTTCTCCAAAATCTGCTTTAAGCCCTTCTTGCCCACATGGAAATCTACTTCAGGAAGAAGCTTGTTTTCATCCTTGCTTCTGTCCACAAACTCCAGATCCTGCGGAAGGATCTCATTAAAAATAAACCTTCCCAACGTGGACTCCACAATACCAGTAAGCACCTCGCCATCCGGCATCGTCTTCGTCACGCGTACCTTGATCCTTGAATGAAGTGTACAAGCCTTATTCTCATAAGCAAGAATTGCCTCATTCACACTCTTAAAATATTTCCCCTCGCCAACTGCACCAGGCCTCTCCTGTGTCAGATAATAGATACCAAGCACCATATCCTGTGAAGGAACAGCAACCGGCCCTCCATCTGAAGGTTTCAACAGATTGTTTGGTGACAGAAGCAGGAAACGGCATTCTGCCTGCGCTTCCACTGACAATGGAAGATGTACTGCCATCTGATCCCCGTCAAAGTCGGCGTTGAACGCTGTACATACCAGCGGGTGAAGCTTGATTGCCTTACCTTCCACTAAGATTGGCTCAAATGCCTGAATCCCCAGCCTATGCAGTGTCGGTGCACGGTTCAGCATTACCGGATGTTCCTTGATAACCTCCTCCAGCACATCCCACACAGCCTGATCCAACTTCTCAACAAGTTTCTTGGCGTGCTTGATATTCTGTGAAATCTGCCTTGACACAAGCTCCTTCATAACAAAGGGTTTGAAAAGCTCAATTGCCATCTCCTTAGGCAGACCACACTGATAGATCTTTAATTCCGGACCAACGACAATAACAGAACGACCTGAATAGTCAACACGTTTGCCCAGCAGATTCTGGCGAAAACGTCCTCCTTTGCCTTTTAACATATCAGACAAGGACTTGAGTGCCCTATTCCCCGGTCCTGTAACAGGACGACCGCGTCTCCCGTTGTCAATCAGAGCATCAACTGCCTCCTGGAGCATCCTCTTCTCATTTCTTACGATAATATCTGGTGCCCCCAGTTCAAGCAGCCTCTTTAGACGATTATTCCTATTGATAATCCTGCGATATAAGTCATTTAAGTCGGAAGTTGCAAACCGGCCGCCATCTAACTGAACCATCGGACGCAGGTCAGGCGGAAGTACTGGAATCGCATCCATAATCATCCATTCCGGTCTGTTTCCAGATGCCCGAAAAGATTCTACAACTTCCAGTCTCTTGACAATCTTGGCACGTTTCTGTCCTTTCGTGTTGTCATTTCTAAGTTCCGTTGAAAGCTCCTCGCACTCTTTCTCCAAGTCAATTGCCTCAAGGAGTTCCTTGATCGCCTCCGCACCCATGCCAATGCGGAATGCATTTTTCCCCCACTTTTCTACATTGTCCTGATATTCCTTCTCCGACAAAACCTGCTTGTATTCCAATGTGGTCTCTCTTGGATCCAGCACAATATAGGATGCAAAATACAATACTTTCTCCAACACACGCGGCGTCAAGTCAAGTATGAGTCCCATACGGCTTGGAATTCCCTTGAAGTACCAGATATGCGATACTGGAGCGGCAAGCTCAATATGTCCCATGCGTTCCCTACGCACGCTTGACTTTGTAACCTCCACACCACATCTGTCGCAGATCACGCCCTTGTAGCGGATTTTCTTGTACTTTCCACAATGGCATTCCCAGTCCTTGCTAGGGCCAAAGATCTTCTCACAGTACAGACCATCCCTCTCAGGCTTTAACGTCCTGTAGTTGATGGTTTCCGGTTTCGTTACCTCGCCTCTTGACCATTCCCTGATCTTCTCAGGGGAAGCCAGACCAATTTTGATCGCATCAAAAGAGATTGACTGGCTCTGTTCATTTTTATTTTCAGACATTTTGGCACTCCTTCCAGATTTTGTTCCTAAAATTCATCATCATCAAAGTTATCTTCATCATCTTCAAAATCATCTTCAGAAAAATCATCCTCTGAAAAATCATCCTCAGCATCAACTAAATCCCCGCTTACAGCGTCAAATTCTTTCTGTTGATAGCCATCAAGATCTTCTCTATTGTCATATTTGCGGTCGCCTTCCATCTCAACACGGAAATCTGTCTCTGTATAATCAACTGACTCCTTGAGCTCTACCTCGTTTCGATTCTCATCATATACCTTCACATCAAGACCAAGCGACTGAAGTTCCTTAAGCAATACCTTAAACGACTCTGGAATACCTGGTTCCGGAATATTCTCACCTTTGATGATCGCCTCATAAGTCTTGACTCGTCCCACAACATCATCGGATTTTACCGTAAGAATTTCCTGCAGTGTATGAGATGCGCCATAGGCTTCCAGCGCCCACACTTCCATCTCACCGAAACGCTGTCCCCCAAATTGCGCTTTACCGCCGAGCGGCTGCTGGGTTACCATACCATACGGTCCCGTCGAGCGCGCATGAATCTTGTCATCTACCAGATGATGCAACTTCAGATAATGCATATGTCCGATCGTGACCGGACTGTCAAAATACTCACCAGTCCTTCCATCACGCAATCTCACTTTTCCGTCTCTTGAAATCGGCACACCCTTCCAGAGGTTCCTGTGTTCCCTGTTCTCTGACAGATATTCCAATACTTCAGGCAGAAGTTCCTCCTTGTGTTTTGCTTCAAACTCCTCCCATTCGAGATTGACATAGTCATTTGCAAGGTCAAGCGTATCCATGATATCCAGCTCGTTCGCACCATCAAATACGGGCGTGGAAACGTTAAATCCGAGTGCCTTTGCCGCCAAAGAAAGGTGAATTTCAAGCACCTGACCAATATTCATACGGGAAGGCACACCGAGCGGATTTAATACGATATCAAGAGGCCGTCCATTTGGCAGATATGGCATATCCTCCACTGGAAGCACACGTGAGACAACACCTTTGTTTCCATGACGCCCAGCCATCTTGTCACCAACAGAGATCTTTCTCTTCTGTGCGATATAGATACGCACAGTCTGATTGACTCCGGGTGCCAGTTCTGTATCACCGTTTGCCCTTGAAAATACCTTCGCATCGACTACCACACCGTACTCACCGTGCGGCACTTTTAAGGAAGTATCACGCACTTCCCTTGCTTTCTCTCCAAAAATCGCCCTCAAAAGACGCTCCTCTGCTGTCAACTCTGTCTCGCCCTTTGGTGTAACCTTTCCGACAAGGATATCCCCGGCGCGAACCTCTGCACCAATTCTGATAATTCCTCTGTCATCAAGATCTTTGAGCGCATCATCGCCGACACCCGGAACATCTCTTGTGATTTCCTCTGGTCCGAGTTTCGTGTCACGCGCATCTGTCTCGTATTCCTCAATATGAATGGAAGTATACACATCCTCCATAACAAGCCGTTCGCTCAACAGCACGGCATCCTCATAGTTATAACCTTCCCATGTCATGAAACCAATTAATGGATTCTTACCAAGTCCAAGCTCTCCGCCGCTGGTAGATGCACCATCTGCAATCACCTGACCAGCCTCCACATGGTCTCCCTTAAATACGATCGGCTTCTGATTGTAGCAGTTTGACTGATTACTCCGCTCAAACTTATGCAGCTTGAATTCCGCCTTCTCGCCATCATCATAAGTGATCCGAATCAGCTTTGATGATACATAGGTGATCGTGCCTGCTTTCTTGGCAACCACACAGACACCAGAATCGACAGCCGCTTTCACCTCGATTCCAGTACCAACGACCGGCGCCTCTGTAAACAGAAGTGGAACCGCCTGACGCTGCATGTTGGAGCCCATCAGCGCACGGTTGGCATCATCATTCTGCAAAAACGGAATCAGCGCTGTCGCCACAGAAAATACCATCTTAGGAGACACGTCCATATAATCAAACATCGCTTTCGGATACTCCTGCGTCTCATCAAGATAGCGTCCTGACACGGAATTACGCACAAAATGACCATTCTCATCGAGCTGCTCATTCGCCTGTGCTACATGGTAATTGTCCTCCTCGTCCGCAGTCATATAGACTACCTCATCTGTGACACGCGGATTCTTGGGATCTGTCTTATCAATCTTTCGATAGGGTGCCTCAATAAACCCATATTCGTTGATTCTTGCATAGGATGCAAGAGAATTGATCAATCCAATGTTTGGTCCTTCAGGCGTCTCAATCGGACACATTCTGCCATAGTGCGAATAGTGTACATCTCGAACCTCAAATCCTGCACGGTCTCTGGACAGACCACCCGGTCCTAACGCCGAGAGACGCCGCTTGTGGGTCAGCTCACCCAGTGGATTATTCTGATCCATGAACTGTGATAGCTGTGAGGATCCGAAGAATTCTTTGATGGCAGCCTGTACAGGTTTGATGTTGATCAACGCCTGCGGCGACACCTCATCTGTGTCATGTGTTGTCATTCGCTCACGCACAACGCGCTCCATTCTGGAGAGACCGATCCGATACTGATTCTGCAAAAGTTCGCCGACTGCCCGGATACGCCTGTTACCTAAATGGTCGATATCATCGCTGTTTCCAAGTCCGTACTCGAGATGCATATTATAGTTAATGGAAGCTAAGATATCTTCCTTTGTAATATGTTTTGGAATCAGCTCATGTGCATTTCTGGTGATCGCATCTGCCAGTTCCTCCGGATTCTCCGAGTACTCTTCCAATATCTGCCGAAGTACGGGAAAATAAACCTGTTCTGTAATGCCAAGACTTCTCGGCTCGCAGTCCACAAAGTTTGTGATGTCGACCATCATATTGGAGAGTACTTTTACAAGCCGTTCCTCTGTCTGAATCCACACAAAAGGAACAGCTGCGTTCTGGATACTCTCAGCCATCTCAATCGTAACTTTATCGCCTTTTTGTCCAAGGACCTCACCGCTGAACGGGTCCACCACATCCTCAGCAAGAATCTGGTTCCTGATTCTGTTTTTCAAAGCGAGTTTTTTGTTGAATTTATATCTGCCAACCTTTGCAAGATCATATCTTCTCGGGTCAAAAAACATTGCAGTCACAAGATTTTCTGCACTGTCCAGGCTAAACGGCTCACCAGGACGAATCTTGCTGTACAATTCTTTCAAACCTTCCTGATAGTTCTCAGATGTATCTTTGGTAAAGCTAGCCAAAATCTTAGGCTCCTCGCCAAAGAGTTCCAGGATCTCTTCATTTGTACCTACACCTAATGCGCGGATCAATACAGTGATTGGTACTTTTCTTGTTCTATCTACACGAACGTAGAAAACGTCATTGGAATCAGTCTCATACTCGAGCCATGCACCACGATTGGGAATAACGGTACACGAGAATAACCGCTTACCGATCTTGTCATGTGCAATGCCATAATAAATACCCGGTGAACGCACCAACTGGCTGACGATAACACGTTCCGCACCGTTGATCACGAAAGTACCTGTCTCTGTCATCAGAGGAAAATTACCCATAAAAATCTCATGTTCGGTGATTTCTTCTTTTTCTTTATTGTGAAGACGCACCTTAATCTTTACAGGAGCTTCATAGGTCAAGTCTCTCTCCTTGCACTCCTCAATCGTATGTTTGATTTCGTCCTCCGCCAAAACATAATCTACAAATTCCAGACTTAGACGTCCACTGTAGTCCGTAATCGGAGAGATATCCGCCAATGCTTCCCGAAAGCCTTCCTCAAGAAACCATTTGTAGGAATCTTTTTGGACTTCAATCAGATTCGGCATTTCCAGAACCTCTTCCTGCCTCTGATAACTCATACGCATTGTTTTACCAGAGACCACTGGACGTATTCTGTTCTTTTCCATGACATTTCACCCCGTTCTTTTATAATACATCTATCATATTATTGTAACTATTGACACACTTTGAAATAGGTACAATTTTTCACAATAGTGCACCCTACATACTATCACAAGTCCTTTTTGAAGTCAATGAAAAATTTCAAAAATATGGAATAAAAATTGAACAAAGACATGAATAGAATAAACATAAAGAAAACCAAAAGGCCGGGAACTGTATCCCGACCCATCCTGGTCAATTGGTCCAAATTACTTAAGCGTAACCTTTGCACCTTCTGCTTCAAGTTTTGTCTTAATCTCCTCAGCCTCAGCCTTAGCCGCTGCTTCCTTAACAATCTTAGGAGCGCTGTCAACAAGATCCTTTGCTTCCTTTAAACCAAGACCTGTTGCCTCACGAACAACCTTGATCACCTTAACCTTGTTAGGACCTACTTCTGTAAGTTCTACATCAAACTCATCCTTCTCTTCCTGCTGTGCACCTGCACCGTCACCTGCTGTCATAACAACTGCACCTGCTGCTGCAGATACGCCGAACTCTTCCTCACATGCCTTTACTAAATCATTTAACTCTAAAACTGTAAGCTCTTTGATCGCTTCAATAAATTCTGCTGTTGTTAACTTTGCCATTATTGTTTCCCTCCATAATATAATTTGTTAATATCATTTCTTATACACTATTCAGCTGCCGGAACTTCTGCTGCGGCTGCTTCATCTTCCTTTGGAGCCGGCTCACAGGCACCTGCGCCGCCCTTCTCTGCAATCTGATTAAGCACACGAGCGAAGTTTGTGATCGGGGACTTGATACTTCCAAGGAACTTGGAAATGAGCTCGTCCCTTGAAGGAATCTTCGCAATTTCAGCCATTCCCTTTTCATCGTAAACAATGCCCTCTACAACACCTGCCTTGAGCTGAATTGCAGGACAATCCTTCGCAAATTTGCTCAAAATTCTCGCCGGAGCCGTCGCATCATCCTTGCAGACCGCAAGAGCATTTGTTCCCTTGAGGCTCTCTGTCAAGCCTTCAAACTCAGTACCTTTGAAAGCGCGGGTCATCAATGTGTTCTTGTACACCTTGTACGTAACACCGGCTTCACGAAGCTGCTTACGAAGCTGTGTATCCTGTGCAACAGTGATTCCGCTATAGCTTACGATCACAACTGTGGCAGCATCCTTGATCGTAGCTGCGATTTCATCAACGATAGGCTGTTTTAATTCAATCTTTGCCATTTTCTAACCTCCTTATAGATTTGTTGGACGAATATTCGTCTTGCCGAAAGGAGTTTCCGATATCTTGATATGAAAAAACTCCCAGTTATATGTCATCACATACACCGAGAGGCAAAAGTCATCATTCTAAAAACTCTTTTCCTCGGTAGGCGATACACTTACGCAACACACATGATCATATATGCTCTTGCACCTACTGTCTTCGGCATGGTTTTATAACCTTTAATACAATAGCATAACATCCATCTGGCTGTCAACCCCATTTTTCATCTTTTTACATTTTAGCCCTATCCAGGCTATTGGAATAGAGTGAACTATGGAATTATACCAACTTTTTATTGTAATCATATCTGACGTGTGCTATAATACAAACTCCCCTTAAATTCTGGCGTGTCCGCATACCAGAAACGGGAAGAACAAAATAGAACCTACTTGGAAAGATACCAAACGTATAACTATCAGGAGGAAGCAAAATGATTACGATGGAACACGTATGCAAATCGTACAGGATTGCAAAACGAAATGCAGGATTTGGTGAGGCCTGCAAGGCACTTTTTCACCGGGAGTATGAGGTCATTCATGCTCTGAACGATGTCAGCTTCACGATCAACGACGGAGAGATGGTAGGCTACATCGGTCCAAACGGAGCCGGAAAGAGCTCCACGATCAAAATTCTAAGCGGAATCTTAACACCAGACAGCGGAACGGTTCTCGTCGATGGGCGCGTGCCCTACAAAAACAGGATTGACCATGTGCGGGAGATTGGCGTTGTGTTTGGCCAGCGCTCACAGCTCTGGTGGGATGTTCCAGTCATCGATTCCTTTGAACTGCTAAAGGACATCTACTCGATCCCTGATCCCCAGTACAGGAAAAGTCTTGAAGAACTCACAGAATTACTTAATTTGAAGGAACTGCTGCGTTCCCCGGCAAGGCAGTTATCACTTGGTCAACGAATGCGGTGCGAGATCGCCGCTTCTCTCCTGCATCAGCCGCGCATCTTATTTCTGGACGAGCCAACCATTGGACTGGATGCCATTTCCAAACTCGCTGTCCGCGATTTTATATTGAAGCAAAACCAGATGCACAAAACGACTGTGATCCTCACAACACATGACATGCAGGATATTGAATCGCTGACACACAGAATCCTGCTGATCGGAAAAGGACAGATTTTGATGGACGGCTCTCTCGACGACATTCGAACAGGAAATGACAGCATCGACGAAACGATTGCTGAACTGTACCGCTCCTATCAGATTTGAGGGAGGGATTGCTATGAAAAAGTATTTATCCTTCTTTCGGCTGCGCTTTGCGATGGGCTTGCAGTACCGGACAGCAGCATTTGCAGGAATTGTCACCCAGTTTGCATGGGGCTTTATGGAAATCATGATCTTTCGTGCATTTTACCAGTCGGACGCCGCCGCGTTTCCGATGAGTTTTGCCGCAACAGCGTCCTATATCTGGCTGCAGCAGGCCTTTCTCGCCTTCTTTGACGCATGGATGCTGGAGAATGATATCTTTGACTCGATCGTCAACGGCAATATCGCCTATGAGCTGTGCAGGCCAATCAGCATCTACAATATGTGGTTTTCCAGGAGTATCGCCACACGTCTGTCAAGGGCTGTGCTTCGATGCTTTCCAGTCCTGATCGTCGCCGCATTGATACCACATCCTTATGGTATCAGCGCACCTGCAAGTCCGTTGCACTTTTTGCTTTTTGTCATCACTCTGATCCTGGGACTTGCTGTCACTGTAGCGTTTTGTCTGTTGATTTATGTATTGACTTTTTTTACGATATCACCGCAGGGAATCCGCATGATCTTTACCTCAACAGTGGAATTTCTTGCTGGCGGTATAATACCATTGCCCTTTTTCCCGGAAAAAGTACAAAAAATCATGGAGCTGCTGCCATTCGCGTCCATGCAGAATGTGGCGCTGCGCATCTACAGCGCAAGCATGCGTTTTTCCGAGATGAAAAAAGCCATCCTGCTCCAGGTATTCTGGCTGGTGATCATCACTGCCGCCGGAAAACTACTGTGCAGTCTTGCTGAAAAAAGAATCTCGATACAAGGGGGCTGACAGATTATTATGAAAACCCTTAAACTCTATCTGCACTATGTCTCGATCAATATTCGGTGCATGATGCAGTACAAAACTTCTTTTTTACTCACTGCAACCGGGCAGTTTCTTGTCACATTCAGCGTATTTCTGGGAATCCTTTTTATGTTTCAGAGATTTTCGAAAGTCGAGGGATTTTCTTACAGCGAAGTGCTGTTGTGCTGCTCTGTTATGTTGCTGGAATTTTCCCTTGCAGAGATGACCGCAAGGGGATTTGATACTTTTTCCGGTATGGTCAGAAGCGGCGATTTTGACAGAATCCTGGTACGCCCGCAGAACGAAATCGTGCAGGTGCTTGGCAGTAAATTTGAATTGACCAGAATTGGACGAATGATACAGGCAGTCGTAATGTTTGTGTATGGCATTCTCAAAAGTGATGTCGCCTGGAATCTTTCGAAACTATGCACACTCTGCTTTATGCTGATTGGCGGTACGATCGTTTTTTCAGCGCTGTTTCTCATTTATGCCGCACTCTGTTTTTTTACTTTGGACGGACTTGAATTCATGAATGTATTTACAGACGGAGCACGGGAATTTGGGAAGTATCCGATTGGAATTTATGGGAAAAAGATGCTGCTCTTTACAACCTTTGTCATTCCATATGCCTTGATCCAATATTATCCACTATTATATATTCTTAACCGGCGTTCTTCCATATTCTATATGTTCCTGCCGCTGGCAGCGTGCTGGTTTTTGATTCCGGCATTGTTATTCTGGAAATTTGGTGTGAGGCATTACAAATCGAGCGGTTCTTGAAAAAACAGTGCATATTATGCACTGTTTTTCTATCCTGTACCATACAGCCTGGCAGCATCCCTGTCTCATGCCAAATCACATTTCTTGTTTCGACATCCCCATCTACAGTTATCTATATTTTCTTAAACGGTTCTGCCGTCTCTCCGCCATGTTCTCACTTCTGCATCATGCCGACAAGGATATCTACACATCCATCCAGTCCGAGACTCTTACTGTTCAGGCACAAGTCGAACTTCGACGGATCGCCCCACTTCCAGCCGGTATGTGTATTGTAGAAATTGCTCCTCCTCTTGTCCGATTTGCGCAGAAATTCGCCGGCTTCCGCCTCCGCAATATTCTCTGTCTTGACCGCACGCTCCATGCGGTAATCCTGATCCGCATGGACAAACACTTTCAGACAATCTTCCCTGTCATATAATATGAAAGAAGCACATCTGCCCACGATCACGCAGTCATGTTTTTCCACAATTTCTTCAATAATCTTTTTCTCTTCCAAAAACAACTTCTCTGTCATTGGCAAATTGCTCTTCTCCTTCTTGCCGCCTCCAATCGCTGTCTTGGAAAGATTGAAAATAATACTTCCCGGCGCAGTTTCCTCCAAATCCCCGATATAGATTGGCGGAATATCCAGCCGTTTCGCCGCCTCCACCAAAATATTCCGGTCGTACAGCTCTATGCCAAGTTTCTTCGCCACCCGTCTTCCGATCTCATTGCCGCCGCTCGCAAACTCACGCTCCATTGTAATAATCTTATACATATTACCAGCTCCTTTTCACTTTGTTATCTCTATTTTAACATAACATCCGAAAATTTACTAGAAATATTATAATATTTGACAAATTATTGGCAAATATGTATAGACAATTGCCGGTTGCTCCTTCATATCCCCACATCAACTGCACCGCCTTCGATAATCGTCATCGCATCCGGTGCAGCCTCCACCGGGATATCCACGCCGCCCAGTTCCAAAGAAACGCCGTTATTTCCGCTGCTGCTGTTATCGTAGTTTGCACTGCTATAGCTGCTGACAGTATTGCTTTGCTTCTCTTTCTCAAGCTTGTCAAACATGAATTTCAGGTACTTCATATCCGCTTCCATGATTGCCCGCATCTCGTCAGCGCGGTGCTTTTTCTTCATGAGTTCCAAGTCCGCCGGATCCATGCTGATCTCCCCGTCAATCCCCATCTCCTCAGAAAACTCATCCAGATCGTCGAGCTGCTCTAACTCCTTCATTGCCTCCTGCATCATCCGCTCATACTGCTCCATGAGTTTCTGCATCCGCTCCATATCCATCTTTGCCTTTTTCTGTTCTTCTTCCTCCTTGTGGATCTGCTTTGTAGTCGCTTCCTCGGTTTTCTCCTCAATGTCTGCCTCACAGAAGCTGCCATCTTCTCCGATCTTCTTCTCAGCGCGCTCTTCCTCCTCCAGATGATTCACGCGCTTCTTTGCCACTCTGGCAATTGCCTGCGCATGCATGAGGGCTGCAAAAACTTCATCATCATCGTACACGCCGCCCTTGTACATCAGCCTAAGCGACGCAGCCTTTTGCTTTGCGCTCAACAAGACACGCTGTGCATTGCCTGATTTTTTTGTCTGCAAAAGCCTCGTTGATATTTCCTTGAAGCTGTATGGCAGACGCTTTTTTACCACTGGCTGCGGCCGTCCTTTGCGAATTGTGACTGAGCCAGTGACTTTTCCGCTCTTGTCTCTGATTTCCAGTCTTTTCGTGTTTTTCCTGTTAACTGTTCCAATAATTCCCAATATCATACTCATGCCATCATCCTCCCTGATTCAGACAAAATTTGTTTTTAGAAACTGTTCCGCAATTACTTGTGATAAGGACGCTGTATAAATGCTCAGTTTTCTAAACAGTTCCTTAATTGTAAACTATGCTTCCGTGCAGTACAAAAAGGACACACTTTCATGTATCATAAACTATATCGAGCAAATCAAAATAGATCTTTATATCTCAAACTCAAATAGTTACTCCAAAAACAGAAAAATATTCCATTTTCATTCCTTTTAGCCGGATGCGGCGCGAACACGACACCGGAAATTATCATGCCGGAACAACCGATGGTATCTGCAGTGACCTCAGAGCCATCTCCTGCCGCACAGCAGACAACAGGCAGCAATACAGACACTGGTACGCTAAGCACAAACATACCAACTCCCCCCACTGCCGGCAACAGCTATACGGTCTATCTGATCACAATGGACCTGACCGACAGTTACTGGAAATCCATTGATGATGGCTGTCTGAGCGCAGTAAATGAAATCGGCAATATCACTTACAAATGGACTGGACCTGATGCTCACGACGACGCACTGCAGAGCGCCTGCATTGACGATGCTGTTGCAGATGGCGCAAACGCTATCCTGCTGGCAGCCAATAGCAAGGACGGTGTCAACGCCAGTCTGGAAAAGGCAGCCAATGCCGGATGCAAGATTGTATACGTCGACAGCGCGGCAAGCTATGACTGTGTGACAGCGCTTTCTACAGACAATATCGTTGCAGGCAAAACTGCCGCAGAAACCATGATCCATGCATTGCAGGAAAAAGGCATCACCAGCGGAACCATTGGCGTCATGGGTGTCACCGCTGACACTGCTTCCTGTGTAGCAAGGGAAAATGGATTCCGCGAGGCATTTGAGGGAACAGGCTTTACGCTTGCTGATACAGTATTCATGCAGGATGACGCCGGCAATGTCACGAGTGCAGTCAACGCCGGACTTTCCCAAAACTATGTGGGATTCTTTGGCACAAACGAGGGGACAACCGTCGCAATCGGAAATGCCATAAAAGAAGCCTCTGCGGAAAGCGTCATTGTCGGATTCGACACCTCCGATGCAGTGCTCTCCCTCGTGGCAGACGGAACCATCTATGCTACGATGCAGCAGAACCCGCAGGTCATGGGACATGATGGCATGTCGATCGCCATACAGGCTCTTGAAGGCACTTACACGGACACCAACACCAAAACGGACACCGGTGTGACGGTCATTACAAAAGATGCAATGTAGGGAGGCGCGACTATGAAATTTAAGCAGAAAATGCTTACACTGTGCTGCATTCCCCTCCTGCTTCTGACCATTTTATCTCTGGTCATCGGTATGGTATTGTTCCGCTCCGGCATGTACAATCAGACCAAAAGCCGTCTGAAATCCAGTGCCCTGGCGGCGATGAACCTGTACAGCAGCCAGGGATATGGTGACTATTCCATGAAAGCAGACGGGTATGTATGGCGTGGAATGAACTTCAACGTCTCACAGGAGACTTCTGTTGTGGATGATTTAAAAGAGCAGACTGATGTTGATATCACCTTTTTTTATCAGGACACTGCAGTTATGACTTCCATCTGCAATGACGATCACATCCGCTGGATTGGCATGAAAGCCGGAGACAATATCAAAACCTATACGCTGGAGCAGGGAGCGCAGCTCTGGTATAAAAATATCGAAATTGACCATAAAATGTGTCACGCCTACATCATTCCGATCGTCCAGTCAAGCGACCAGACCGTGATCGGCGCCCTGATGGCATCTACACCCACCACAGAACTGGAAAACATGATGACGCGTTATATCTTTACAAGCGCGTTGGCATCCGCCGTCATTCTGATCACAGCAGCCCTGTTTATTTTCTGGTACATAGGCGGTCTGACCAGGGTTTTGCACGATGTACGCCACGTGCTCCTAAAAGTTTCCGAGGGAGACCTCACAGATACCAGTCTAGTCAGCAACAAGCGGAAAGATGAATTTGGCGAGCTTGCTCTTGGAACCGAAAAACTGCGGTTAAAAATAGACAGTCTTCTCAGCACGATCCAGAGTGGAATGCTGAAGCTGACATCAGCCGTGGAACAGTTAAATACAATGTCTGGCAAAAATGTGGCTGCAGCGAAAGAAATGAGCAGCAGCATTGAACAGATTTATGAAAAGGCAAACAGTCAGGAAGCTGACACACGCAGCGCAGCCAACGATGTTGAAACTACACGCTATGCAATCGATATGATGCTGGAGCAGATCGAGCAGATTAATCTGTTGTCCCAGCATATGGCGTCACTCTCTGAAAACAGCCACAATATCTTAAGCGAACTCACCGAGAGCAGCAGAAATTCACGTGAAACTGTAACCGAAATCGGAGCTCAGGTCACTGTCACCAATGAATCGGTAGAACAGATCAAAAGCGTGACAGAATACATCACAAACATCGCAGACGAGACAAATCTGCTCGCCCTCAACGCAAGCATCGAGGCGGCACGCGCAGGCGAAGCCGGGAAAGGTTTTGCAGTAGTCGCTCAGGAAATCCAGAAACTCGCTGAGGAATCCAACAAATCCGCCGCACAGATCGGACAGAACATTCAGTCTCTGGTGGAAAAGACAAACGGAATCGTCACTGTTACGGACACAATCAAAGATACCCTGGAAAATCAGGAAGTCAATATCGATAAGACAAGACAAATTTTCAGCGATATTGCAAGCGATATCCACCAGATCACAGAAAAAGAAGTCGCCATGCAGACCAATGTAGCTGACATGAATCTGGCAAAAGACAATGTATCGCGCATTATCTCCGACTTATCCGAATCCGCCGTTGACAGCGCAGCTCTCTCCCAGACCGCAACCGACGCAACAAACGAGATGATGCAGGAAATCGAAAATCTTGAAACGCTGGCCGTCGACCTAACCGAACTGGCCGGAAACCTGGACGGAAACCTGAAGGCTTTCCTGTCATAAAAAAGAATCCCCAAAGTTTAAAACGAATGGGATTGAAAGTAGAGATTTGAGAAGATATGAAGAACAAATTAACGACTGCAATCTTGCAGTCGTTAATTTGTTAAGAAAGTGCAGATTCGGATTACAAGATACTTGATCAGGAATTTTGACTTATTAACTAGTACTCCATCCGGCTAGAAATTGAAATCTGGGACTGCCTGTTTCGCACCATATTCCAATTTCTAACTGGATGGAGCACTAGTTGCTGGTGCAGCATGCCACTACATCATCAAATGACTTGACAATAACCGAAAGGACACCAAATAGCCTAGTGGGTGCTTTGCCACTATAAAAAAGTGCCCATGTCTTTATTTTTCCTATTGGCATTATAGCATATGCAGATCGCAAGATATATTTTTCAATTTCCACTTCTGCTTTCTGCCATTGCGTTTATTCCGTTTTTTCCTTTTCCTTCTTTTCTTTCCGTAATTCTGCTATTTTTTTCTTTGCTTCTTCCAAATCCTTGCAGCTGTCCACAATCATCTCAATCATCTGCAAAATCCCATCATATTGTCTGTCTGTCATTATCTCTACCATATCCTTTCCTCCGTTCTTCAACAGATCTTTCACTTTTTTAAATAAGCCTACCGATTCAGGCAGGCTTATGTCACATCGGGAAGGCAACCACTTTGTGGGCGATTATTCCTTTTCTATGTCTAATATAACATATGCAGATTCCGATTGCAAGATACTCGATCAGGAATCTTGACTTCTTAACACCTGTCGGTTACTTTTCACACCCACGCCAGACTTAAGAACTGTTCAGAAATAACATGTGCAGCTTGCGCCGGATATAAGGGTACATATCAAAAACGCAGGCTTAGGAGGCAAAGGCATAAATGGCAATGCCTTAGGCGAGGCTTTTTGATATGTGCAATCGGAGAAATAGACAAGTCAAGATGTGCATGTTATTTCTGAACAGTTCCCCACCATATTCAAAATATATAAATGCACGATTTATCGGTCTGATAATTGGATATACAAATCCTGTGAAGCGCTCCAAAGAACACTCCCACTGCTCAGATGCTGAAACACGACCAGACCCAACTGTATGTCCACCCTCACGGATTAGGTTGGGAGAACCTTGTTTGACAGATGACGTGTTTTCAAGGTTTTCTGTCATCACATTTTCTGAAAATATTGATTTGATCTGTACGATTAAATTAGTCTTTATCACCTCTCTTTACATTTCTTTAATGTTTTATCCCAAAAATCTATATCATTTGATGCATATTGTTTTGCATTCATACTCCCCACGCTTCCAAACAACCAAGCTACTATTGCTTACTGATCTTCATATTGCATAGGAACATATGGAAGAATTCCCCAAGTTATGTCATCAGCATAATGAACCTCCGTATGTATCATAGAGCGATAATCCGCAGATGTTGCCTTTATACATGGAAATTCCTCACACTCTCTGCACTCTGACAATTTCTTCTTCGGCGCACACCCTTTCGCATTACATGGATCGTCGTTACAGTAGCAATTGTCACTGCAGCATCCCTCACAACGCATACTCCAATCTGTCTGCCCCCACATTTTACTTAATGACACTTCCATAGTCGTTCGCAGTTCTTCACTTGTATAAATATAATGAACGCACAAATCACAGCGCTGACCACATTTGGAATATAACGCACTTTCCTTTGGAAAAGGCTTACGATTAGGCTTCTTTTTAATTAATATGAGTTTTTTGACCTCTTGTAATTGCTCCAAAGTGTTTACATCAATAAACATCCATTTTCCATCATGGTAAGTTTTTGAATGATCATAATAATCGCACACATATTTTGAAAACCCGCTTTTCTGCATTTCAAAACATTCACGCTCTTTTTTGCCAAAAATAATTAGAAAGGTAAATTTATCTTCATGAATATATATTGTGACAATAGTCTTTTGACCCTGCTTAAACTTCAATTCATCTTTGCCATCTCCGATTTCATCTAAACGATATTTGCCACGCATAAATACCATTGTTTCATGACTTATTTGCTCAAGAATAGTCATAGGATACCTCCATACTTTCTTTTTTTTGATTATATCACCTTCATTCTCCATTTACCACAAAAATATAGGGCATAGCCACCACCATACCCCATATTTCTTATCGTTTCAACGATTTTTCTATTTTGTATTTCTGCCCTTTCAAATCGTTCTATTTCTCATAAAGATTATTGCGCTCTTTGCACAGTTCTTTCATGCGACCGACTCATTTCAAAGGCCCATTTCAGGCGTTTATTCGCCCGTTCTGCCTGTTCTAACACCTTTGTCCGTTCTACTATCGACCGCACCCGCTCTCTGCCTAAATGACGCTCCAAACGCCCCGAATCAGACACTTTTTTCTGCAATCGGTCTATGTAGCATATCTGTCTCTTTCTTTTGCTGATTAGGATATTAATGCTGATAAGTATTCAGCGTGATCTTAATATCCCTATGTCCTAACCTTTCTTTTATAATCAAAGGCTGTACGCCTTGATTGATAAGATATGCTACATGGCTATGACTAAGGAAATCCAAACCTTAGCCAGTATACGGTTGATTTCAGCTCTGAACCGGCGTATGTAGGTGCTGCAGCAGCCACTGTTACCCATAAAGGAAAGAAGCCATACACCAAAAATAAAATCCAATCATTTGGATTTTATTCGCTATACCTTTGCCGCCCTTGCAGACAATGCGTGTATCAACGAAACATGCAAGAAGATTATTATGGGACACACTCTTGGAAACAAAGAAGGAACGGCATTTAAAACCGAGGAAATCGCCGATGTGACAAGAGCTGTTTACACCGAAAAAACAATCCCCGAATTGGTTGCTGAGGTAAATAAATTACCGGTAACTTTTTTGTAGCCTACCAGTAGCCCACTTGTAGCCTATTTGTAACCAACGAACTCAAATTTACCTCTTTTTACTCCCATGATATGAATATTCTGAAAATAAGAAAATCCCCAAAACATAACGCTTTGGGGATTCTTTTTATAAATTAGCAGACGCCCTGCGCGAGCATTGCATTGACTACCTTCTCAAAGCCTGCAATATTTGCGCCTGCCACATAGTTGCCTTCCATACCATATCTCTTTGCCGCATCATCAATATTGTGATAGATGTTCACCATAATATTCTTTAACTTCGCGTCAACCTCCTCGAAGCTCCAGCTCAGTCTCTCGCTGTTCTGGGACATCTCCAGTGCAGAAGTCGCAACACCGCCTGCATTTGCAGCCTTGCCGCCGACAAACCATACACCGTTCTGCTGTAAGTACTCTGTAGCGTCAATGGTGGTTGGCATATTTGCACCCTCACATACACACTTGCAGCCGTTTGCCACTAACTGCTTTGCATCGTCGATCAACAGCTCATTCTGTGTCGCGCATGGAAGTGCGATATCACACTTGATCTGCCATACACCCGCGCCGCTCCTATCAGCGGCGCTTACCTCGTGATATTCTGCACTCGGTCTTGCTGCTGCATACTCTGTCAGTCTTGCTCTCTTGACTTCCTTCACTTCCTTGAGAAGCGCTACATCGATTCCTTCCGGATCATAGATCCAGCCTGTCGAGTCAGAGCATGTGACAACCTTTGCACCCATCTGCTGTGCTTTCTGTGTCGCATAGATTGCAACATTACCTGCACCTGACACAACAACAGTCTTGCCTTCCATAGACTCGCCATGGCACTTCATCAGTTCCTCTGTCAGATAGAGAAGGCCATATCCAGTCGCTTCTGTACGCGCTAAGGAACCGCCGTATGTAAGTCCCTTACCTGTGAGAACGCCCTCGAATGTGCCCTTGATTCTCTTGTACTGACCAAACATGAAACCAATCTCTCTTGCGCCTGTTCCGATATCACCGGCAGGAACGTCAATATCCGCGCCGATATACTTGGAAAGCTCTGTCATAAAGCTCTGGCAGAAGGCCATGATCTCTCTGTCAGACTTGCCCTTCGGATCGAAGTCGGAACCACCCTTGCCGCCGCCGATCGGAAGGCTTGTCAAAGAATTTTTAAAAATCTGCTCGAAACCTAAGAACTTAATGATCCCTAAGTTTACAGAAGGATGCAGACGAAGTCCTCCCTTGTAAGGTCCAATGGCATTGTTGAACTGCACGCGGAACCCTCTGTTTACCTGCACCTGTCCCTTGTCATCCACCCATGGCACGCGGAACATGAGCTGACGGTCCGGTTCCGTGATCCTCTCTAAAATCGCGTTCTTTCTGTAAAGCTCCTCATTTGCCTCCACAACAGGTCTCAGTGAATTTAAAACCTCTGTTACAGCCTGGATAAACTCCGGCTCGCTCGCATTCTTTTTCTTTACAAGCTCTAATACCTCATCTACATAAGACATTTTCAAATCCTCCTTGGTTTATAATACTAATTTAAAATTGATTTCTAAAGCTGTTTCAACACTGTAATGCGCTAAACTCAACGAATATATTATAGTTTAATTTTTTTTCCAGCACAACAAAAATATGCTATAACAATAAATTTTGTGCAATTTACTAAATTTAACTGTCATATTTCACAATTTTCAGTCCTATTTAACGCATTATTATACGCCAAACTGTATTTTATCCCCTTGCATACCACGCCCTAACAATGGAAGATCAGGGAAACAAAATCACATCTGTCACAACCAAATATAATAACACCACTCAGACCGTATTTTCCGATATGATTTTCACCAATCCCTCCATTGCCATATTGAAATGCTTATCTTTATGAATGAATATCTGTGAAAATATTGGAAAGTCGTTTCCAGCCCAACATAATTTTTTCAGAGAATCGTTTCTGATTTCTTCATGTACTACCATATCAGGCATAAAGGCTACCCCAAACTGATTGATGGCAAATTGCTTTAATATTTCTTTACTGCTTGTCTCCAAAACGATTTTAGGTGTAATTGATAATTTGGTTAGTGCTTCCACAAGCATCGCTCTGAAGCTGCATTCGTGAGAAGTAAGGAGCAGAGGAATATTTTCTAAATCTGTTTCCTCGATATTATTTTTGTCTGCTAACGGGTATTTTGGGCTTGCATAGAATCCTAATGTTTCTGGCTTTTTGTATAACATGACAAGTTCTGTCGATTCTATGTAAGGATTTAATGTGTATACCATATCCAATACTCCTTTTTTTAGCAAGAGAGGAAATGTGGCACGGGTAATAAATTGAAGTTGAATTTCAACTTTAGGGAATTTCTTTTTATACTCCAGAAGAAGCTGCGGAAACGTATTGTAACATAAGGATTCTGAAATTCCTAATTTCAATAGGCCGGCAGGTTCTTTTGAGGTTGGCACTTCCAGTAAGATTTCCCGTTCCAACTGTAGTATTTTTTGTGCATATACTGATAATCGTTCCCCCTCGGATGTGAGAATAATAGACTTTCCAAGCCTTTCAAACAAAAGACAATGCAGTTCTTCTTCGAGTTGTTTCATTTGCGTAGTGACCGTTGATTGCGCATATCCCAGCAAATTTGCAGCGGAAGAAAAACTATTTGTTTCAGTAATTTTAAGAAAAGTTTCTAATTGTATGATCGTCATAGCAGCACTCCTTGTTCAAAAAAATTGAACGTTTTATTCATTTTTTTCAATTTTACTAATAGCATATCTGATGGTATTATACTAAAAAGATGTTGGAGGTGCAACAACTATGGGCATAGAAGTAAAGAATTTAACAAAAACATATAAAGTAAAAAAACGTTCTAATGCAGATCAAGCAGCAGGGGGTTTTGGAATCAGAAAGTATTCATTGATGACTGCTGTAAATAATATTTCTTTTACAATCCCATCAGGTGATATTGTAGGGTTTATTGGTGCAAATGGTGCGGGGAAATCTACGACGATAAAAATGATGACAGGAATTTTAACCCCAGACCATGGAACGATTTCTATCGATGGTCTCAATTTCAAGAAAAATCATAAGCAGATTATGTTGAAAATCGGTGTAGTATTTGGCCAAAGGAGCGTGTTGTGCTGGGATATTCCAGTAATTGAATCATTTAAACTGTTCAAAGACATGTATCATATTCCAGAAAAAGCTTACAGGCAAAATATAGTGATCTTTTCCGATATTCTGAATCTGTCAGAATTTATTGATAAACCCCCAGACTTCTAAGTCTTGGACAACGAATGAAAGCGGATTTGGCTGCGGCCTTGTTACATAACCCTGAAATCCTGTTTCTTGATGAGCCGACTATTGGAATTGATGTTTTAGCGAAAGCCAAAATACGGGATTTTATTCGCAAAATCAATCAAGAGAGAAATACAACCATTATTTTGACTACACATGATCTTTCAGATATTGAGGCACTGTGCTCAAAAATGATTATCATTGATAAAGGAACTCTTTTATATCATGGGACACTGCAGGAATTGAAAAATTCATATCGCAATTCTGATCAGGCGGAGCTTTATCAAGATACTACTGTGGAAAACAATCTTGAAACCATAATCAAAAACATATATGAGGGGGATTTTTTATGAGGAAATATATAGACTATATCGTAATTGGCATCAAAGAACATATGGTATATCCCAGCGCCATATGGGCTAAATTTTTCTCAAAAATAATATACCTATATTTACAATTTTCTATATGGACTGCCCTTTTTTCATCCCATAGTCAAATGAATCAACGAATCAATCGGGAAGATACATTAAAATACATTATTGTAGCTACGATCATTTCTGCATTGATCGAATGCAATACAATTGAATGGATCAATGCCCAGATCCAGACTGGGAATATCATTATGGAATTAATAAGACCTATCGATTTTAGAAAAATGATATTCTCAAGGCATTTGGGCGATAGCATTGTGAAAATCGTATTTTACTGCATCCCGTTAAGTATGCTTGCAATTGTTGCTATACGTATACCGTTACTGTGTCAGGAACAAATTTTATATGGTTTCTTATCAATCATACTGGCATATTGTATTCAATTTTTATATTCGCTGATGATCGGACTGCTGGCATTCTGGCTGATTGTAACATGGCCCTTGAACATGCTTTTAGGTGCGGTTTATAAGCTCTTATCCGGGGCGTGGATACCTGTAACAATGTTTCCTGATTTCTTGTATCAAATCAATTTTTTTCTTCCATTCCGCGCAATATATGCAATCCCGGTAACAATTATGACAAGCCCGATGAACCCTCAGAACATATGGAATGATATTCTGACTCAGCTCATTTGGATTCTATTTTTATTTGTTATTACGGAAATTATCTGGAGAATCGGAAAAAGAAAGCTAATCGTACAAGGAGGTTAAATAATGGATTATTTTAGGATGTATCGGAGATTCGTCATCATGTATTTAAAAGGGAAATTAGAGTATCACCTTTCGCTTTTGCTGGAACTAATTGCAAATACGATTTTAATCGGAGTATATTTTGCAGGATTTTATGTTATATTCCATAATTTCAATAGCATTGCGGGTTGGAATCAATATGAAGTTCTCTTTATGTTTACAACAAGTTGGTTATCCTATTCCTTTAGTTGTTTCTTTTTCTGGAGTCCAATGCGGGATATTGGAGAACTGATTCGCAGCGGAAGATTTGATTGCTATTTAACACGACCTGTTAGTCCGTTTGTATATCTGGTTTTGCAGCAGTTTCAATATACATTCTTACCCCGCCTGTTTTTTTCTGTATATTTTTGGATATACAGCCTGCAAAACATGCAAATCAAGTGGACGGTAATAGCTGTTTTTCATTATTGTGTAAGCCTGCTTGCTGCTTTTGCTATTTTTTCTGCAATTACAGTCATTACTGGCACAATCAGCTTTTGGACCGTGAAAAGCGAAGAAATTGTTTCTTTACTGACCAATAACAATTATGGGTTAAAAAACTTTTGTGACTATCCGATACAAATCTACGCAAAGGGAATACAGTTTTTGCTAACCTTTATCGTACCCTATGCTCTTACCGGATATTATCCAGTGGCAAATCTTCTTGGCAAGGATTACCCGGATTTATGGATTGCTTATATTTCCCCTGTCATCGCTTTGATTATGGTAATCATTGCTTATCTGTTTTGGCATATAGGATTGAAACATTACGGAAGTACTGGTGCATAAGCAGACATACCAATCCCTGACAAATTTTTAAATGTATGAAAACATAAAATGAGGAGCGGTTTGAATAAGGCAACGGGAGATTAAATATAATTTGATGGAATTGTGTATGTATTTGTGGTAAGATAATGATATGAAACAATTCGACAACAATAGGAGACATGGAAATCGTGGATAAAAAAGCAAAAAACATTTTATTTAAAACGTACTGGTCGAGTAATAGTTGGAAGGATAAACGCATCACGACACCTGACGATTTCATTTATGCGAAAGAAAAAGGGCTTATGTTTGATCCCATAACTATTTCACATGACGATTGTATTAAGAAAATTATTGAAGATGCAAACTCCATTTCTTTAGAACAAGTAGTGAAAGCTTTTTTAAGCAGCCTATCTACGCGCAGATTGGACTGGCGTTCTGGAATAGCTTCTTACTTTATTGCAAAATTAATTACTCCTCATATATACGCACCGATTGCATCGGGTTATTCTTATCAAAATGGTAAAGTTGTAGCGGTATCATCTACCTGTAAAATTTGCAAAAACTTAAAGTATGGAATCATTGGAAAGGAACAATATATAGAAAGCGATTTGAATGTTTTGAATTTTGAACGTATTAAATGGGGCGGTGTAAGACACGGAGATTTGCTTTATACTCTTTTTGATTTAGAACAATTGAAACAAGAGCATATCACTGAACCGACTGAAACAGATATTAAAATATTTAAAGAGATATTAAAAATGGTTAATTCTTGTGAAACTGGAGATTTTCCAAGTGTATTGCGCGATAAGCTCAAAGACATTCCTGACTTGAAATCAAACAAAGGTGAAAGATCGGTTATTATTGAAATTTTAGCCTGTATAGGAATATTAAATCCTGCGTCTTATAATCGGCCTACAAGCAGTAAACATGATTGGACTTTTGTTGAATATTGGCGTGGGGAAGATGGGTATGATACAGAAGTTGTGGAAAAATATTTCGGAAAGTATTTGTAACACAACTTCCCACACTTACCTC
Source organism: Lachnospiraceae bacterium UBA7179 (assembly GCA_002491195.1). Lineage (GTDB taxonomy): Bacteria > Bacillota > Clostridia > Lachnospirales > Lachnospiraceae > COE1. The sequence continues at coordinate 33,908 of DKVL01000076.1, forward strand.
GCCGCTTTTCCAGGAAGCTCATAGCGTCTCAAATGTTCCTGCAAAGCCCTGTCAAAGTCTGTTCCCTCGCCCTTTTCGATGTGATCGACATACTCATGCGCGTGCGTATCGTCCTCGCCAAGCTGCATGACATTGATCGCAAGATTCGAGCAGTGATCCGCGATCCGCTCAAAATTATTCGTGATATCCGAGAGGACAAATCCCATCTCCGCTGTACATTTTCCTTTTCGGAGCCGCTTCATATGCCGCTTCTTCATCTCTTTCTGCAGCGTGTCGATCGCCTCCTCAAATGGTTCGATCGACTTTGCCGCCTCCTCGTCCTCCGCGCCAAAGACCTGCACCGATGCGCTGACAATATCCCTGACCGCCTGTGCAAACACTTTGAGTTCCTCCGTCGCCTTGTCTGAGAAAGTCTGCTCTTTTTTATCCATCTCCTTTGCGCAGTCCGCCAAATTCATCGCGTGATCCGAGATCCGCTCCCAGTCGCCCACACTGTGAAGAAGCATATTGAGCTTGCGCGAATCCGATTCACTCAGATTTCTGCTCGAAAGTTTTACCAGATACCCGCTGATCTCGTCGTCATAGCGATCCACGAGATTTTCCATTTGCTCCACTTCCCTTATCTTCTTCTTATCATATTCAAAGAGATTATAGGTAGCCTTATCCAGGGATTCCTTTGTGAGCTCAGCCATTTTGAGTGCATAGGAATACGCCTGCTCCAGCGCAAAGGATGGCGTGCTCAAAAAACGTTCATCCATCTTGGCAAACAGTTCGTTTTCCTTCGCCTGTCTCTCTTCTTCCTCGTCAGGCTTAATGATGATGAGTGACAGCTTCTCCAGATAATTTGCAAAAGGAAGCAAAACCAGCGTCGCGGTCACATTAAATCCGGTGTGCACCAGCGCGATTCCGGCACCGTCAGCCGCATCCTGCAGAAACGCAAACTGAAAAACAGCATTCAATGTATAAAAAACAACCATAAAAATGACCGTTCCGATCACATTAAACAGCAGATGGACGATCGACGCCCGTCTCGCGTTTTTGCTCGCACCCACACCGGACATCATTGCTGTAGCACAAGTACCGATATTCTGACCGAGAATGATCGGCACTGCCGCCGCATAACGGATACTCCCACTCGCACACAGCGCCTGTAGGATACCGACCGATGCCGACGAGGACTGAATGACCGCCGTGATCAGCGCACCCACGATCAGTCCGAGCAGCGGGTTGGTGAACATGGTAAACAGCCCCGTAAACCATGGAACCCCGCTCAGCGGTTTCATCGCCGAGGACATCGTATCCATGCCTGTCATCAGTATCGCAAAGCCCACTAAAATCGAGCCGAGATCCCGCTTTCTGCCGTTTTTCAGAAACATAATAAAGATCACACCGATCACGGCAAGAACAGGCGCGAACGATGTCGGCTTCGCAAGCCGCAGGAAAAAGTTGTCGCTCTCGATCCCAGTCAGACTCAGCAGCCACGAGGTGATCGTCGTCCCGACATTTGCACCCATGATGATTCCGATCGCCTGCGAGAGCTTCATAATGCCCGAATTGACAAAACCTACGACCATAACGGTGGTGGCTGATGAAGACTGGATCACTGCTGTCACGCCCGCCCCCAGGAGCACCGCCTTGATCCTGTTGTTTGTCAGATTCTCCAGTATGCGCTCAAGACGTCCGCCGGAGAGCTTCTCCAGCCCCTCGCTGAGCAGGTGCATCCCGTACAGAAACAGGGCAAGACCACCTGCCATCGTCAGCAAATTAAAAAAGTCCATACATCCCTCCCAATACATATTATTAGTAACTATTATCTATATCTTGTGCCCGTTCTATACCAATCCGGCGCAATATCCTCTGTTGTGCCAAGTCATTTAGCACCTGACACGCCTTTCAATTTCCAGTATATGTTTTATTTTTTCCGATTTCTCTTATTGTGTTGCTGTTTCCGTTGCAATTTTTTTGATAAATTGTTTGTTGTTTTCTCCTTTTCTTTTATGGCCTGATTTCTTTTCTCTGCGACAAAAACATAATATCCGTTTATCTCATGAACCTTAACACCGCCAAAGACAGAAGTCAATTTATTTTTATACCAGTCAAGTCTTTTTGTAACCATGATCAGTTTCCCACCGATCGCTAATTTTTTAAATCCAACCTCAATAAAATGTTTTGCAACAGAAAAATCTGCATGGTACGGCGGATTGGACAATATAAGCGTGAAATCTCTTTCTCCTACATTTTTATATCCATCACTCAGTCTGATTCTAATATTTGGCACATTATTCATGCGCAGATTCATAGTTGCATATTCGATTGCCTGTTCAGAAACATCACACATTATGACGTTTTCCTCACCTATTAATTTACCTGCAAGTATCCCTACAATACCATACCCGCAACCCAAATCCAGTACTTTATCAGATGGTAAAAAATCAATCACAGATAACATAGCCAATGTTCCATTATCAATCGAATTGGGCGAGAAAATGGAAGGTGCCGTTTCAAATACCATATCAACATCTTTAATCCTTGTAGAAATCATTTATTTACCTCCAAATTTCAAGTATTTACGGAATTGTTTATCATCGTTATCTTACCATAAATACCTACACGATTCCATTCAATTTCGTTTCATTTCCTACAATCATATCGGATACATCTGCCCTGAATTATCTCAGGGTGCTGCTCAATGACAGCGAAAGCGGGAAGAAAAAGGAAGCGCTTGCACATAAAAAGCGGGAGGCTGTTGAACATCAAACAACAGCCTCCACAATTGTTTTACTGCCGATTGTAATCGTTTTCAAAGTATTTGCCGCGGTTTACATATAGTTCCCTGATTGCCGCAAGTCTATCATCCAGCGGCACCATATAAGTCCACTGCTCTGAATTTCATTTTCTGACAGATTTCTGAAAGATGACGCATCGCTTAGCCGGAGATATGCGGAAATATCGCTCCAGTTCTGATCTTCATAATACTGAAAGGTCTCTGATATTCCCTGTTAGATTCCCTCCGATAAAGGTACTTTGTCTGACATTAATTTTAGAGCAATGCTGACATAGATACCACACCCGATCAGACTGCAGTTGCAGTTCATAGCCATATTGGCGCAATACGCAATCAGCGTCGATCACCTCATCATAGATACCCTTTACGCGCGTAAACCCGTTTTTGGCATACAAATGAATAGCGGGTGTATTGATATCCACAACAAAAAGGCGCAAGTATTCTGCACCCAGAGTCCTGGCCGTTTCTTTTGCCTTATTGAGCATCAGACTGCCAATCCCCTTGCCGGAATAATCTGCGTTGACGCCAAAACGGTCAAGGTACAATGCCTTACCAGAGCAGTCTTTCCATTCAACAGCGTTCTCGCCGGAACTGGACTCACACAGGGCAAATGCGGACAGAATTTCGGTATTGTCCAGCATCAGGTAGAGCCGCTTGCTTATAATGTCGTCCTCAAAAAAGGCGCAGGGATAAATGTCGTCCCAGATCGGTATCTGGTTTTCATTCATGTTTTGGATAAGGTTGCAGTACATCTTTTTCATCTGTGGCAAATCCTGCATCACAGCGAGTCGAAAATTCATTTTAATCCCCTTTGTGTGTTCTGATATATCAGTCAATCGTTTGAATGTGACGGCTGATATGCTTGTTGGGTGTCCCGGTCATAGACATATATGGGATTTTCCTGTGTTTCCATGATTGTCCAATGATATCTCCAGCAGAGTAAATCGGTAAAATTGTCTTGTACTCTGTCAAATACCGATTCTACTTCTTTGACCTGCCGCAAAAAATCTGCGTAGGAGATCTGTTTCCCTGATAAAAGGATATCGCCTTTATAGTACTCTATTTCCACGATCATAGCGTTAAGGTTTCGGCGGATCGTATTCCCACCATTCCCCGTTTTCTAAGATTTCATAGTGCCCCCATTGGGGATTTCCGGTCTCCCGTCCTTTTACACGGATCGGCAAAATGCAGTCATGCTGGCAGCCTGGCAATGGATCTTCAATCATGATCCAGCCCTGTTCGTCCAGTTCCTTTTCAAATTCTTCCATTGCGGTTTCGACGTTATCGCTGTAGGAATCATAGGTGCTGAATATGGCATTCCTGTCAGTGTAATAGTAAGTGTAAACGCCTGTTCCGGGCTGCTCGTGAATCATCACTTTATAAATCATTTGGGTTTTATTACATGGATAAGGTTCTTTTAAATATGCATACATTCTCATGGACAAATGCCTTTCATCAATATTTGGTTATTCGATTACACTGGTCAAATCGCCAAAACCTGCATTGCGCAGGAGCTGTTTCAGGCCATCGAGAGCTTCTTCCCTGGAATAATGATGTTGTTTGAGAAAGTCATCTTCCTGCTCGCCTAGGTATTGATAAAAAAGGGCAGCGGCGGCGACTTCGTTTTTGTTGGTATAATCAATTCCGCCTAATAAAATGTTCTCCGCCTCATTCATGTTACCCTGATCGATCATCGCCTTTAGCTCACTTAACTTTTTGCCTGCGACCTCGTACCTATTTTCGGCTTCCTGCTCGACAGCGACCTGTTTTTTCCCAAAAAACAGTGAAAATAAAATTCTGACCATCTCCTTGATGATCCTCATGATATAATCTTTTTCGTACTCGAAGTTCATCGGCTCGCACCTTCTTATATAAACTGTGCGCTAACACGCTCATATCCCCACACAGAGGGATTGGCAGCGCCGTCCTGAAGCAATCTGTGGGGAACAGACTGTTCCTCATGACGCCGCATAAAGCTGTGCTCGCCGACGCAGTACAGTTCAATATGAATGTTCTGGTTCACGCGGTTCAAATACAGTTTACCATTCTTTTCTTCAATCTGTATTTTGCCGGGAAGGTAGGTTCCCGTGTATCGTTGAAGCGCTTCCGGCGGCAGTAGGACTTCCTGCGGTCTGCGGGAACTTTGTGCAGGTTCATTGTGCAGAATGGCCGCAATGCCATTGCCCAGACGGTATTGGTCAAGCGCCTCCGTGTTGGACAGGATGATGATGCAGAGGTCTTCGTCAAAAAAGTATTGCGTGTAAGCCAGAACGCCGAGAAAATCGCCGCCGTGTGCATACTTGACCGTTCCGTATTCCTCATGGCGCTCCAAACCATAGCAGTAGTGGTTCTCATTTGGGGTGAAGAAGATCTTGTAGGCCTGTTCTGACAATAATTCCCTGTTTTTCAGACACTCATACCAACGCTGCAGGTCGTCGCAGTTTGTGACGAGCGCTCCTGCACCAATGCCAAACAGGGGATTGGTGTAGGGCGCCCTGACCAGAACGCCATAGTCGTTCAGGTAATTTTCCGCCTTGTTTCGCAGGATTTCCTGGCCATTGTCATAGGTCGTTTGACGCATGCCAAGTTTCGAGAAAATGTGCTTTTTCAGAAATTCATTATAAGTCTGCCCCGAGACGGTTTCGATGATCCACGCAAGCAGCGTATAATTGGAATTGTTGTAGTCAAATGCCTCACCGGGTTTGGCAATCGGATTTTTCAGAATCCATTTTTTGAAAAATTCCTCCTGATCATAAGGCTTTCTGTCCTCGTACACATAAAAATCATCCTCAAAGTTGTAATTGTTGTGCAGTCCGGATGTGTGAGATAACAGATTGTGGACGGTGATGTCTGTGGGTAGCTGCAGATTGGAGGGCAGATACCGATTCGCCTTTTCGCGAAGCTGTATTAGCCCAAGATCGTATAGAAGCATGATCGCAAATGCGGTAAACTGCTTGGCAATGGAGGCGGCGGTAAAGCGCGTCGTCATGTCATTCTTGATGTCAAACGCAATATTAGAGTAACCGCGGCTGGTCTCAAACAGAGTTTTACCATTCTGCACAACCCGGATCACGCCGGAAAAATCCCAGTACTTGATTTCTGATGTGATGTAATCGTTCAAATTTTTTGTGATGTTCATGGTTTGCTTCTCCTTCTCCTGACCTGTCTATTACTGCATATACAATTGTCAGAAAGCCTCGCAGCAAGGCATTGCCCTTTATGTCTCTGCTTTCTGCGTCTGCATTTTTGCCAAACGATTTATCAATTTAATTTTAAAGAGATATGCTTTGCAATCTGCATCACTTATTTTCTTACAGTTTCTGAGAATGCACTCACTGCTTGCTCATGTTTGATCTGTTCCAGCATGTATGCCGCATATTCTCTTGCAAGCGCTTCATCAAGCTTCATGGCGTGGTTCAATTGGTATTCATCCAGCGCACCCGAAATCATTTCCACGTATTTTCTGGGGACATTTTCAAGTCCCCATTTTCCGCCTTCCAGTTTTGACAGAATCCGGTTTTCTTTGCTGTATGCAAGCACGCGACACAGATTGAGAATGATATAAGTAGGATTTTCCGTGATTTCGTCCTGCGCATTCTCAATATCACCCCAGATACTGTCAAAATAATGTTCCCTGCTGACTTCAGTAAAAACGTCGCGAACTGCCTTTCCGTACAATGCCCTGCCCCTGTGATAGATGATGGTAAAATGAGCCGCCAGATCATTGTCTGTACCATGCATCTTTTTGACATAATCATCGGGATCGGTCTGATACCAGTTTAAGTGCGCTATGGAAAAATGAAGCTCAAAGGGAGTCGGATATACAAATGGGCTGCACACATTTTCCCTGACAATGCTGAGTTCGATTCCTTTTGCGGGAGCCTGCCTGTTCAACTCGACTACCATGTCCATATACGCGCGTTTCGCCGCGTTTGAGACAGGATCCCTGATGACAATGATAAAGTCAAGATCGCTCTTTTGACTGTTGAAGCAGCCCATCACCGCAGAGCCGTGGAGATAGATGCCAACCAGATTTTCTCCTAATATGTTTTGATTTTGGAGAACAAAATCGTCAATTAAATTGGAATATTCGTCCATAATAATTCACCTCGTTTATACTTACAGCGATGTCTTTTTTCAACCGGTCCGGCATCAGACTGCAGCCATAAATGTCATCATCAGATGCCTGCGCAATGTTGCCCCGCCGCCACGTTCAAAGGAAGAAGCTTGCCGTCCGGAGTATCGCCTGTTTTACTGCCTGTTTTTTCAATTACGTAAGAGCCTTTTCTGACTGAGGTTACTACCATGGTGTATTTGATGCCATCTTTGATTTTATAGTTAATATACATTGGCGTATCTCCTTAATGCAGAACCACTTGTTTACTTCTAAACATTATACAATAAAATGCCGATGCTTTCAAATTATTGGTATAAAAAATGCCATATTTAAAGCTTTTTAGGAACGGAAGTAGAATCACTTATTTTAGGGAATTAAGGTATGCCACACACTCGACTGCAAAACAGAGCAGGGAACAAACAACCAGCCCGGAAATCCCCGAATGAAACTTTCTCGAAAAAATCCCTGGCATGAAGCCTGTGGCAAACAGCACCATACGCACCGCCAGCATCAGGCGCACCCACCAATTGTACTCCACCACAAACCAGAGCACCATACTGGCCAGACCATATATGATTAGTTCCAGACTACCGTAAAATAACATTAGCCTGTATTTCCTGTTGTCTGGCCTCCCTGCGCGGTTTTGAAACACCTTTGCCGTGCCATAGCGCATTCCAGAGTTCCGGCTGAAACGCGCTGCTCACCATCATATCCTCCAGCTGTTTCTCAAACGCTTTATACAGGAACAGCTCCTCATACTCAAAACTGCCAGAAACCCAATGCCTATACTGTTTATTCAGGCATATGATTTCTATTCATCTGCTCTTCACTGATGAGAAAATATGTATACCTATATACAATACCAGGCCGGTCAGGTACTGGATCATCCCATGTCACGTCGATCCAATACCACTGTCCATCAACCTTGACCTGATTCCACGCATGACCGCCTGTATGTCCGCTGCTGTTTGTCGCTTCGCCGCGTACATACTCATTTTCAATGCCAAGCGTTTCCATAAAGGCCTGAAATGTAAGTGCATATCCCTGACATACCGATTTCCCATATATGATAGGTCCCTCGATACCATAGGAGCTCTGGGGAATCGTGCCATTTAGATAATTGTCATAATCATAAGCCACATGGATGCAGAGCCAGTCGTGTACAGCCTTTACTTTTTCCCTGGTGGACATATTGCGATCCGTGATGCTGTCCGCAATATCGTAAATTTTCATGCGGGCATTTGTGCCATCGCTTTTTGCCTGCGCGTCTCTGCCCTCGTATACTCCCGTTGTCAGATACCATTCATACACCTTGTCATAGTCTGTTCCAAACGCCGCATACACATCGGGATTCTGTGCCAAAAATGTATCAAAATCAAACTCATCCTTTGTCAGATAAGAAATTTTTGACGGTCGTCCAAGCCATCCCGCCGGTTCTCCGACAGTCTGGTAAAACTGCCATATAGCATCATGGTCATCTGCAGGAACTACCGCTGCAAGGTCGGGATGCTGCTCAAGATACCAGTCATAGTCAAAGTTCTCCTCATTCAGGGCAGGCGCAGCCTGTATATCCTGTACAGGCTGCACCGCCAATATGGCAGCTATGGCCAGACCTCCCGCAATTTTTTTTAAAATATTCATTACTACGATCTCCTTTTATTTCATAACATTAATCTACTACAATCCAGATTGGGTGCCTTTTATGATTACATTTTTTCCAAAATTGCTTAACCTGGCTCCATTTGCAAATATTCACAATAATATTTGTTCCTTAGCGCAGAAGGATGAATTAATCTTCTATGATATAGCTTTCTCCTACAGATTCAAATACCCGTATACAGATATCTGCAACATAATCCGGATCTGTCTCCAACTCAGTTGTGTTTACAAACATATAGATTGCTTCATCCGGCTCGCATTCGATCCACCCCTGATTCCAATCATAGTCATATTGATCGTCATACAGTACATCGGCGCTGACAACGACAAACTGACTGCCGCACCCCTTCATTAAGGCAGTAAAGTTGGAATCAGGATTTTGTGCCATATACGCAGCCATCATATTCATGACAAAGGCATTGGCGCCCCGCTTGTACTCGCAGTAAGTAACACCATTCGCATCTGTTGTCTCTGCTACATAAGCATGTCGGTCAACATCAGCATCGATGTCATCAAGGGTAAATTCTACGTAACTGCCATCGGTAAATGTATACCTGTAAGTCCTGCTCCAGCCATTCCCATAGCCTGCCATATCGTGGCCAGTCATCACACCACCTTGGTTAACAGGTCGCTTGATGTAGGTATCTGTATATGTAAAACTTGTTTCAACCGGCACATTTTTCGGAGATGTGCTCTCCGTTTCTGAGGGCGATGCGTCTTTGGCCGCTGCGGACTCCGCACCTTGGTATGGTAATATAGCTGATGGATCCAGCGTCGCCTCGTTATACGGTTTCCTGCCCTCGCTTGCACCGTGCATCGTATAATGTCCATACACCGCATCTGCAGATGTACCAAGGGACCAGCCTGCCGCCACATCCGGATTCTGCTCCAGATACCACTCCGGATCAAAAACCGCACCGTCAGCCATGTACTGCGGGGCAGCACACACCGTAATGCTGCTGCTTAAAAGTGCAGCCGTCACTATAGGGAGCCATACTCTTTTCTTCATGTTCAAATTCCTCCGTTTTCTCTTTATTTTTCTTTTGTCCTATGACGTAAACAATATATCGTTATTTTAGGTAAATAACAAGATTTTTTAGCATAATTAAGGCTTTGTTTTTACAATTTTGGTTAACACCTTTTCAGATGGGATTGCCACCCATTGAACACTGTACCCTTGCTGGTCGCACTTACAATTCACCCACACCCGTTTATAACGGCTTATCAGTTGAGGTATGAAAAAATTCTAAAATACACTGTATTTTTTTCATTTTATGATATATAATTACTTAAAATGCGTTCTACTTGTTTAGGAACTGTTAATAAATTACTTCTGAATAGTGCGCAGGATTTTTCTTCGAGAGTGTAAGTTACTACGTAACTGTCAACAATCAGGCGCAT
>DKVL01000076.1:44209-65395 GCA_002491195.1 Lachnospiraceae bacterium UBA7179
ATATCAGGAGTAATTTGTTAACAGATCCTTATTGCTGCAAATTGCGCGGAACTCTATAATCAATAAAAAAGAGACTATTTCTATGACATTGACACAGAAAAAAATCGCTGATTTGCTTTCCTAAACGCAGCGCAATTTGTACTATACAATTTATCATTTCCAAAACGGAGGAACATCATGATCAATACAGCAGCAAAGTCAACCGGTATCATGAACCGCGATTCGATCTTATCGATCAACCGATCGGAGCCGCAAAGTGTAAAAAATCAGAACAATATCATGACACTGATCAAAAATACTGGCAGCCCTGGAACTGGCGGGCCACACAGCCAGACGCAACGGTCGCAATATGGACAATCGCAGAGTCAGGCGTCCCAGACGCAGAACAACTCTCCCCAACAGCCACAAAACAGGACGCAGCAATCTCCATTTGGACAGACACAGAACAGGACGCAGCAGTCTCCGCTTGGACAGACGCAGAACAGAACAGCTCCCCATACGCCGTCTGGGCAGGCGCAGAACAGGCCGCCCAGACAGCCCAACAACGTCCAGCCGGCACTGACTGCGGGACAGCAGAATACTGCGAGCACGCCCGGTATGCCTGCCGCGAGACCTGTCCCGGCACTCTCAAACAAGGTACAGAAAGGACAGAAAACACTGCTCTCCACCTCTGCGCTGAGTGCTGTCAATGCCTGCTTTGGCTGGAATGTAACGGATGCACGATGCGATGTCGATGTGTCCGCATTTCTGCTCGGCGCAGACGGAAAGGTCATCGGTGATTCCTGGTTCGTATTCTATGGTCAGACACTCAGCCCCGATCAGAGCACAAAGTTTGTGGATGGCGGTACAGACCGCGAAATGATCCAGATCAACCTCACGCGGCTGAATCCGCAGGTCAAAAAAATCGTCTTTGTCCTGACCATCAATGACGCACTGCAAAAAAGGCTTCATTTCGGTATGTTGAAAGATGCCTATGTACGGATCCTGGAGCCGTCCGGCAAGGAGCTTGTGAGCTTCCTGATGACGGAGTATTACAATAATGTAATCTCCATGATGATCGGCGAGCTCTATCTGCACAACGGCGCATGGAAATTCAATGCTGTCGGAAACGGCGTCGCAAGAGATCTCGCAGGGCTGTGCGAATTGTACGGCGTGCAGGTTATATAATGGATATAAACCGACATTTTGCCTGGTACAAAGATGGTATCACCCGAAGTACAGGCCATTATAGAATATATAAAGGAGTATTTATCGATGTTGACATTTGAAGTGATTAACGAATTAACCCTGAAAGTAACCTGCCGCGGCAGTGATGTGCTATTCACCAAAGCGGGCTCTTTCATCTGCGGCGAGAACGGCGGACAGAAAAATTACAAGTTCGAAAAGCTGCTGCTCGGCCCGCAGCAAAACGCAGGTCAGGCACTGCTTGGCTCGCTCATACGGCGCGTGACGGGTGAAAACCTTCCCCTTATGAAAGTCATGATGAACGGGGACAGTGTTACATACTATGCAAACCATGCCCAGCATGTAGTCGTGTATCAGCTCCAGCCGGGCGAAGTCCTCTCGATCGAATCCGAAAACATTCTGGCATTCACCCCGGACTGCAAGTACGACGTGCGCTTTATCGGCTGTGGCATCATCTCCCAGAAAGGGCTTGCCACCTCAACCCTGACAGGAGAAGGCCCCAATGCGTATGTTGCTATCCTGATCGACGGAAACCCGATCGTGCTGAGCAATATCCAGACACGCTCCACGCTCGCTGTCGATCCTGATGCCGTCGTGTGTTGGATGGGAAACGGCCACTGCGATCCCGATGTCAAGATGGACGTAAACTGGAAAACCTTTATCGGCCAGGCATCAGGCGAATCCTACAGCTTTGAGTGGAGCACACACCAGCCCGTGACAGTCATCATTCAGCCCAATGAGCGTGAGAGTGGCGTTAGTCTTGGCATGGACGGCGGGCGTCTCGGACACCGGCCGAATTAGACAATCAATCAGGGGATTTCAATCCCCTGTACTAATACCACAAACCGTTTCAAGCAAAGCCTCTGCGAACAATTTTTCCATTGAAGGGCACTGAACTTTTTCCGAAAAAGGATGTCTCTGCATCAGTTCTGGTGCTGCGATTCCCCTGTCAGCCGCCTCCAACATTGGAATATCAAATTCACTGTCGCCCGCTGCGATTACATAATCCGCCTTGACGTATCTTCGAAACCGCTCGACTGCATTTGCCTTATCCAACGTCCTGGGTACAACATACACCTTCACACCGTTATGGAATACATCCACCATATCCCCGTTTAAAATTTTCCGCAGTTCTTCTACGACTGCTTCCGGTTCCTCACATTTTGTAAATACAAACAGTTCCCTAATAAAACGCAGCTCAAAATTTCTTCTTGTATCACTCTCCAAAAATTTCAGCGCTTTCTCTAATTCCGATTTACTGTCCCTGATTCGCTCCAATGAATCGTGATACCATTCCGCATCCTCTTTACCATTGACCAGCAGCACTCCGCCATTACAGACAAGCGCATACTCCGGATCTCCTACACCCAGGTCAATCCGCTGATACTGCTCTATCGTCCTGGTCGTTGTGGGCACAATCAATATCTGACTTTTCTGTTCAGAAAGTCTCTGTAAAAGCTGGTAAGTCTCCTGCGTGATAAAGGAGATCTCTCTCCCCTGATAAACCTCGACACAGCGCTTCTGCTCCCCGATATCATGCTTATACGAATAAATCAATGTATTATCCAGATCCGTATGAAATACAATCATCACTGCCTCCATACCAAAATTTTTATATCTCTCCTATCACGCTAATCCCTGATTAAAACACTTTTCTACTAGCAGATATACCTTATTACACTCTTTTCATAGCCAGGATTTCATCAATGGAATAATCTGGTTCTTTATACTTTTCCTTTGTATAATCTCCCTGACCTCCATTGTCATACTCCTCAAGATACCTTGCCATACCAACAGGCCCCAACGCTTTTGTCAAAGCTTCCGTACCTAACCTTCTGATTTCACTAACCTTTACTATTTTCATTGTCTGTTTCATCATATCCAAACACCTCCATTACAAATTCAACCGGATTCTTAACTTCTACTTTTACATCTATTTTACGGCATCCTTTCAAAAATTTAACGTCCGTCGTCAGCAAAACATCCGCGCTCATTTCCGCACTCGTCAAATGCAGACAGTCAAAATTTCTGATATTAGATATTTGGCCTATCTGCACTGCCCTTTCCTTCACCTCGGGATCTGCCTTCACAGAGCCAGAAATGAGTGCGTGATAAACCCCTTCAACATCGTTCCTCTTTACATCATTCTTAATCTTTGACATTTCTATTTCCAATATGTCTGAACCGACAATTTCCAGTTCATTTTCGAACGCTTTCTGCATCACTATCAGAACCGCTTCCCTTTCTAAATAATTTTTTATATTTGACCTGTCGTCAAATAAGCGGTTGTAACAGCAATTGTCAAAATATACTTTCAAAAAATTCATCTCCTATCATGAAACTCCCTCGTACAATGAAAAGTATGCGTATACAGATAAAGCAAAGTGAACAATCTCACTTTGCTTTATCAAAAACAACATTATCTCACAAGAATAAATTTGTCAAGAAATTCCTGTGTATTGTCAGCTGCTTTGGTATCTGTGCCATGATCGTTTTCCTCACAAATTCCTCTACTTCTTATTGACGATCACCTTCCGCACCAGGTCAACCGGAATCACGGTAATTGAAAGCAGTATCACTGCTACCCATCCAGCAATGCCAAACGGATGGCAGCTAAACATATTTCCAATCCAGGTAAACACTGGTACTGGTATCAAGGCCGCATTGACGATCACAAACTGTACGAAAATAATCAGGAAAAATACCTTCAAAAATCCCGTATTCTGATCCAGTCCCTTAAAGATACCAAACCCATCATCCCTGACATTAAAACCGTTGCACAGTGCACTCACGATAAACAGAACAAAATAACCTGTCAGATGCTCCTCTTCATTCTTGAACAAATTAACAAAGAACGGCGCTTTCAGATAGACAAAGCCAACAATTGTAAGCCATGCCGCCATCGTTAAAATCTGCGCCATCATCGGCTTGCTCACGATGCTCTCATCCCTGCGCCTTGGCTTTTCATGCATATACTTCTCCAGCGCCGGCTCATTGCCAAGCATGATCGCACCGAGACTATCCATAACAAGGTTTACAAACAGCAAATGTGTTACCTTTAGCGGCTCGTCCACTCCAAAGAACGGAGCAATCGCACTTACAATAACCGCAGTCACATTGATCACCAGCTGGAACTTGCAGAACTTCAAAATATTGTGATAAATCGTTCGCCCATAGAGAATCGCATCCTTGATCGATTTAAAATTGTCATCAAGAATAACAATCTTACCTGCCTCCTTGGCCGCCTCTGTACCGCTGCCCATCGCAAAACCGACATCGGCACGTTTCAGCGCAGGAGAATCGTTTACACCGTCACCAGTCATACCAACAACCAGGTTCATCTCCTGACAGAGCCTTACCATACGGGATTTATCCGTAGGAAGCGCTCTTGCGATCACCCTGATCTTCGGTATGATCTTCTTTACTTCCTCATCTGACATCTCATTTAACTGTGCAGACGAGAGCGCCATCTCATCATTCGTCTTTAACAGACCTGCATCTTTCGCAATCGCCACAGCTGTCTCCAGCCTGTCGCCTGTGATCATAACAACCTGAATGCCCGCGTCCTGAACCTCTTTGATCGCATCTCTGGCCTCAGGTCTCACATCGTCCCTGATTCCTACCAGACCGATAATGACGATATCGTCATTGATCTTGCTCTCCACAAGCGGACTCTCAGAATAGCCAAACGCAAGCACACGCATTGCCTTGGCCGCAAGCTCGTCAATCTTTCTGTCCAGCACAGCCTTGTCCATATCCCTGACATTGCCGTCCGCGTCCAGATACTTTGTCGCTGCCGCAAGAAGCCGCTCCGGTGCACCTTTATAAAAAGTCTTACCGACATTGTCGATCCTTGCCTGGCTGAATTTGTTTGTCGAGTTAAAGCCCTGCTGCGCAGAGATCACATACTCGGTATTTGCTGTGAGCGCCCGGAAAGTATCCTCGCCAATAAACTTCATCAACGCCTGGTCTGTGGCATTACCACCGATGACTTTATGAGAAGCATCAAACATGGACTGCGTATTCTTACCGATCGCAAGATCAACCAGCCCTTTGACCTTGCTGTGTTTGCTCAACTGCGGAATGTCAATCGAATTTCCGTCTGCGCAGAAGAAATCAACCACTTCGAGCGAACCCTTTGTGATTGTACCTGTCTTATCACTGAAAAGAATATTTAATGAACCAGCTGTCTCAATACCTTCCGCCTTTCTGACAAGTACGTTGTGGTCAAGCATCTTGCTCGTATTCTGCATCAGCACAAGGGAGATCATAAGCGGAAGTCCCTCTGGCACCGCACATACAACAATCACTACCGCAAGAGAAACTGCGTCAATCACGTTCTTGATAATATCTGGTATCGGCTGTGCAAAATACCCTGCAAAACCACCATCAAATACAAGAATCGCATGTGCCAGATAAAACAAGGCAATAACAATCGCACCGATATATCCAAAAGTCGAAATCTGTTTTGCCAATTTTGCAAGCTTTACTTTCAGCGGCGAATCCGGCTCGTCCTCCTGCATCTCCTCGGCCATCTTACCCATCATCGTCTTCAAGCCGACTTTTCTGACATCGAGGATACCCTCTCCGTCAAAGATCACTGCACCGCGGAACAGGGAATACTTGTCCACAAACGTGTCACCTGTAATGTCATCTGCAAGCTGTACACTTGGATCTGCAGCTGTCTTCTTGCACTCCTCCGCCTCTCCGTTCAGTGCGGAGTTGTCAACTTTGAGCGCCCCGTCAATCAGGATACCATCAGCCGGAACTTTATCGCCCGACTGAAGCAGGATCTTGTCGCCAACCACGACATCGTCAACCTCAATCACCGTGACGACACCGTTTCTGTACACCTTACACTTGTCCTTCTCGGTACTGTCCTTCAGCTCGCGATATTTGGTATCGCTCGCCACGCCGGTCTTTGCTGACACAACTGCCACCACCAGCACCGCCACGATCGTTCCCAAAGGTTCATACGGCTCTGCGTAGCCGAAGAAGAACATCACGATCATCAGCGCTGCGATCGCCAGAAGGATTTTGATCATCGGATCCCCAAAGGTCTCCTTAAACTCCTCCCAAAAGGTGGTAGGCTCCGAGTCAGGAATCGCATTCGAACCATATTTCTCGCGCGACTGCTCGACCTCTTTGTCACTAAGTCCATTAAATTTCATTTTTCATTTTCTCCTCATTTTAGATAAATCTATTGACAAGCTCTCCAAGCCCCGGATCAGTAGTCGCCTGACCTACGGCATTGAATTTCCACTCGCCGTTATGTCTGTAGATCTCGCCAAAAATCATTGCTGTCATATTCGAATAATCTTCCGATAAGTTGTATTTACACAGCTCTGTATTATTTCTGGCATCCACGATACGGATAAAAGCATTCTGAATCATTCCGAAATGCTGCTTTCTCTGAACAGCCTGATAAATGTTTACAACAACGACAATCTTGTCATACTGCTGTGGAACTGCTGCGAGATCAACAATAATCTGCTCGTCATCCCCATCGCCTGCTCCTGTCAGGTTATCGCCCATATGCTGTACTGTACCGGATTTATGCTTGAGATTGTTAAAATAAATCACATCGTCATTCGCGCAGAGTTTTCCATTCATTAACATAATTGCGGATGCATCACAGTCAATCGGCTGTGGCTTTGGGGCAAATAATTTCTTTTTTTCCGGCTTTGCCTCATCCCATCCAAGTCCTACGATCACCTTGGAAAGACCTGCATTATCCTTAGATAAACTGACTTTCTGACCTTTTTGTAAGCTAACTGACATCTTTTCTCCTATCCTTTCTATCTTACTTATTATTATTCTTTTGCCATCGCTATCTTATCCAACAACTCAACAATTTCTTCCTTCGTATATTCGTTCTTTTCTCCGGTCGTAAACATTAAGCGCAATTGGTATAACGTCGCCATTTTGGTATTCTGCCTGTCTTTGTCTGTCATAAGCTGGATGAATCTCCCTTCTTATCACTTATTTATTCCACATCCACACCAAAGTTTGCACAGAGCGCGGCAAGTCCGCCCTGGAAACCGCTTCCAATCGCATTGAATTTCCACTCGCTGCCGTTCTTGTAAAGTTCGCCAAACACAGCCGCTGTCTCGATCGAGAAGTCCTCGCCGAGATCATAGCGAAGCATCTCCTCGCCGTTCTCTTCATTGTAGATACGGATAAACGCATTGCTGACCATTCCGAAATTCTGCTTTCTCTGCTCGGGCTCATAGATCGTCACCGTAAATGCGATCTTTGTGACATTATCAGGAACTTTTGACAAGTCGATCTTGATCTGCTCGTCATCTCCGTCGCCGACTCCTGTGAGATTATCGCCCTGATGCACGACGCTTCCCGATGGATGAGAAAGATTTCCATAAAATACAAAATCGCTGGAACTCCCAACCTTGCCTGTATCATTCAAAAGGAATGCAGCCGCATCCAAATCAAAATCTCCGCCTGTGTCAAACGCATTGACATCCCATCCAAGTCCTACAACAACCTTCTTTAATCCCGGATTATCCTTTGTGAGACTAACTTTCTGACCTTTCGTTAAACTAACTGGCATTCTATTACCCTCCATTTTTTACTTATTAATAAAGTTCTCTTCACCCTTCCCGTCATGCTGCCTCAGCGGCACAAACAATGCGTGAAGAACGCTGCCCTTGCGTTCTTCGGTGTGAAGTTTTAGATTTTCTTAGTCTGCGTCTTTTGCAGGCTTAGAAAATCTCTTCACACTGTTTACGCCAC
The DNA here is from genome assembly GCA_002491195.1 of Lachnospiraceae bacterium UBA7179. Lineage (GTDB taxonomy): Bacteria > Bacillota > Clostridia > Lachnospirales > Lachnospiraceae > COE1. The sequence continues at coordinate 52,145 of DKVL01000076.1, forward strand.
TTCGATACCATAGTGGCCGCACAGCGCCGCAAGTCCGCCCTGGAATCCGCTTCCGATGGCATTAAACTTCCACTCGCCGTTATGTCTGTAGAGCTCTCCGACAACCACCGCCGTCTCAATCGAGAAATCCTCACCCAGATCGTAGCGGATCAGTTCTGTATTGGTCGTCTCGTCAACGATACGGATAAACGCGTTCGCAACCTGACCAAAATTCTGCTTTCTGACATCCGCGTCATAAATGGTAACCGTAAACGCAATCTTCTCAACATTGGCCGGAACTTTGTCAAGCTCGATCTCAATCTGCTCGTCGTCTCCCTCACCTTCTCCAGTCAGGTTGTCGCCCATGTGCTTCACAGACTCGCTCGGGTGTGTCAGATTTCCATAGAACACAAACTCCTTCTCGGTCGGGCACTTTCCGTTTGCCCCCACCATAAATGCCGCTGCATCCAGGTCAAAGTCTGCGCCGGAATCAAACGCATTGACATCCCATCCAAGTCCGACCATGATCTTTTTCAAACCTGGATTTCCTTTCGTCAGATCAACTTTCTGTCCTTTTGATAAACTAATTGGCATATTTTTTCCTCCTTCATATGAAAAGTTATTTAGTTCTTTTTATTGGGAACATGGTACATCTCGTTGAATTCCCGCTTGATATTCTCAAGTCTTGCCTGATCCTCGATGCGTTTCTGTTTCGCGTCATTCTGAATCTGTCTTGTCTCGTTAATACCATCCACGATCGTTCTCCAAGTTGTCTCCAATGTTTCAATCTTGATCGAGCTGCCTGCTGCCATCGCTGTTGTCATCTTCGTCTGCTCCACTGTGTTCTGTGCATTCTTTATTAACATCTCATTCGTCTTGGCATCGAGCGCGCTCATCGCCTCCGCCTGTATCTTCTGACGTTTGAGCATGATTGCCTGTGCAAGCGCCTGTTTGAATACCGGCAGCGTGATGATAAATGCCGAGTTGATCTTGCGGACAAGGTTCATATTGCTAAATTCCATCGCTTTGATCATAGGAATCGACTGCATCGCCACACTCTCGGCCGTCCTGAGATCCTGTGTCCGCTGTTCCAGCATCATCAGCGCCTGGTTGAGACTCGTGAGCTCAAACTGGATCGAAGTGTCCCCCGTCGTCTGCATATCAGATTCTCTCTGTTTGATATATGCCTCGATCTCCCTGCATCCCTGCTCACCGGCGAGAATATACTTTACCAACTCATGGTAATAGTTCACATTCGCCTCAAACATCTGATCCAGATTCCGGTTTGACTGTTTGATCTCTGACTCATATTTTCTGAGCTCTACATAAATCTTGTCAACCTCGTCCCCCATTGTATGATATTTTTCCAGTATCTTGTCAAGCTGCTTTCTCATATTGCCAAAAAGCTTTCCAAAAAGAGTAGGATTCTCCTGAAGTTCATCAATGTCAAACTTCTCCATCACCCTCGCAAGCGCATTGAGCATCTCGCTCGAATCGTCAAGCTGAGACATATTCACGTTGTTCAACACGACATCCGAAGCCTTGGAAATCTCCTCTGCTACCTCTGCGCCAAACGATACGATCGTCTCGAGATTATTGACTTCGATCGTGCTCACAATATCGTCAACCTCCTGCGAACCGACAAGCACCTCATTCATCTGCTGCCTGTCCTCCACGATATCATATGTTTCAACCACCTCAATCTCATTTCTGGCGTCCGCGGTACCCGCCACGACAGGCGCCTGCGTCTTTACTTTGCTGAAATCAAGTCCCATTTTTTATCCTCCATTCTATCTACAAGTTCTTTCCACACTTTCCAACACACCACCACAAACAATCCTGTGAAGAACGCTGCCCTTGCGTTCTTCGGTGTGTAATTTAGAAATTCTTAGCGGGCGTACTTTGGCCGCTTAGAATTTCTTTACACACTACTATCCTCTGCGAAACAGTCTGTCGCGCCACGACAGCCGCGCACCCGACGGAACAAGCGCCATATTGGGAACCTGCAGGTCATACACATACTCGCCAATCTGATGCTCCTCCATTAATCTCCTGTTAAAATATTTCTCTATATTCTGATACCCTGTCGGCACAAAAAATGCCACGTCAAATCCCACCAGATTTAAGAACGCTGTCAAGATCGAATCCTCGAGAGAAATCATCTTCTCTCCAGTGTTGATATAGATCAGCTTTGGATTCTTTTTCGTAAAATCAAATTTCTGGATCAGCCGCACAATGTCTTTTGGCATATTCAGAATTGTCGCGATGATCGTGTATTCCGTACCGTTTTCAAAAGTTCCCTTGATGACTTTGCTCTCAATCAATAACTGCAGCTTGTCAAAAATGTGCTCCTGAACCTCATCCCGCAGGAAACTATAGGAATAATTCGGATTCTCCTTAATTTTCCTTTTTTGCAATCGTCCGTTCTTAAAAAATTCTACCGCATACATCTTCATCGGATTCGGTGCTGTGGAATCAATATAAGGAACATTCTTCACGACAAACGTATCCTCTGTTATAAGTTCCTTGATCGAACTCCAATACTTCTGTACGATACCATCCTTGACGCCTGATATCTTTGCAAAAATTACCGGCAGTGTAACGATACCATTTTCAGTACTGAAATTCGGACGAAACTTCAATTCTTCTTTCCACAGAATACGAATCTCCTCATACATTGTCTGCAGCGTGATCGATACCGCCTTGCCATACTGATAATTGCGATACATCCCCGTGTCCTGATACATCAGCCCGTCAAGCTCGCGCTCCGCATGGTACGCGACAGTCCCTACCTGCACATCTGAACTCTGCTGCGGATACTTGTTCATGGGCAGCGACTCCGTAAAATGAATCTCATACAAAAGCGTATCCTCAAGACAGCACTTTGTATTCAGATTCGGGTTTAAAATCAACACATCGACCGGAAGCCTTGCTAAAATCCGCAGGAACAATGCCTCATTCTCATCCTGGCAGGGCCCCATGTGTATAAAACAGCTGATATCCGGCATCTTCCAGTTAGAGAACAGTTTTTTCTGATAGCGTTTGAGCCAGCAGAGCATATAAACCGCTTTGTTTGTGAGCTTATTCAGGTTCCTGTCTACCGCCTTTGCTTCCATAAGCATCAGATCCAGAAATGCCTTCACCATCACCCGCTGCAGTTCGATATTTGCCGTGTATTGAATATTCGCGGACAAGTCCATCAACATCTCGTCCTGCCTTGTGTAATTTTTGCGCTTCACCGCTGCGATCTCATCCATGTCAGGCTTTGGGATACACTCGTCGACAATGACAACGCGCCTGCTGTTGTTGGTCAGTTCCAGTTGAAACTGATACAATTCATTGGCGTAAGTCAGCTTATCCTCCACACCATTGATCCGATAAAAACAATTATAAAAAAGTTTCGGATCTTCGCCCCTTGCGGTAACGCTCTTCTTAAGATCGGCAAGTCCACTCCCCTCAATCCACGCGTTTGTACAGTTCAAAATCTGTGGTTTTGTCCCGTAAATCCGCTCGTTATTCAATGCATTCTGTATCTCAGACCGAATCCACTTTAAATTAAAATTCGGAGGGAATGCCTGCATATTGGGTAATACGAGATTATCCGAAATCTGGTTCCCTGCGTCAAGACTTTGATATCTGATATCCCCTCCATACTGCAGGAGCACCACATCGCAGCCTGCGTTTGAGAGGATTGTGACAAGCTGAAGCTCATAACTGCTGATGTCCCCCTCATATAAGATCTTGGGAATATTATTTTCGCCCAGCATATTGACAATACGCTCAAATTTATAGTATAACCAGCACATAAACTTGATATATGCATTTTTCAGCATATTGTCGTTTTTGCCGGATTGCCGCAGGGCGTTGAGCGTTTCATAGAGAGCACGCGCAACATTCCCCCTCTGGTAATCGTTCATGCGGGGCAGCCACTTTTTCAGACTCTGCGTGATAAAATCCGTACTCAACCGAAAATCCCGCCCCATAATCTCTTCATAATAAGCCAGGTTTTTCTCGTCCGGATTGGGGATTCTGCCCTCGATGATCACACCAGTTCGTCTTGCCGTCTCATAATATTTCTGTATAAACTGACTGATTTCCTCTGTGTATCCATTGATCCTATAAAAATACACGCCCCTGCCAGGTCTGTCATCACGTTCCACAAAAAAATCATTCAGATTTTTTATCTTAATATGCGCAAACATATTCTCCCTCAATCAATATTCTCAGGAACTTTGAAAAATAACTTTACAATCTTGCAATATTATTTCCTCAAAGTTCCTTACCATTTTATTCCAACACAATAATTAGGATTATATCATAATTACAAGATAAGTTCAACACAAACAGAACATACTTTCAAATATTAATTTGTTTTTAATCCGAATTTAATATTTTGATCCTGACCCTGCTCCTCAACTCGTAAAGCCCTGCGTGAACAGATTGATAAACTCATACCCGACTGCCCAGTTGATTCCCTGTGCACCGGGCACTCCGGCAGTACTGATTCCTATGACTTCCCCATACATATTAAGCACAGCGCCGCCGGAACTGCCCGGCGATGTCGGCGCCGTATACTGTATCATATCCACATCGTCCAGCACGCGGAAGCCTGATATGATACCATCCGACACGGAATTGAACAGTCCTAACGGACTTCCGATCGCCACTACCTTCTGCCCGCGTACAAGTTTCTGCGGTCCCTTATAAACGGGCAGCGGGGCAAGTTCTCTGTCGATCCGGATGACTGCAAGGTCAAGCAGCTGATTGTACTTGATCACCTGATCCGCCTTGTAGCTTTGATCATCATTCTCTATCCTGATCGTAAAAAAGCTGCCCTCTTCCAGTACATGATGGTTGGTCAGGATATAGCCTTTCCTGCCGATCATAATACCAGATCCCGATGCAAACGGCTCTCCCTTTTTGTCATGAACCATGATCATCACGACGGACGATGCCAGCTGGGCAAGCTGCTCGAAACTCATCTCTGTCCTTGCGCTGCGGCCTGCATTATTCTGATTTACACTTCTATTATCCGCATTACTATGACTTTGTCCCGCCCGGGGAGGTATCCGAACCTGCACCGGTTTGGATGACGCTGCAGGCGTTCTTTCAAGTCTCTGTGGCGCCAGAGTTTGCCGTGGCGGTGCTGACTGTGGCGTTTCCGGCTGCGGCTGCGTTGATGTTCTGCCATGCCGCGGAGGAATCGCAACGCGCACTGGCTTTGTTTCCGCTTGCGGTGTCTTAGCCGGAATCTGCACGGCCGGCTGTGATACTGCCTTCCTGTCAGGCCTTGGCGGAATAACCACTTTGATATTTTGATCGTTCATCTGTCCATTTCCCATTTTCTTATCCTTTACCGTATCATTGCTGTTACTTTTATTCACTACCTTGTAACAGGATTCTACTCCCATTCTACCTATTTCACTTCACAAAGTCAATATATACTACCATTTTGTACAAATGTGTGTTATAGTGTAGTTACTGTTCTGTATGGCTTTTTCAACCAGCTAAACTTTTATAGGAGATTTTTATTATGAACAATTCTTTACTTCATTATAGCGTCGGCGCACTTCTGTACTGCCCTGCCAACAAGAGAACGATTGTCGACTCCATCGTCAATAACCGATTTGGCACGAAATACTCGCTCGCAATGTGCCTTGAAGACACGATCCGGGACGACTGCGTTGCCGAGGCAGAGCACATACTGACAGACTCTCTGCACCGGTTAAATGCACAGTTACAGTCAAAAAAATTTTATCTGCCTAAGATATTTGTGCGCGTGAGAAACGCCCGCCAGATCGAACGGCTGCACAAAGCGTTTGGAGCGTGCGCGCATCTTGTCAAAGGCTATATCCTTCCCAAGTTTTCACTGGAAAATGCAGATGGCTACATACAGGAACTGATTCAAATCAACGAAGTTTCGAACGAACCGGTGTATGCCATGCCAATCTTCGAAAGTCCGACCATAATCGACCTGCGCAACAGAAATGAGATTTTATATGAATTGAAACAGAAACTGGATCAGATTGAAGACAGGATCCTGAACATCCGCGTCGGCGGGAATGATCTCTGCCACGCGTTCGGATTCCGCAGGCACGATGACGAATCTATACACCAAATTCGTCCGATCGCCGACATCTTCTCCGACATTATCACTGTCTATGGCATGGATTATGTCGTTTCCGGGCCGGTATGGGAGTACTATAACAGCCACAACTGGGAAAAGGGATTGTATCATGAGATTGCCGACGACAAGCTCTGCGGATTTGTCGGAAAGACCGTCATCTATCCAAGCCAGATCGCAGTCGTGAACGAGGCGTACAAAGTATCTGAAAAAGACTATCAGGATGCCTCCGCAGTCTTAAACTGGGACAAATCATCGCATTCCCTTGTGGCAGGAAGTGCCAGCAAAGAGCGTATGAACGAATACAAGACGCACTCCCGCTGGGCATTGCGCACCCTGCTCATGGCAGAGTACTTTGGCGTGAAAAATTATTAGGGACTGACGATTCGCGGCCTCTCTATATAAGAGACTGTCTTTTCGGTCCGGTCCATCGTCCAGTCGATATCGCGTCCAAAAAGCTTGCCCAGCGCAATATTGGGAATATTGACATGCGCCGCCAGACAGCCCATCTGGAGACCGCCGGACATTCTGGTGTTGATTTCCAGAAGATATGGCACATCGTCTTTTATTTTGAATTGAATATTACATGGATACTTTAATGCAATTTTCTTCATAATACGTTCTGTCATCTGTAAGATCTCCGGTCTGTACTCCACCCGCTCATGTCTTGCGGCACCCTTATTGCGCGGTATAGCAATCAGCCCTTTTTTCGTCTGAAGACAGTCCACGCTGATCTCATTTCCATCAAGGTATGGCATCACCATCAGATCGTCAAACTCTGTGGCGCTGCCCAATGCTTCTGTCAACATCTCATAAGAAATTCCGCTTCCCTGATAAATCTTAAGCTGCCGAAACCGGTCAACATTCTCCGCAATTTTCCGAAAGCTCATCCCACCCTCGTCCTTCACGAACTTGACACAGACCTGCTCATATTCCGCGCGAAGTTTTCTGTATGCCTGCTCGAACTGGCTGACATTGTTGGCGATAAAAAACGGCGGAATCTGCATTCCCTCACAATTCCTGAAAAAATGATAGGCGGCAGCCTTGTCATTCAAGAGCCTGATTACTGCATAATCATCCACCATGACCTTCACTCCGATTTGCTCGAAACGCGCAATATTTTTGCTGATCTCCACCATATTGCGGCGCGGCACAAACGCGTCAATATGGTGCTCTTTGCAAAATTCCAGACAAAAGTTTATATATGCCTCGCCGTCAATGTTCGGCTCCTCATACCACGCATCGCAGACCAGCTGAATGACGGAATCTTTCTGACGGTTGCTTCCAATCACATAGATCTGCTCGACCGCGTCCTCCTTCATGAGTTCTATTATTCCATAAGACGTACTGAACCAGTGATTAAACCATACTCGTATCATATTTTTTCTTCTCCTTTACAGATGGAACTTATGCTTCCGCCAGTTTTCGAATGATGCCGCAGCATTTATAATGCTTTAATGGATAGTATTCGATCGGGACATTTTTTTCCTCAGCAAGTCTCACGATATGGCTAAGCTCCGGATGATTTCTATACGTTTCATCAATCAGTACCTTCCACGGAACACGCCGCAGAAGCACGCGCGTCGTCTCCCCGATTCCCGGCTTGATCAGATTGATATCGTCCACATCAAATACCCGGGCAAGCTCCCGCACCTCGTCAATACCATAACCGCTGAACACCGTTCTGCCAGATAATTCCTGCGTCTGTCCGTCTTCTGCCAAAGCACTTTCGATCTCAAAACAACGCTCTATCGCGTCGATAAACTCATAGGACAAATCCGAATCCGCCAGCTCTCCATAGTAAACAGCGCCATGAAAATCATCAGGACCAATGATATCATCTCTCAGGAAAGTCCTGCTCACCAGGCCCGAGACCGTACAGTTCAGACAGGAACTTGGAATCAGAATATCCTCATGCGTCCCGCACAGTTCTGTGACATTCGCCGGATCCGCCACGACCGCAATATCCGCCGAAACGCCCTCATATGCCTCAATATCCTTTCGCAGTTCATTCAGAATTGCGCCTTTTCCAATCCAGCCATCCAGAAAAAGGAGCTGCTGCGGCTGATATCGTTCGAGCAGATATTTCATGGCATTATCGTCAATGCCTCTTCCCTTTATGATAGAAATCGAATAATGGGGAACTTCTAACTGATATTTCTGGCGAATATAGCGTTTCACCAATATCCCGATTGGGATTCCCGCCCTTGCAAGGGACACGATCACAACCGCCTTTCCTTTCGTCTGTATGATCTTATCCGACAGCTTTCCCACTGCCAGGGCTGTCGGTCTGGCATACTTTTCAAGCGCTTCCTTATATACTTCCATGTACTTCTGAGTCGGTACATACTCAATCGGAAGCATCTCACTGTAATGCTTTCCCGACTGGATCAGCTGCTCGCGCTCCTGCGTTGGCTGCGGCTTTACCAGACCTGTGATGTCCTTGAGCAGCAGTGTCACGTCCTCTTGCCTGTATGAACTTCTCATGCGAATTTATCTCCTCTATTATACCAAGAACTATTCAGAAATCACTTTTTTCATATTGCTCAGCAGTTCCTTATCACTGCACTGATTTCGGTTAACTGTTTCTCTGTATTGCATGCATAATACACCTGCGCCCAAGTATTTTCTTTCTGTACGCCAATTACCTCATCGCTGTTATTTCCATAGAATTGAGGCCATTTTAATAGATTATATGGTTTTAAGCGAAAGTTTGTTTGAACCGCATCTATTTGTTTCATTGTTGCATAACGAACCACACCATGATACGGCAGACTGAACAATGCCTGCCAATAAGCCATCACATACAGAAATTCCTCCAAGGTCTCACTGTCCAGGACGTCACGCACAGAGGAACCATCTAAATAACGGCGAAACACCGGAGGATTATCGGAATCCGGCTTTTCCAGATCAATGTACCAGGATAGTGGTTCATTCTTTGACTTATAGAAACAAAGAAAATCACCATAGATCAGAAGCTCCATCTTCCCAGGTGCGCATAACTTATAATGAGCCTGATTCAATCCGGAATGTTTCCCCAACTGCTGATAATATTCTTTCAAAACCCTGGGTAACATACCAAACTTTTTGACTGCCTTTTCGATCGTTTCCGATGAATAGCCTATATTCCCCTCAATATGATATAAGTTTCTGATTTCTGTAAAGTCCATCGCATTAATTGCCACCTTTTATATTGCACTCCTCTATCACACAAAAATGTTTTTTCTTCTTTTTGTCATAATTAATCCCTACAAGCAGCAGATTTCCACTATAAGACTCTAATGCTTTCATATACCCTTTTTCCTTAATTTGTCCGATCGCGCCTTCCGCTGACTTGTCATATTTTAGTTCTACCACCATTGCTGGTCTGGCAGAGTGCCTTCTTGGTAAAAATACAATATCTGCATATCCTTTTCCTGTCGGAAGTTCCCGAATCAGTGTATATTCATTAATAGCATTAAAATAAGCAAGTGTGATCACACAGCTTAGCGCATTTTCATTGTTATATTCCAATATTGAGGTATTGGCCATGTGTACTTCGTCAATACTTTCTGCCACTGTATCAGCGTCCTTGTTCCATGTCGATTCAAGCAGATGTTCTGATTTGCGGATTGCCTGTACTACTGGTGTCCAGTTCGTTCCCTGCACTGCATTTGCAAAAGCAGCCCGCACTTCCTCATTTGGTATGCACACTTCATTCGTCTCTCCGTCATATGCAAGATATCCCAGATGAATCAATATTGTCAACACATCATCCCGGCTTTTAAAGCTGGTCATGTCATTCTCAAAGGTATCCATGTTTACACTGCATTTTCCCCCTGCAAGCATCCAGACAACAGCATCTTTCAACCCGTCAAAATTCATACTGATATATTCCTGCAATGACTCATACGCGACAGTTCTCGTCCAGTAATTCGCTGTTTTTTTGCGGCGAACCGCGTCTGTGACTGACTTCGGATTATAAATATGCAGGTCATCCCCAAGCAGATACCCATCATACCAACGTTTCATTTCTTCAAAGTCCATCCGGTATTCTTCGCACAGCCGCAATACTTCTGCCTCGGTAAATCCGACATATTCCGCAAGAATATCTGCTCCAATCATTGTAAATTCATCGAAGTTATTCAGGGCAGACTCTCCCTTATACTTTTTGACTGGCAGAATTCCTGTTATATAGGCAAGCTTCATAAATTTTCTGGAACGTTCTCCCTTGAAGAGCCCTCTCAGCAATTCTACATATACTTCCTGTGCTTTTATATCAAATTTATCTTCTCTGAATATCGCGTCCCACTCATCGATCACAATCACAAAACCTGCACCTGTCTGATCGTTGATCCGGGCAAGCGCTGATGGAAGTGTTGCATCCTTTTCTATCGCCACATCAGGGTAAGCCCCTTTTAACTCCCCAATGACACATTCCTGAATCGATACAATCGTATCCATCGCATTTGTTTTTTCTGAACGCATATCAGCTATATCAAGGTGAATGACATCATACCGGTTCATATACTCTGTATAATTTGGAATTTTTGCAATCGCCAGCCCTTGAAACAATTTCCTAGAATCACATCCTTTACCGTAATATGCCGTCAGCATTCCCGCTGTCATCGTCTTGCCAAAACGCCGCGGCCGGCTGCTGCAGATGAGGCACTGTTCCGTATCCATCACCGAATTTGTATATTCCAAAAGTCCGGTCTTGTCTATATAGATCTGTGATCTTCTCGCCCGCGCAAAGCTCTGATTTCCACAGTTGAGATAAATCCCCATACATCCACCTCCCGAAAATACTGCTGTCTTTCGTATTCAGTATACATGATGTTCCTGTTTTTCACAATAACTTAGTTCTCAACATAGAATACCCGATGTTACAGTACTGATTTAGAATCCTTAAAAAGGAGACGAAGCCCGCGCCAAATACGGGAGCTCATACAGCATCATCGCCGCCCACCCGATCAGATACGCCCACGGCAGGGCGGTGATGCCCATCTTGCAGACAAATACAAGCAGAACGCAGGCAGCCACACGTGCTCCCATATTCATCAGACTGCTCCACAGCGTAATCTTCAAGTCCCCCATTCCGCGGAAATATCCCTGTATGCCATTTGTGACAGCTGGTACGATATACATCAGCGCGATCAGGCGCAGATATTGTTCGCCCATCGCAACCGTCGCCTCATCGTGCGTGAACAGACGCATGACTGGATTGGCAAAAAACAGTAAAAAGATACCCAGAACAGCGCCATATACAAGCTCAATATGCATTCCCACACGAAAAGCCGTCCTGACGCGCTTCATCTCGCCCGCACCACGGTTTTGCGCCATCACGCTGGTCATTGCGTGGCCGATATTCTGCTCGGGAATGTAAGCATAGTCGTCAATCCGGTTGATCGCGGTAAACGCAGCCGTCGCCGTCACACCCATCGTATTCACGATTCCCTGAATACCAAGTTTCCCAAGCTGAACTGTCGACTGCTGCAGTGCGCTGACAAAGCCGTATTGTATGATTTCCTTTAAGAGCACGCTGTCAAATACAATCCATTCTTTTCCCAGATTCAGAATCGGTATCTTTCGCCTGATATAGGCCCAGCACAAGAAACAGCTTAACACTTCACTCAGTACAGTGCTGATAGCGCACCCAATCGTTCCCATGGAAAAACAGACAACAAAAATCAAGTCACCGATGATATTGATCACTGCACTGATTCCCAGAAAATAGAGCGGAGATCTGCTGTCGCCCATTGCTCTTAATGTACTGGCAAAAAAGTTGTAGATAAAATTAAAAACCAAACCGCACATAATAATCCTTAGATATGCTACGGCCTCCGCATGGATCACACTATCCACCTGCAGGATCCGCAAGAGCAATGGCGCCGCTATCAACGCGATCACCGTAAGCGCCAGCGAAAAAACAACGCCGGAAATCATCGCCGTACTCACTTCGCGTTTGAGCGTCTTATAGTCCTTCGCGCCATAAAGTGTGCCGATCAGAATCCCCGCGCCGAGACAGATGCCCTGCACAAACAGGATAATCAGCGTCAGCAGCGGATTGCTCGTTCCGACTGCCGCGAGCGCTTCTTTTCCCACATACTGACCGACAATAATGCTATCAACGGCATTGTAGGTGAGCTGGAGCAGATTGCCCAGCACCAGTGGAATTGTAAATTTGATAAGAATCGGGAGAATTTTCCCCTGTGTCATATCGTTTGTCATTGTTCTATCCTTTTATCGTTTAACCTTATTATCAATTTATATATACCAATGTACTCCTTCAAAAAGTATTATGATATAACCATTTCGCTACACCATCCGAATCGTTGCTTTCTATAATTCCGGTAGCCATTGCTTTTAATTCGTCTACCGCATTCTCCACGGCATAGGATTCATCCGCTATTTCAAACATTTCAATATCATTTTTCCCATCGCCAAATGCAACAATATACTCAATTTCCAAACGCTCTTTTAATTGTAAAATTGCATTTGCCTTTGAAACACTTTTGGGTATGATTTCCAACCATTGTTCCCCACTATAGATATCTGTTTGAAAAATACAATGGTATTTTTCTTTGAATTGAATGTATAGTGGTTCCAATTTTTCGTGTGCGTCAATACAGGTGAAATAGAAAACATCTCCGAATCCCAGCGCACGGTCGGATTCGACAGGTGTATCTCTTACATCCCCCTTACGAGTCAATAAAAATTCCGTTGTAGCACGATTGCATTTATTTGCAAGATAGGAAAATTTTTCCTGACCTGATATGTAAGCGTAAACAATAGGATAAACGCCCCGACGCAGTAATTCATTTAAGATTTCTTCTTTTTCATTTTGGCAAAATGCATTTTTTGCAATAATATCAAACGTATCATTTTGCAAAATGACAGCACCGTTGTATGTAATGATCGGTATTTTTGCATTCAATCCTTTTGTTGCTTTGGTAGCTGTCAGATATGACCTGGCCGTAGCATAAGAAAAAAGAATCGCATCTGATGTTAATTGATTGATCACTTGATTCGTATACGCAGAAGTTTTGGCATCACTTCGTAACAATGTTCCATCTAAGTCTGATACATACAGCGTTTTCATAAATTCCTCCTGGTTCTCAAATCGCAGCAGATATACTTAAGAACTGTTAACAAATTACTCCTGATAT
>DKVL01000076.1:65627-102632 GCA_002491195.1 Lachnospiraceae bacterium UBA7179
TAGTAACTTGCACTCTCGAAGAAAAATCCTGCGCACTATTCAGGAGTAATTTATTAACAGTTCCTTATATGAAGTTGGTCCACTGTGATCGTCAGATTTCTGGCAGCCAGATTTCCATGAGCATATATCCTTATAGAGTCTGTCTGCTATAACAATTCCGATTTACATATTGAATGAATCGTAAGATCAATGCACTGCACAAGAAATGGATCTAACTCACCAGAACAATATGTCCATTTCCAGACACCTTCAACGCATAAACCAACGAGCAGATTCCTTCCCTAACCTCGCCCTTCGCATCCGTAATAATGACAACTGTGTCATATTTTTGCAAATCATAGATGTAAGTTGTCCGCTTGCTGTCATACAGACTTTTGAGTTCATATCTAGTGTGAAGTGGATAATCGTCCTCTGTACTCACTGCGATCGGGCTTCTGGTCGTTGCGTGGAATCGGACATCTTTTCCCTGCTCCTCAAACTTTTTTGCGACAAACAGAGCCGGGTACATATACTCCTCTGTCCCGAGCACCAGCATATTTTGTGTACTGTGTAAATCTGTCCGGGCAGCAATTTCCTGGTACATCCATGCGCAATATTCCGCATATTCTACTGAATTGACAATTCGCCGCGTATCCATATACTGATTGATTTTTATATAATCCATGTGAACCATTCCATCAATCGCCTTTTCCTCCGGCTTCGCCATCTCTTTACCGGATTTCCCATTTTGTAAAATCGGGCGCGCGATCTGGCTTATAACAGTTGTGTCACTTTCAGACGCGCTTTGATCTATCACGATATGTTCTGGTTCAATGTCATCCTTACAGATGATATATCTGCCATCTCCCCGGTAAGATTCGGCTATCTCCGTGTAGGCGGCGTGGTTCGTTTTCACAAGCCAGAACAGTTCGATATCATACTTTTGATAAGAGTCCAATGCCGTTTCATCCATTCCATTTAATACGGAAGCGACAGAAAACGCTATCTTTTCCGAATATTGCTTTCTCAGGATATTAATAATATTCAGGATCGTCTTCCCTGTCGTGACCTCATCCTCAACAAAAACGATTCTATCTATCGTACCGATCACACGGTCAATATCATCTTTGACGAGCTTCTGCTCCGTGGCATGGCTGTGCTCCTCTGAAAAGTACAGGTATGTGGCATCTGGTACAATCTCCCTTGTCGTCTGCATATAATCCGCACCAAGCTCCGCTGCCACCGCCACGCCGATCGCAGTCGCCGTCTCCGCAAAACCGATCACCAACAGCGTCTCCTTTTCATACCTGCCTTTTAAGGTGTCTGCAAGGGCGCGAAACATAGAAATCGCCTCGCAGGGCTTTACTGGAATGTGCTTTCCCTGGAGCCTGTTCACCACCAGATATTTTCTTTTATTGTTATTTTCCCTCTTGGCGATCCGCACCAAGTCCTGTTCTGTATACTTCATTTTCCATTTCCTTCCACGAAATTGGAACTCTTTTAGTCCGCAATGCATGTTTTTCCTTCATTATAATCATTATCGTCTTGTGACCATGGCTTAAAAACATATCATTTTGAAAAGGGACTCACAAAGAGAGTCCCCAGAACGTGTTTGAAAACTGCTTTCTGCCAGAGAAAAGATGTCAGTGATCAAGATTCACACCATGATCGATCAATACTTTTTTGATCTCATCTTCTGTTTTACTCATAGCCTGTGCTATCATAATCAAACTGACACCCACTTTGTAAAAATTGATGATATCCTCCTCTTTCGTTTTTTGAGTCCCTCTTTTTTCGCCTCTTTCTTCGCCTCTTCTTTCACCCTTTTCTAATAGTCCCTGTCCCAAATTACACATCACTTCCACTTCCTCTCTTAACCCTTCATCGACATCAATACCAAAATCATCTGACAGTTTACTGAACCGTTCCCTGTTATCCAGATCCACTGCAAACAACGTATTGAGCATCCTGCACAAATCCCTGCTGTCTGCTGCCTCTGTGTTGGCTTCCTCATCCGATTCTTCCGATTTACCAGTGATACCAACGATCACAATGTTCATCAAATCTGTGCCGCCTGCCCATTGATATGTCCCGTACAGAGTATCCTGCACGAAATGAATATGGTTCACGCTGTTGGCTTCCATATTTGCTACAATCCAGATGGAGTATACTTTTACCATATTATTGAACTTCATATGTTTGAACTCTCTCTGTTTCTGTGCACTGATCAACCTGCACGCATAAAAGACAGCACGATTGGACAGTCTATAACCTGTCGGTTTATCTTTCTGCATCTCAACATTGATGATTATTCCATACGACTTTCTTGCATTTTTGGCTGTCCGCACTTGAAACAGTATATCATATCGGATCATTCCCTCGTTCGTCTCGGCGTTTTCTGTATTGAAACCTGTGATCCGCTCTCCGTTCATCCTATTCGTTTGTCCCGGATCCACAGGAACTCTGCTTATATAAACTTCACCTTCTATCAGCTCAGCGATGTCTTTTACGCACATCCCTTTGAACGCTGCCACTGTCTTTGACAGGATGAAAGCAAGTACTGTCTTATAACCAAGCGCTTTCTTTGCCCGCTCATCATACTGCATGGCAAGCTCTTCAACTGTATTTGGTGCTGTGTTGTTTATCTCTTTTGTCATTTACTCCTCCTGATCAATAATTCATGTTTCCTGTCGTAACACAGACCCCTCTATGCGATTATATTATAGCATACGAAAGACAGCGGATGCAATCAGACTTTCGTATCAAATATAAAGCCATTTTCCAGAGACCAAAAATATTGTCTCCAGTGGAAAACTTTCTGATGATAACAAAGCACGTTTAAAAAATTGCCGTCCTCTCCTTCTGCACCTTGACTCTAATAACTGGCGGAAGTATAATGAAAGCCTGAAGTGTCCAAACACTATTGGAACTTATGGAGGTAAAATACATGCGGACTATCGAAACAGAACGTCTGATATTAAGGCCATTAACCCAGGAGGACGCGAATGCCGTATTCGAATGGGCAGGAGATCCACTTGTAAACAAATATATGCCTTACCCTTTACACCAAAGTGTCCGTCAGGCCAAGGAATGGATCCGTTCTCTGGGCGATAAAAATGAATTTTGCTTTTGTGAATCAGTGGAAATCTCAAAAATAAACAATGACAGGAGTAATTCATTATGAACCAAAAAATATTTATTGCGCCGGGAGCACATGTCGTTGGTGATGTCCAACTGGGGGAAAATGTAGGCATCTGGTACAATGCCGTCGTTCGCGGTGATACCAATTCGATCACGATCGGGGACAACAGCAATGTACAGGATAACACCACCGTGCACACCGACTCTGACTATAAAGTCCATGTAGGAAAAGGCGTCACAATCGGCCACAATGCCATTGTTCACGGGTGTACCATAGGCGACAACACGGTCATTGGCATGGGCAGCATTATCTTAAGCGGCGCGGCAATCGGCAATAACTGCATCATCGGTGCAGGCTCACTCGTCACTGGAAAAATGCGGATCCCCGACAATTCCCTCGCCTTCGGAAATCCCGCAAAGGTGATCCGTGCTGTCACCCCGGAGGAGATCAAGGCCAATCAGGAGAATGCCACGCATTATGTACAGCTCATGAGAGAGAATGCTTGCACACAAGTATAGCATAAGCATATCACCAAATTAATTTGATATAAGCACCGCCCTCTTTCCCAAGCTACACCTTGACTCAAACAACTTCCGGCAGTATAATTATGTCGATTAAATTCATAATTTTGTTTCGGAAAGGAGTTTTTGTATGGAACAGTATTTACCTGTCATGAGTGAAGATTACAAAAAGAATCATTATGCGGAAGGTGTATTTGCTTCCATCAGGAAGAAAACAGCAAGGATTTCTTTTGGAATCTATATCTTCTTTGGAATTCTCTTGTTGGGCGGCGCATACGGTACTTACTGGGCTCGCGGAAGGATCGAAACATATCGTCTGGAGGGACAGGATGACCTGATCAGCGCCGGTTATATCATAATGGGAGTGTTTGCACTTCTTGCTGTCATTGCCCTGGCCTGCATCATCATTACAATCATCCGCCATACGCGGGGAGCGAAAAAGTGGAAAGAAACATGCGCAAAGTACAATGGATATACGATCAGTGATATGGACGAGTTTGAGCATCAGACCATGGACATGGAATGCCGCGCGATCAAGCTTCTTGGCGCAGCGGAAGCACTGGCAAACGGACAGTCCGACGGCATTTTGACAAGGGACTACATCTACCTGGCCGATCCGCATCATACGATCATGAAGCTTGCCGATCTATCAGCTGCCTGCATTGTCAGACAGACCATATCGGTAGATTCCATGCCGGTACAAAAAAAGCATAACTACCTCACTGTCATGCTCCTTGGCAGAAACGGAAGACGTTCCATAGCGGAATGTTCCAAGGAATCCGGTGCTGCGCTCATAACCTTTCTAAAACAACAATATCCCACCATCTATACAGCGGACGGAAATATCATTTCCGACGAAGACTTTAGCAGACTGAGATGAACAATTCATGATCAGTCAAAAACACTGTGTGGCGCAGCGTCACCATACACACCAACTCTTATTTCCAGGTCGACGCAGAAAAAGAGTTCCCGAAAAAATGCGGATTCCCGACAGTTCACTGACTTTCGGGAATCCTGCA
Source organism: Lachnospiraceae bacterium UBA7179 (assembly GCA_002491195.1). Taxonomy (GTDB): domain Bacteria; phylum Bacillota; class Clostridia; order Lachnospirales; family Lachnospiraceae; genus COE1. The sequence goes on from DKVL01000076.1 coordinate 70,289, forward strand.
AAATTTCATTGTCATGCAATATCAACCTATATTACGGAATCACCACCCAAGATATTGATGCCATTCATCAGAAGTAAGCCAAAACGTCAATTGATAATCTACAGTTATAGTAAACCAATTGCTGTAATATCCGACAAGTTCTCCATTCACTTTTCCGCGAACTACCAGCATTCTGGTTAAAGGTCCAACACCTACTGGGTCCATGTTCTCTGCCCGGGTATTCGGGATCGAGCGTATCTGCATATGAGACAATGCCAGACCCCGACAATACTGACAATATCACTGTCAGACACAGTAAAAACTTTATATACTTCATATACTTCTTCATGGCTGTCTTCCTTTCTTTTTAGAAAATTTACGTATGCGGCCGGTATGTTATCTGCTGGTGATAATCCAGTCGCCGTATCTGTTTACAATGTTTACATTGAAGGTATTCTCGATATTTTCGAGGGTGGGCTCCATATAGTTGGGATCACGCCAATGGCAGTTTGGCTCACTGTACTGAGCATTCAGGTAATCGAATTCTTCTTTGGTAATCACTATCCTATCGCTGTTCGAAGGATTAATTATTTTGTAATAATCGCCTATACCGTCTTCGGCCTCCTCTAATCCTACAATATACTCTGCATCTGTACCATCAAAAAAGTAATACCCTTCACTTAAACTCTGATCATACATATCACGACTTTTAATATACCCTTTATCTGGATCATAACCACCTACTCCAGTGCTATCTAATGAGAGGATCTGTTCTGTTCCATCTGCGTTAAATGTGTATGCAAAGCAATAATCACCCATATCGAACATTAACTCCATTTTCCCGTCATTATTCAAATCTTCGAAAGCAAATTTCCAAAGCGCCGGCTCATCAGTTGCCTGCATCTCCTCTTTCAGCACCATCAGATAATTGTATTTCCACTCCTCTACGCCCTCTTGCCGTCCCGTCGGCATTTGCCATTCATGCCACTCAAGTTCCGGTATCTCTCCAGATTTTTCGGCTTTCCACAGATCCAGAACGCCTTCTTTTTCCGCTTTCTGGTCTATCAGGGCGCTAAGTTCTTCCCCTGTGACTTCTTTTATCGCTGATCCATCATTATCAGACCAAAAACAGAAATCATCACTGCTGACATACTGCATACATTTTTCCCTGTCTGCGCTGCTGATCTCCTGTTCCGCTGAACATACCAGATAACGTTTCCCATCTATGGTACTTGTATCAATCTCAATATTCGGATTCTCTAATCCGTCTATCTCCCCGCTGTCCAAATCATAAAAGTAATAAGAAGAATTATACAATTCTTTAATCTGTCCGTCCGTACCCAATATGAACCACTGTGTCCCCCCGGTTGATGCACCACTAGAACCACCGCTACTGATAAACCCATAATAGTCAATATCCGTACCATTCCGATACTCTGACCATCCCACATTGAGGATCCGCAATTCCATATTCTGATATGCTAGTACATAATAGCAGCTAAAATTCATACCAGTACCAGATATCTCTCCACTAAATAGTACCTGCAACTCGGGCATATGATCGTTTCCTACATCCATATAAGCATACGAAACACTTTCTATGCTATACTCACTAAATTCATCCCTACTCTCTACCTGACGCATCAGATCCAGCATGGAATACGGTTGACCATTCAACCGGTCTACAGCAGTTATCATCCCGTTCAGAAACGCCTGATACGCTTTTACCGCTTCCTGGTCATACAACGCTCTTCTGTGTGCATTCAGGTCATGGACATATTCATCCTGGGCCTGCACTTCCCCCTGATAGAGATAAAAAGGAATCCACAGCGCTGCGTTCTCCTCCTGATCCGCCTGTATGGTCTGGATCAAGCCCTCAGAAGTATATATTTTTGTCGTCACACCATCCGATTCCATCGGGCTTGACGCTTCTGTTACCACTTGGCGGTCTTTCACATAAAAGGTGCGGACACCGTCTGCCTTTGCCACTGAAAACAGCTCGTATCCCTGCTTAGCGTCATTGTCTGCATACAGGAAACTTCCGTTGTCGTCTGTCGGATTGCCCTGCCCGATATAATGATCCTGATCTGCATCATACATCAGCAGGTCAAGGTTTGCGTCCCCTTCCCATTCAAGCATCACCAGATATCTGTCATCCTCAAAAGCACTGACCAGCCTGATCCTGTCCATCTGGTCTTCCGTTCCGGCTGACACAGCGCTCTGCTCCGCATAATATCCGTCTTTTTTGACTTCCACCTGATAGGAACCCTCTGCAAGCTCCATCACGGCTATGCCCTGTTCATCTGTTTTTCCTTTTGCTGTCTCTCTGCCATTTTCGTCAACTATGCAGACCTCTGCATCCGGCAGCGCTGTCCCCTGAACGGCGTCAATACACTGCAGGGTATATTTCCATGCATCTGCTTCTTCACTTTCTGCTGCTTCATGTGTCTGCACCTCTTCCACTGTCCCGCTGTTTTTTTCCTGCCTTGATTCGGCTGGAGACTTCTCTGTGTTTTCTGCAGCGCCGCAGCCTGTCAGCCAGACTCCAACAATGCCCAGCACACATAGTCGCAGAAATTTTTCTTTTGTTTTCATTGTGATCCCTCCTAATTTACTGGTTCATCCTCTGCCACGCTTTCAACAGCCTTCTCTGTTTATATGACTATACTACACCTTTCCCGCCGGCTTTTGTTATTTTCTGACGAACGGCCGCTTTTTCGGTATCAATAACATGTTTTGGCATTTACAGCGGCTTTATCCCGCTCATGACATCAAAACTTTTCCTTATAAATAGTTTTTGCACTCGCAACTACTTCGCGGTCCTTCTCCTTCTCATCTTCTCCCAACTTAGAATAGCTGACCAGACATGTATGGATCTTTTTCACCGGATCCTTGCTTTTTCCGTTTTCCGGAACTCCATACTTCCAATAATTCAGATAATGGAATCTGCACCATCGGATATGTTCCAGTTCCGAAAGCATCTCCAAATCCGCATTGGCACTGATCAGTTCACTAATAATGTCATTGAAATCAGCAGACGAAATATTGGACCATTTGAGAAAACCGCTGAGTTTATTCCAGTCCTTCTCACCGCCATAAGCCTCAGCATATCTGAGGTTTAACTGCTTTGCCTTCTCCAGGAGTTTCTCCTGCCGGATATTTTCATCTGAAAAAATATCATACTCCCTTCCAAAACTCCTGATATTCTTCTGATCAAGGTAATCGCCAACATCCCCGGCTTTCGGCGAATAATAATAGACCTCGCCGTCCTGACAGACTACACTCACCGCCTGCAGCAGTTTTGCTGACGGCTCCTCCGTCAAAATAACAATATCCGATGTCCTTATTACATCCCATACCGCCTCATCATCTGTAGAATGATAATACAGTTTGTCCCTATTCCCGGTTTCCATCCCTTTATGCTTTACTGCATAGGTACGATCATCGCTAACCAAGTGATAGGAAATACTCTGTGTGTCAGAATATAAATTTAAAAGCAATCCGCAGTTTAATACATTCTCCGCAAGCGTGCTGCTGCCATATATGGTAATCCTGTACGTTTCCTTTCCCTTTCTCCAAATCCCGATATTTTTCCATAACTCGCGGGCTGTCGAACCGTTAATATCAAAAAATGTGACATTTGGGTTGTCCTTCATCAGACCATACTCTATCTCTTTTAGTCCGATATAGACTGCCCTGCCTTCGAGCAGCTTTTTGTTTTCCTCGTAAAATTTCAGACTGTCCGTGTCTGACCCAAGCATGATGATGTGCGACTTTGCTGAATACTTACACTCTCTTCCCGGATAAATGGCTGCTACTTTTTTGCCAAATGCTATTTTAATATCAGAATCGCTGTATACTGCCACACTTTCTTTGAAGAGGCATTTGACCCAATACCCGATATTTTTCCAGACTGTCCTGACTGCAAACAGGATGACTGTGGTCGTGACAAGGGCCGCACTCCATCTGGCAAATTCAATCCATATATTATGTCCGTCAGACACAGGATTTACAAAATACAGCGCAAAACTGGCATACAGGGAATCAGTCATGCTTTCTCCTGCAGCGATATATCCGGCACTTCCCACAACAAACGGCACAATGCTTAGAAGAGGGATCCATTTTTTCATTCTATTTTTCACTTTTTACCTTCCCCTGCTTTTATCTGAAACAATTCGTCAAAAGCAGCCAGCACCTGCTGGTTATTCCTTGTGACAAAGCCTGTTTCCTTCGCTTCTATAAATTTCTGTCTGATCGTTCCCAATGTCTCCGTCTCGCTAAGCCCTGCAAAAATGTCACTATTTGGACCTAACGTTCCGCTCCCTTCGATTCCCATCGCCTTTCGCGAGTTTGAGGTCCATGTGAACTGGCTAGAACCACATTTTGGATCTGCGGGATCATAATTGCGCGATACGGCGTATGTACAATAGTTCCATTTGGCCCGGACTAATATCTCTTCCTTGCCTCCGGAAAGTTTAAAGGACCTTTCATCGCATCCGCGCAGCAGCGCCGCCATCATATAATCGAAAAACTGCTTTTTCGTATGCTCCCTGGCTTCTCTGAGCGCAAGGCATACTTCCTGAGACTCACACATGGTAAAAAATTCTCTCAGGGTTGTGGCTTCGGTTATGTCGGAATTTACCGGCCTGGGCGGTTCGGGCGGCTTCACTGGGACAGTTTTTTCCTGTGTTGCTACTTGCTTTTTCGGTCTTCCCCTCTTTCGGGGCTTCGATTCTCCTCCACTGCCTCTATCATCAGTGACGGGTCCTGAAAACACCTCATCCCCACAGGCATCCTTAATGGAACTGACAATATCATCAAGATTTGATCCTTTTTTATAAGGATTCTCATTTACACCTAAATGGGCAATCACCTCTTTTGTTATCTCTTCACATTTTTTCATCGTTAAGCTTTCTTTTGGATTAGTCACATCATACCAGTCTACTGCATTCTTCAATATCTCCCGCCTGACCAGTTCTGAAAAAACTTTATCGAACTTCTCTTTTTCTAATTTGGCAATTGGATTTTCATTCTCATCGCCTAATCCTGTATTCTTATTATAGAATTCACTAGGTATTTTTTTGAGTGATTCTAAATTAACAGTTACTACAGGCAGCAAGTTGTCGTTTTCTTTTTTCCCTCCCTGGGATGCCTTGCGTGTCTGGCTATACATAAGCTCCAGTAGTGTAGCATAGCTGGTCGCATATTTACTGTCAATAAAAGCTATAACGCCTTTGCAAAGAACACTCTCCATATTTGTTGGAAACTGTTCAATCCATGACGCATTATGTAAATCAAAACTTCCATCAAAATATATATTCAGCCCACACTCCCTGACTAACCGATATGCTACATCTGCCAGGGCAACTTCCCAGTCATCACTTTTATAACTGATAAACACAAAAGGCTTGTCACTGTTCTTATCGCAAATATTCTTTTTTATATACTCCACATGCGAATCTTTCTTCCGTTTATCATTTTCTTCTGGTGTCATATTATTTACTCCTTTACCCAATTTGATATCTTTTGATGCTTGACACTATTTTCTCTTTCTTGCGTTTAGCGCAACAAGTCTGGAAATCCGTATTGTGTCTTATAAGTACCAAAAGACAGCTGTCAATCCCCAAAATCGGCACCCATCTTTTTGCACATAGAGGTTAAAATGTTATAAAATCCCCTATTATCTCGAATAATTGCCAATATCCGCTGGCTAATCAACACATGCACGCATCCATCCACACTGCAAAATCATTCACGGCTTCCACCGCTGCTGTCTGACTCAGCCCTAAAGTCATCATATATACCTGCAGCTTCTGACAGCACTCCGCAAGGTTATTATAGATATATTCGTGGCTGTAGAGTCCGTTTTCTCTCCATGACAGCTTTGCCATATCGGCCTCCAAACAAGATATTGAATCAGCGATCACATGCAACTGCTGATTACTATATTTTTCGGTATTGCCAGCATATTGGAGAAACCCATCAATATTTAAAGTCTGCTTCATCTTAATCCCCCTTTATAAAAACACAATGGTATTATATTTTATAAAGACTAAAAGACGGCTGTCGATCAAAAAGCGACACCCATCTTTCTATGTATAGAATTAAAAAATAACCTCCACTTTATGTTTCATTTTATCTAGCCTATATTTTCCCAAAACTTCCGATTAAAGATCATTGTAAATAACAAATTGCAGCAAATATAAAAGTGATGCCTGCTATCTGATCATTGATATTGTCAATTAGTTCGTAACTTCAAGATTCTATGACCGTGAAAAATGCGCTACATGTCCAAAACAAGATGATCAACGCTATTATCCAATGATCAAATAAGACACCGGTCGAAAACATGATAAAAAGAATCAGCACTCCTATAAGTCCAATGATCAGCACTGCTATCCGCAGCCCCTTGTCAGATTCAGCATTGGTCATCTGATTATTCTTTGCATTATTTGTATTTTGCCTGCTGTACTCCTGCGGGACAGATCTTTGCGCCTGCTGCTGTGGGTTCAATGTAGGAACTTTTGCACTGCCAACTCTCGTCCTTAGAAAATCCTCAAAAGTGACACCGTTGCGAAATGTTCCATCAGGATATGCCCGGACAAATGCTTCTATATCCGCTCTGGTAACTCTGTATCGATATGTCTGTTCGAACTTACAGCCATTCCTATATTTGCCTCCGTTTTGTCCGGAGAAGTTATAGCATCTATGGATCAGGGAAACGCTATAACTGTAGTTTTCATTGCCAAATATTCTTGCACCAACCTCCTGCATAGTATACTTACGGCCATCGCCTATCAGATACAGTTCCATACTATCCACCTTTTTCTTTACAGGCAGACTTTTAAATTGGCTTACTTCATCACTCGTAATCGTATTACCCGCCATAGCATCCGTTCTCCTTTGTCACAGTTTTTTCAAATCTCCCATTCAGTTTTAATCTGCATCATTTTTTCGGAGTATTCTTACCTTTGAACCGTTCGATTGCTTCTTTGGGAACAGAGCCTTTAATCCAACTCTTTCTAATCGGATCTATCTTACAAACTGCTAACGGATACTGCTCTTCATTATATGCTGCAAGATCCAGAAAGAGATAATCCCCTATTACATTGTAATTATCACAATAGCCATGTCCGCCATTTCCATCACTCCAATTATATACGTTCCCATATTTATCGTACGATTCAAAATTGCTACAGTCTTTTGCACAATAATAGTAAACACCATCAAAATATTCACGCCCATAATTCGTCGATTCATTTACTATTTTCCAAACAGGCATATCCGGAATCACTTCATCCCGGTTTCCCCATAAAGATTTTGGTTCCCAATATTTTACGGATTCGAGATGCGCACTGTCCTTCCCTTCTAAACCTGACGCTCTCCTTTCTGTCCAAAATATGCCTCTGTTCAGATCAAAAGACACTATATGCCTGTTATAGCTGCACTTTTCGTTATACTCCGGGCTTTCATCATCATATACTTCCGGTTTATCCACGATATTTTCAGGGCTGCAATATGGGTTACTGATACACTCAACACTGTCCTGCATCAAATCCATCATCATCCATCCCTCATCGTTCTCGCTACACCCATCTTCATCACGCTCTTCACTACAATATCTGGCAAAAAATATTAATTTTTCTCCCGTTGCACATAAACCTGATATGAACTCTGCCTTTTCATAAAGTACCTCAATTGCTCCGATATCTACATGCATACACTTGATTATATCCTTATCGCTATAATATGTACTATATCTGCTCACAAAGTATACATTATTATCATAAAAGTATATTTCCCTATCACCGCTGGAGTTTTCATCCTCATCACAGCATTCAGCAAGCAGATTACCATCAAAATCAAAATGCTGAACCCGAAGTCTTCTATCAGAAGAATCACTCTCAGAAGTATATAGATAGATTCCTGTTATATTTACCTGCACATTCTCCCCATTAAAATGTACTTCTGAAATAATTTCTACATCGTCTCCTTCCATATCAGAAGAACACAAATACTTGATCTCATTTCCAGAATCTTGTTGTTGGTAATAGATCCGTCCATCATACTCACACATTTTGAATCTGTCTCTATCGGAGTCATAACGCTTCATACTTCGATAATACTCTCTACTATTGGTATGAACATTCCTATCCACGAAAGGCATGATATTGTCAACTTGAGCCTCGTATACAGAATCGCCAAGTACTCCTGCCTTCTTCCTCCTGCACCAGTCTGCTTTATCTGCCTCTCCTGCCTTTTGATAGAACATAATCGCAGCATCTATATTAGAAGCTGTTCCTTTTCCAATCTCATTACAATAGGCTGCAAGGGAACATGCTTTCTTATTGTCCTTCATTGCCAAAGCCCTGTATGTCATGTATGCTTTCCCTATGTCCAATGCAGGTCTTACCACATTCCCATCATGGTCCATCAAATCATCCAGGCCCATTGCTGCATCCAGCCTAAGCTGATCATCATCACAAGAAAGGACTTCGCTATACCAGTATTTCGCTTTTTCAAGATTTAACGATTGTTCATTTTCCGCGATGTCAAAAGCCTTTGCTACTTTCAATTTCATTTCCGCTTTGCCATTTCTTGCAGCGCAGTCATAAAAATCGATTGCCAAAGATAAGTCTTCTTGCTGTCCCGATTTCACATAATAATCTCCCAAGAAAAAACAGCTGTCTGCGTCACCATACTGCGCAGCTTTTTTATGCCAGATTATCTTTTGTTCTTCATCCCTGTGGTCCCAACGGTCATATGCGTTTACCAGCATAATACACGCATTCCTGTCCTTTTGTTCTGCGGCCGTCTCAAGCCATGCGACTGCTGTATCAAAATCAGATTCTGTTCCAATCCCATCCAGATAACATGCGGCTACATTCCGCATCCCAGCAAGACTGCCATGTCTGGCAGAATCCAGATACAGATGAAAAGCTTTCTGGAGATCCTTTTTCACCCCATTTCCATTTTGAAACAGGTTTCCTAAATTATTCTGTGCACCTGGGTGACCATAGGCTGCAGCCTGACTATATAACGCCGCTGCTTTGCTATAGTCTTTATTTCTTGTACATTGTACAGCTTTACTAAATATCCGCTCCACATCTTCCTTCTGCTGTTGAGAAAGATTTGACATCGCCTGATCCGTTTTCATTCGTTTCATTCGTATCCTCCAAAAAACGTTTATACAATTACTCTTCTTACACAGTTAATTCCTGATGGTTGGTACTGGCTGGTATTCCTTTGTGTCCGGAGAAGGGAAAAACTCTGTTGTTCTGACGAATCCATCTGCCGGATTCCCATCACTATCTATGATCTGAACTTCTGTCGGTATACTTACATAGTTAAGAAGCATACAGCTCTCAAACATATTATTTCTGATTGGCTGCATATTCTTACCAAGGATCTGGACATCCTCAAGCTGAGAATGATCAGAGCCAAACATGTCACCATATTCGTACAATGAAGTCACTCCTTCACCAAAAATAACATGATGTATATATTTATCCATATCAATATAAGGATTATTATTATTCCACAATTCATATAATCTTTCCAAACCCATCTTGCTATCGTCCCGGCTTGGACTAGGAATATATGGATAACGAAAATCCCATGAACAGCCTCCTGCATACCCATCGGGCCATAACGCACCATTTCCATATACAAACAGTGTACCTGTGTCTAAATCAAACAGCCATTGAAGATTGTCATAACATCCAAAGGTCCTCCCTGCCTCCATTGACTCTGCCGGAAATGGTACTTCCACCCAGTTTGCATATTTATCACCACCACAATAACCAGAGAAATCCCATTGATAACTGTTTAGAACCTCCTGATCCGTCAATCTATGGCTGGTACTTACGGAACTGTCTGCCAAAGGGTTCACTGCCAGCCTTCCCTCTGCCTTTCCATATGTCACATAATGCTGGTACAGTGCATTGGTGTCTGTCCCCATCGCTGCCACCACATCAGGATATGTCTGTGCATAGTACTCTGCGTCAAAGACCGTCCCATCCGCCATGGTCTCCGGCGCTGCGCAGACTGTCAGGCTGCTGCCCGCTATCATGCTCATCATCAATACTGCTGCTATTGCTTTCTTTTTCATATTCATTTTCTCCTCCTAACGAAAATTTCATTATTCAATGTGGAAGCTTTTGCACTACTCCTATTCCATGCTATCTACCTTTTTCTTTACAGACAGATTTGTTTCAACCACTCGACCGTTTCTTTTGGAATAGGATCATCAAACCGACTATATGTGGCCGAATCTGCGAAATGATACCGCAGATAATTGGTACATTACACAGTTAATTCCTGATGGTTGGTACTGGCTGGTATTCCTCTTTTGTGGACGGACCAGGATGAAACTCTATTAATTTGACGAATCCATCTGCCGGATTCCCATCACTATCTATGATCTGAACTTCTGCCGGTATACTTACATAGTTAAGAAGCATATTGGCCACAAACATATTATTTCTGATTGGCTCCATATTCTTACCAAGGATCTGGACATCCTCAAGTGGAGAATTATGAAAGCCAAACATGTAACCATACTCGTACAATGAAGTCACTCCCTCGCCAATAATAAGATGATGTATTAAATCGTTCATAGAAACATATTGGTTTCCGTCAATCTTGGCATGAATATCAGCCTTGCTGTCATCCCGGCCTGGGTTAGGTATATACGGATAATCAAAACTCCATGTACAGCCTCCTGCATACCCATCGGGCCATAACGCACCATTTCCATATATAAATAACGTACCAGTGTCGAAATCAAACAGCCACTGAAGATTGTCATAGCATTCAAATGTGTCTCCTTGTTTCCCCTGCCATGACTCTGCTGGGAATGGTACTTCCACCCGGTTTGCGCGTTTATCGCCGCCACAATATGCCCCTAAATCCCACTGATAACTGTTTAGAACATCCTGATCTGTCAATCTATGGCTGGTACTTACGGAACTGTCTGCCAAAGGGTTCACTGCCAGCCTTCCCTCTGCCTTTCCGTATGTCACATAATGCTGGTACAGTGCATTGGTGTCTGTCCCCAGCGCTGCCACCACATCAGGGTACGTCTGTGCATAGTACTCTGCGTCAAAGACCGTCCCATCCGCCATGGTCTCCGGCGCTGCGCAGACTGTCAGGCTGCTGCCCGCTACCATGCTCATCATCAATAATGCTGCTATTGCCTTCTTTTTCATATCAATCTTCTCCTTTTTGGCCTGCTTGTTCATAATCTATCTCTTATAGCAAGTTATGAACAGACCACTCATCCGACTTCTGTCTCCGCCCGCTTTTTTCATGACAAATACAGCTACAGGTTTTCCCATAGCTGTATGCTGTTTAAAATACAAATGTTATTGCGTTGCTGTCGTCAGGCACTGTAGAATCTACTCCATCAAATTTTGCACCTCTGACTGTATAGTATACTTTTCCCCTGAATCCTTTCGGCAGAAGGAAATATGCGCCATCTTGTGCTGCTACTTCACCACACTGATAACCCCAAGCCTTTGCCATTTTGCATTCTGTATAATCAACGCCGTCCTGCGTCACTGTAAATTTCTGATCGTATTCAACCTCTTCCCCTGCATCCTGCCAATCCTTAGAATTATCCACCTCATGACTGAGATAGTATTGACTCCACCATAAATCAAGAGCAGAACCCTCCTCAGCAACCCCCGTCATTCTAATATTGATAAATCGCCACTCATAGCCTTCCGTTGTATATGGCGCCAGCCTCGTAAGGTCATCAACATAACACTCCTCCACCGGCTCCGTATTAATTGTTCCTAAGATTACTTTATCTCTCTCCGGATAATGCCGATCATCGCACATCCCCCATGTCGGCAGCTGATATGTTGCGCCTACTACTCCCTGTATTCCTATGATCTGCGGCTGGTTTGCTGTCTGTGTCGTCTCAACTGAAAGCGGCTGGTCTCCGTTGTACGCAAGCCTTCCTTCCGATCTCCCAAACGTCACATAATGCTGGTACATTGCGTCTGCGCTTGTCCCCAGGGCTGCCACCACATCAGGGTACATCTGCGCATAGTACTCCGCGTCAAAGACCGTCCCGTCCGCCATGGTCTCCGGCGCTGCGCAGACTGTCAGACTGCTGCCCACTACCATGCTCATCATCAATACTGCCGCCATTACTTTCTTTTTCATATCAATCTTCTCCTTCTCTGCACACATCATTTGTGTTGTCGGGTACGAAAGATTTTCCTTCGGATGCTCTTCTCCCCTACTCATCGCACGACCCGTGCACCGCCTTAACGGCATATTTCCAGATGCGTAGCATCTTGTGCTCGGGTCTATGCATAAAAAGCCTGCGCTGAGTGTGCGCAACCGCAAACTTCTTATTGTCTTTTCTTTTTATCATAATACTTTATGTGTTGTTAGTCAACGCTTTAAGAGTTTTGTGTCGATTTCTGTGTCGATTTCGGATCAATTCCATCAACCGGATACAGCTGTCGGCTTCCCTCTCTCTGTACTACAAAGAAATCCCAGATCCAGCCCACCGCCTCAGCCTCGCCTATTTCCTTGATCTTCTCAAAGTTTTCATTGATCAGGTATGCCGTGCCGTTCTCGATGACAAGCGCCTTCCCATGACAGAACTCTGTCGCATCATCGTAGAACTGCTGCTTTTGGCCATCATGATCGATGTATCCCAGTTTTTCCCCATCTCTGACAAGCCAGTAGGTCTCTTCTGACATCTTGATGCTGTCATACACGGCCTGCACAATACGTCCGTCCACTGGCTCTCCGGTCGTTCCCGGACACAGACTTAAGTCTACTAGCACATCCTGATCGCCAAACTCCCAGACCATCTTCGTACCATAATTAAAATAATATGCCCCATCAAACGGATAGCCTGTATATCCTGTAGTATCCTCATCAAAATAGAGTTCGTCGTATACCAGAGTATCCCCCTGCAGCTGATAATGTGTCAGATCAAACTGCGCATATGGTTCATAATTGTCAGACAACATGGTCATATAACCATAACTAAAATATTTATTACTCATAACAACGTATCCATGGTTAAAAGTGTTCATCGGCGATTGTGGAACTTTCCAAATGTCATCCGATTTCGGATCAACATACATTTCATGCCATGTGACATTACCGTCCCGGTCCATCCTGCCGAATTTCTCCACAAGCTCTGTATCACTCTCATAATCAGCCGAAACCGTGGCATAACCATCCCGGAATCCATTGACACGCATCGCGGTAATGTCACAGGGCTCAGAGTAGATCATGGTTCCATCCGCCTTATAATAAGATACTCTGCCCAAAATCTCCCTCGGGTTCTCCTCATCCTGATCCTCCTCGGTTATAACGCAGTACATTCCGCCTGATGTACCTACTGCTCTATCACCTCCACCGCTTTCATACAACAGTTTTCCTTCCCTGTCAAATACGTAAAATGTGTACTGTTCTATATCGTTCTCATCATATGTGGAATTGGTCAGGATAAATGTCCCCTCCTTATCCGGCGCCTCCCCGTATCCTGTGTATTCGCAGGGCACGATAACCTCTTTGTCATAATTGACGGCTCCCCACAATCCATCCTTTTGCACAGGGATCACATTCCCGCTGGCTTGTCCATAGACATCATACTCATCCAGATCCATCACTGCCTCAAACACCAATTCATCCTGCGCTTTTGTCTGCGTCTCTTCCTGTGACTGTTCTTCCGGATTCTGTTCCTCCGGATTCTGCTCCTCCGGATTCTGCTTCTCCACGGAATCATCTGCTGGAACAGATTCAACTGTGGCTGTGTTTCCCCCGGAAGCCTCCGCCGTTGTTTCCTGTACGACAGTTAAGTTCTCCTCCGCTGCGCCTTCCGCCAAAAGGCCGCCTCCTGCCGCCATCTGTCCGCCGGCATTCCCATGTTGAAACAAGAAAGCTCCTCCTCCAAATACTGCTGCCGCCGCAACAGCCCCGATGATGATCTTAGTCTGAACTGCTTTTCCTGTTACATTAGAAGCTGCCGCGGCAGTTCCTTCCGTACCCACGGGTGTTTTAGACGGCACGACTGCTTTTGCCACGATCGTTTCCCGCAGTGACTCAGGCAGTGCACACTGCGCGATATCCTCATTCAGCAGCAACAGCAACAGCGGTGCGAAGCTGTACAATCTGGTTCCCTGCTCCTTCTCCAGCGCCAGCACTTCTTCTTTGATCTTTACCTTGGCGCGCAGGAGATGGGATTTCACAGAATTGAGCGGAATATCCAGCTCCTGTGCGATCTCCTCCTGCTTTTTCCCCTCATAATAATAGCTGATGATACAGAGCCGCTGCATTTCGCTCAAACCATCGATTATTTCCCTGATCAGCCGCTGTTTTTCCTGATCCTGCATCACGTTCTCAGGTATGAACTCCTCATCTGCCTCGAGATTTCCAAATATGTCGTCCTCCGTGTCAACCGGCACTTCGTTCTTGCTTTTTCTGATGTGGGCATAACATTTCCTGTTTGCGATCACACTCGCCCATGCCAGAAACGATTCTGCCTGTTTGAGCTCCATAATGCAGCTTGCGATATCCATATATGTTTCCTGCAATGCATCCCTGCTCTCCTCATCACTGCCAAGCACCTTTCGGATACACACATACAGATACCTGCACGACAACTGATAAAGCGTGTCAAATGCTGCAGCATCCCCATTCTGGTAATTTTGTACCGCATCGATCAATTCCTGATTTTCCTGTTCACTAAACCGTACTTGTTTTTCCTCTGACATTGTTATCCTCTCTTTCTGTTTTCCTGTGTAAAACTCCTATTTTTGATTGTTATCTTTTTCCTCCTCTGCATATACTATATGCATCCTTATCTAAGGAACTGTTCAAAAATAACCTGCACATGTTATTTCTGAATAGTTTCTAAGGAAGCATGCCTCAAAAGTTTAACACGATTTTACGCCTCACACAACCTGTAATATACGCTTATAGTGTACTCTTTCAATTCCTTATGCGTTTTATGCCGATTTACAATAAGAATAATAGTTTTTGTCATTTGTGCCTGTAATGCAGGCAGATAGGAGTACGTGCATGATCAAAAATCTGCCAGCCAAGTTGAAAGAATTAAGGACTGCGAACGGTCTCTCCCAGAAAAATGTCGCAACCAAATTAAATATATCCCCCTCCATTGTATCAGGCTACGAAACAGGAGAACGGACGCCAAGCACGGAAAACCTGCTCGCCCTTTCCTATCTCTATAAATGCAGCACTGATTATCTTCTGGGCAAAACAAAGGAAACGCCGCACATCATCCTGGATACAGACGGGTTGTCGCCCGCGCAGATCCAGGCCCTGCAGCATCTCATCAATACGATGAAACAGGAATAAGATGCCTTCTGTAACTGCTTTCTAATATAAATAGTGCGCTGCATTTCCAAAAAGGTTGCAGTGAAATAAAAAAATCTGAGCAAAAAATAAATTTTTTTCTGCTCAGGTTTTTTGTACGAAACAGCGACATTTTTCCACCGTTTCCAACATATTGAGTTTCTTTTATACATCAACTAAATCCGTATGGTACCTATCACTCACACGCTGCCACTTCCGCAAGCTGCAGCACCATCTCGCTGAAATACCTTGGCGGGACATCCTTCAGGAAACAGGCTCTCTTCTCATCCATCTCGTCATACACACTGCCTCTGCGCTCTATGGCGCCTACTTGGTAAAATCTGGCTTCCTGCAGCCTTACCGTCTCATTTCCCTGCTCAATCGGTCTGCCGGAAAAATGCATCTCCACTCCCATATCCAGACTGGTATCTTCGCGATAGTATGCAAAGAACCAGCCGCCCTCCTGCACCGGGCCGCGGCGCCAGCCAAGTTCTGTCATTTTCCGATCCAGCGAAAACGCATTGATCCTACAGCCGTCATACCGTTTCAGTCCTTTCTGCTCTGCTTCTTCCTCCGCCACATGGTAAACAGCCCTGTCAATCTGTGCAAAAGGCTGTATAATCTCATAGTCCGCAAGCTGCTGCCGCCAGACTGCTTTTAACTTTTCCGAGAGTTCTAACGGATGCACAAGACCGATACTTGCCTGTTCGGGAAGCTTGTATTCCTCCTCGTTCTGTGTGTTGAACGAACCGTCCTCCATATAACGAAAACTCTGGATCAACTGATCCTTCTCATAAACGCCCCAGATCAACCCAATCGCGAACTGATGCATCAGCGGATTGCGGACAAAGAGCTTTCGCCATGCCTCCGCACTCCATTCGCGCCCTACAGCCAATGCATATTCGAGACGTCCTCTCTGGCTGGCAACAACAGACTTCATCTCTTTTTTCATCCGCTTATACTCTTCGTAAGCCGCTGCAGCCCTGACCTGATCATCGGTCTTTCCCGGCGCTGGCAGATTCTTTAATCGCTTTCCGTTTTGATCATACACTTCAACCTCAAGGGCAGGCGTGAGCACGACCTGAAAGCGCCGTGTGCCATAATCAAACGTCCTATGCAGATTGTCATTAAACCCAAGATCAGGAACAATGCGGTCTGCAAGCTCCTCACGGTTGATTCCCAGCTGCTCTGCTGCAAAGTCGAGCGCTTTTACTGCGGCATTGCGCACCTGCCTGTGCCTGATCGACCTCGACATATCGTCAACGACCAGGAGCGCACGCGGCGACGGATTCAGCGTGAGTGCTCTCACTGCCTCCGCTGCTATCTCGCCCCTCGATTCTTTCACCCACTCTGGAATCTGATGCTGCAGCTTCGTGATGATATCCTCACCGCCGTGAATGGACGACGCATAGACCACCCAGCGTTTTTTTGCCTCTGCACCCGCCGCAATCCACTTATCAAACAGCTCGTTCATATAAAACGCAAATTCGTCCGCCTCGAGATCTTTTGCAAGTTCCAACGCTTCCCTGCTGATTCCGCACAGGGAATAAGACGCATAACAAAGCAAAATGTCCTGGATCGTCTCCTTGTCCGCAATCTCCCCATTTCTTTTATGCACCGCACAAAACGGTGTCTGGTAAGCCCACTCCAGGAGCTTTTCATCCCTGTCGCCTGCCACTGCCTGCAAAAGCGCTTCGCCACAGCTTCCGTCCTCCTGCTGCCACTGTGTAATCACGCGGGCAGCCAGTTCTTTCGCCGCTGCCTTTTCCGCACCCAGAAGCGCCCTGATATCGTCCGCCCAGTCTTTCTGCGCACATAAAATGTCAAAGAGCTCTGCCTTCACCAGCTTTGTCTTGTCTGCCGCAAAGCTCAATATCACCTGTTTATACCGCGCAGCATTTTTTCTCATGACGCGCAGCGCAAGATACCGGCCTTCCGCGCTGGCCTTCGAAAACGCGTCCAGCGTCTCCTCTCTCCGCGCGCCCCATGCGCCGTCCTGGCGGCATATTTCCTCCGCATGGGGCTGTGCATCCAGATACCGCGCAAAACAGTTTTCCGCGCCTGTGACAAGTGCCTCGTCGGAGCCCCTTTGCAATGCGTGATGCTCCTTTAATATCGCACCGAAAATTCCCAGTTGATGCCCGACATCCATTCCCTCATGTTCAAAAGAACGAAACAGCGCCTCCACCTCTTCCACACTGTTCCCGGGTACAATATCCTGCGCACCGCACAGCGCCACACAGCTTTTCCACCTGTCCAGAAACGCTTTGTCATCGCAATGCTTCTGATACCGTTCGATGTCCCTGTGCACATCAGTGTCAAAACAAACCTGCCCGGCATAAGGATATAGCACCGAAATCCTGTCGTCTCCCCACAGATAACTTCTCACACACTTTCTCAAAGTTTCCTCATACAGCGCGGAATCCGGCATGATCAGATCGATCATATGCCCATGGTCCGCCATCTTGTCCATCACCTGTCTGTGCAGCGCCGGATTCTCTTCCTGCAAAATGTCCAGCAGAAGAAAAAAGGCTTCGGATCCAAACTGTCTGAACATCCCTGCATCCGCGCAGACAGCCTTCACATAAGCCTCCGGATTTGCATCAAGCTGCCGCTTTAAGACAGCCTGATTCCCCGCAGCCGCTGCCCAGCAGATCAACATCAGCGGCTCCACTCCAAACAAGGTGTCGTAATCCATGTTTCCTGCTGCTGTATCTTTCTGCCAGTCAAAGCTGATTTCTGCAAATATGCAGAGCGTCCCCACCAGATCCAGCGCAAGACATACCCTGACCATATCCATCAGCACACCCGAAAGCCGGAAATTCAAATACGCCATGCCGCCAATAAACGTCAGGGCACTCTTGTCTTTGACATGTTCCGTCGAAATATGGCCTGATTTGATGCTTTCCAATACTTCTGCTGTGAGCTGATGGCTGCGGACCGCCACTGCAATTTTTTCCCGCGCAGCAAATTTTTTCCGTGCAAGCCACTGATCAAGACAGCCCAGCAATGCTTCCTCATACTGCTCCATCAGCGCCTCGTCCTCCGGCGCGATCTGCCCTGCCTCATGATACTGCAGGGTAAAATACAGCGCCATGAATACAATGCGGTACTGGCTGTCATATTGATTCAGAGAATCAATGGATTCCTTAAAAACCATCGGTTTCCCGTCCGCCATTTTCACCAGTCCTTCCACCGCCTCCTTCAGCGATAAATCCCACCGGTCTGACCATGCGGCAGTCCACGCAAGCGCTTTTTGATCAAATGCGCAGTCATCCGCTTCCATAAAATAATCGATCGCGATCATCTCGCCACAAGTCTCCCGACCAATCGCAAACAGCAGCCGAAACAAGCGGCTGCACTGTTCTCTCTTCTGGTCCGCCATGAACTCTGTAAACAAAGACACGGCAATATCATACACTTCCCAATCCAGTCTTGACAGGTTCTGATGATGCAGCTTTCCTAATTCGCATTCCTCTGCCCTGCAGTCAAGATAATCTATGGCAAGCTCATACTCCGGCTCGGACAGATTCAGCTTTTTCAACAATTTTTCTACTTTTTTATTTTGTTTTTTATTTTGGGCACTTTGTGCTTTGGTCATCATAATCGCCTATCCTCATATCTTCTATTGACAGTTATTGATCGTTTCGGCTTAGATCAACTCCGCGTCCTTCTTCCAGTTCTCATCCCTTTCCTGACTTGACGCGGTCGCCCTGGCAAGCTGCAGCACGATCTCGCTGAAATACCGCGGCGGCACATCTTTTAGAAAATAGGCTTTCTTCTTGTCTGCCTCGTCATACACGTAACTGCCATGCTCCACATCCCCCGCTTTGTAAAATCTTGCATCATACACTGTCACCTCCTCATAATAGCCTCCAACGCCATTGCCGGAAAAGTGCAACTCCACACCCATACCAAAATCCGCATCCTCCCGGTAATACGTGTAATATACACCTCCGTCCTGCACAGAGCCGCGATACCAGCCCTGTCCTGTCAGCTTTCCATTCAGGGAAAGGTCATTGACGATACAGCCGCCAAACCGCTCCATACTTTTCCGGTTTGCTTCCTCCTCTGTCATGTAATAGACGGCCCTGTCAATCTGCTCGATCGGCTGCGTGATCTCATAGTCCGCAAGCTGTTCCCGCCACGCGGCCTTTTCCTCGTCCGAAAGCTCGATCGGGTGCACCAGGCTGATATGCGCCTGCGCGGGCAGCGCGTACTCCTCCCCGTCCTGCGTGTTAAACGAGCCGTCCTCCATATAACGGAAGCTCTGCGTCAACTGGTTGTCCTCATAAACGCCCCAGACCAGACCGATCGCAAACTGGTGCATCAGCGGATTTTTGACAAAGAGCGTCTTCCACGCGTCCACACTCCACTCCCGCTTTGCGGACAGTGCGTACTCCAGGCGGGCTTTCTGACTGGTGACAGCCACCTTCATCTGCTTTTTCATTTCCTTAAATTCCGCATATGCCGCTGTGGCCTTACTCTCGTCATCCTTCTTTCCCGGCGCCGGCAGGTTTTTGAGTTTCTTTCCGCTCTCGTCATACACCTCAACGACAAGATCCAGCGTGAGCATCACCTTAAAAATCCGCTCCCCGTAATCAAATGTTCTCTGCAGATTTTCGTCAAACCCAAGGTCGGGCACGATGCGGTCGGAAAGCTCCTCGCGCGTGATCCCAAGCTCGGCGGCCGCAAAGTCAAGCGCCTCACCTGCAGCAGTCTTCACCTGCTTGAACTTGAATTTTCTGGAAATACCGTCCACGAGCAGCAGCGCGCGCGGCGACGGATTCAGCGCCAGCGCCTTCACCGCCTCCGCCGCGATCGCTCCCCGCATCATCTGCGGCCATTCCTGAATCTGGCGCTGCAACTTTTGTATGATATCCTCCCCACCATGAATCGACGCCACATAGAGCACCCATCGCCTCTTGGACTCTGCGCCTGCGGCAAGCCACTTGTCATACAGTTCATTCACATAGCACGCAAACTCCATAGTATTTAACTCCTCCGCAAGGAGCGCCGCATTTTTGTTGATGCCGCATTTGTCCTGCGATACATAGCACAGCAGGATCGCCTGCAGATATTCCTCGTCCGCCTCCTCACCGTCTTTCCTGTGCACAGTGGAAAATTTCGTCGCATACGCCCATTCCAGACTCTTTTTCCGGTTTCCCCTGTGCAATTGTCTGATCAGGTCCTCTCTCGAGAGCATTTCACTGGAAGCAGCGCTCTCTTCGATATTGAGCGCACCCTGCAGCAGAGTCATCACCTTCGCATTTTTCTCCTTCTCCATCGCCTGCAGGAGCGCCTCATTGTAATTGCCGCCTTTTTGCTGCCAATGCGCCATGACACGCACCGCCATCTCTCTCTGCGCTGCCTTTTTTGCCTGCAGCAATGCCTTCATATCCTCCGCCCAGTCTGTCTGCGCATATAAAATATCCAAAAGCTCCTCCTTGACCAGTTTGGAACTGTCGGCTACAAAGCTTAGGATCTCCCGTCTGTTCTGGTCAGGTTCCTTCCGCAGCACGCGCAGCGCAAGATACCGCCCTTCTGCGCCCGCACCAGAAAATGCGGCAATCGTCTCCTCCCTCCTTGTGCGCAGATAGCCTGCAAAGGCTTCCTCCGCGCCCTCAGTCAAAATCTCCGTCTTACAGCCGCTGTAGTACGCATTTGCCTTGTATAACGTACCAAATCCCGACAGCTGATGCGCAACGTCAAGTCCTTCCCCGTCCAAAAGTGCAAAAAAAGCGATCACCCCTTCTGCATTGACAATGCCTTTTCGGATCCTCATATAAGGACAGCGGCGGATCACCAGAAACACATTACATCTGCTGATAAAGCCGTCGTCATTACAATGTCTTTGATACTTCCACAGATAATCCTGCATCACATATCCATTTTGGAAACCATCACCAAATTCATTGTCATAGGGATACAACTCGGAAACCGCGCAGTTTCCCCTCAAATATTCCTTTGCAAGCTGCGCGTGCGGCGTATTCGCCACCAGCTGCTGGATCATCTGCTCATGATTGCTCTTCATCTTTCCTACCTCCTGTTGGTACAATTCTGGTTTTTCCTGTTTCAGGACATCCTTAAGCACATTGGCCACCATTACCGTATCGTAGAAATCCAAGTGTCCGCCAGCACGCTGATAATGCTTTGCCAACAGTTCCGAACCCTTTTCGTCCAACGCCTTTCGATAAAGATCTGGATGCTTTTCCAACTGTCTCTTTAAAATCTGTCTCTTCTCAGCCATCGCCGCCCAGCAAATGTAAATCTCCGGCTCAATGCCAAACAGCTCATCATAATCCGCATTGTCTGTTTTGACAACACCGGGGCCATCGCTACAGACACTTTCCAGGGAATACAGCGCTGCTAATACATTGATGGTCATACACGCCTTGACAATGTTTGTCAGAACAGGTGAAAGTCTGTGATTCAGATACGCGGTACTGCAGACTGTTTGAAAACGTTTCAGTTCTTCGTTTGTCATGTTCCGCGTTTTGACCTGTCCCAGCAGCTTTTCTGTAAACTGCCCACCGCGGATTGCGTCGAGCACTTCCGCATGTTCACGGTATTCCTGCCGCACAACCCACGTATTCAAATAGTGGAGCAGGATATTTTCGTATGTATCCATATAAGACGCATCCTCCCCGCAAATCTTGTCCGCTTCCTGATATTTCCTGTTAAAATACAACACCAAAACAGGCAAAACGTATTTTTCTCCCTCCACTTTGAGCGGTTCAATGACCTCCCTTAAATCCTCAACGCGATTGTGTGCAATCCCCAGCAAGCGGTTCCACATCCCCTGATCCCAAATCCCTGACGCCGATGTGACATAGTGGACAAACAGGACAATCCTTTTATAAAGTTCAATTTCAACGGCATCAAAGACCACGCCGGAGCCGCCCTGAACCAGCTGCGCGCACGTATCATGACCGATGGCAAACAGCACATTGACCAGCTGGATGCAGGTTTCTCTCTGATCTCTCTTGCACAAGCCTTTCATCAACCTCTCTGCTTCCCTTTCCACCTCCCACGTGATTAAAAAATCCTGCGTCTCAAACTGGTCTAACACCTCGTCACCTGCATCGCCCCTCAGGTATCTCTCCGCCAACACACAGTCCTGCGCGGAGACATCCAGTTTTTCCAATAGTTCAATCATATCCCCGATCTGGCTGTTATCTGCGTTTGTTACCATAAATCATTTCCTCCGATTCAAATTCTGTATCTGCCCTATTATCAGGACTGCTGCTATTTTAAATCCCCGCATCCTTCTTCCAGCCCTCATCGCGCTCCTTGCTCGACGCTGTAGCCCTGGTAAGCTGTAGCACGATCTCGCTGAAATATCTTGGCGGGACATCTCTTAGAAAATACGCCTTCTCCCCGTCCGCCTCATCATAGACATAGCTGCCGCGCGCCACTGTGCCCGCCTTGTAAAAACGGACGTCGTAGATCGTCACATCCTCCCCTAGTCCGCCGACATAAGTTCCTGAAAAATGCAGTTCCACACCGATGCCAACCTCCGCATCCTCGCGGTAATAGGTATCAAATCCGCCAGCATCCTGCACCGAGCCTCGATACCAGCCAAGCCCTGTCAATTTTCCATTCAGGGAAAGGTCGTTGATGATACAGCCGCCAAACCGCTCCAGCTGCTTCTGGCCGGCTTCCTCCTTCGTCATATAATAAACTTCCCTGTCAAGCTGCTCGACCGGCTGTATAATATCATAGTCTGACATCTGTTCCTTCCACGCCACCTTGTCCTCGTCAGAGAGCTCCATCGGATGCACCAGACTGATCCGCGCGTCCTTAGGCAGCGCGTACTCCTCCTCGTCCTGCGTGTTAAAGGAGCCGTCCTCCATATAGCGGAAGCTCTGCACCAGCTTCCCGTCTTCATAGACGCCCCAGACCAGACCGATCGCAAACTGGTGCATCAACGGATTTCTGACAAAAAGGGACTTCCATGCATCCACGCTCCACTCCCGCTTTGCAGACAACGCATACTCCAGACGCATCTTCTGGCTGGTGACAGTGGTTTTTAGCTGCTTTTTCATCTGCTTAAATTCTTCGTAAGCTGCCGCCGCCTTCACCCCGTCGTCCTTCTTGCCCGGCGCAGGCAGATTCTTAAGTTTCTTTCCGCTCTCGTCAAATACTTCGACTTCCAGCGCAGGCGTGAGCACCACCTTGAACATGCGCTCTCCGTAATCAAATACTCTCTCCATGTTCGCATCAAACCCAAGTTCGGGCACGATGCGGTCAGAGAGTTCCTCCCGCGTAATGCCAAGTTCCGCGGCGGCAAATGCGAGCGCCGCGCCCGCCGCTGTCTTCACCTGCTTAAACGGAAACTTCCTCGCAATACCGTCCACGAACAGCAGTGCGTGCGGCGACGGGTTCAGGGCAAGCGCTTTCACCGCCTCAGCCGCGATCGCTCCCCGCGCCGCCTTTGGCCACTCCTGAATCTGGTACCGCAGTTTTTGTACGATATCCTCCCCGCCATGAATCGCCGACGCATAGAGCACCCAGCGTTTTTTTGCTTCCGCGCCCGCCGCAAGCCACCTGTCAAACAGTTCATTTACATAGACGGCAAACTCATCGGCATTGAGCTCCTCCGCAAGCATCTGCGCATTTTTGCTGACACCGTTTGTCTCCTGCGACACATAACATAACAGAACCGCCTGCAGGTACTCCTCCTGCGCAGCATCGCCGTTTGCCCTGTGCACGTCCGGAAACGGCTTTTGGTACGCCCACTCCAGGCTTTTCTTTTTATTGCCCTTATGCAGCTGCTTTACCAGATCTTCCCGCGAGAGTGTCCCCTTGTCCAAACCGCCTTCCTGTCCTTCGAGCGCGTTCTGCAGTATCGTCAGAACTTTCGCATTCTTCTCCTTCTCAAGCGCCTGCAGAAGCACTTCACGATAGCCGCCGCGCTCCTGCTGCCAGCGTGCGAGCACACGCGCCGCCAGTTCCCGCTGTGCCGCCTTCTTTGCCTCCAACAATATCTTGATCTCGTCAATCCAGTCCTGCTGCCCATATAAAATATCCAACAGCTCATCCCGGACAAGTTTGGTTCCGTCTGATACATAGCTCAAAATTTCCTGCTTGTTTCGCGCAGCATCCTTCCTCATGGCAAGCAGCGCGATATAGCGTTCTTTGGCGCTGGCAAAAGCCGCGATCGTCTCCTCCCGCCGCTCGCCGTCCAGATACCGCGCAAAAGCGTTGACTGTACCGGTTACAAACACCTCAGCTTTACAGCCGCGTCTGATGGTATCCGCCCCACACAGCGCAACAAAACCTTTTAACTGATGGGCAATGTCCATATTCTCGCCATCGAGCAGCTGATAAAACCGCTCCACCTGCTCCACTTCCTCGCCTTCCCGCTCAACTACTTTTGTATCCATGGAACACGTCAGTACCATATAGGCCTTGCATCTGTCAAAAAATCCCGGATCATCACAATGCTTTTGATATCCCTGCATCCAGTGATAAGAAATGTATCCTATGGAAAATTCCTGCTCATATGGATATAATTCCGCGATTTTACAGCGCCCCCACAGATACTCCTGCGCCAGCTTTGCATGTGGTGTATTTCTTACCAGGTTATGAATTACCTTATCATAGTACGGCTTGTCTGCATGAATCTGTTTGTATAACTGGGGATTTTCCGCTTTCAATACATCCTTCAATGCATTGGTGGCATCAATCCAGTTCTCCCCAGGCGATTTGTTGGAATAACCATTGAAAAAACAAGTCGTATACCCTTCTCTGTCGATCGCGTTCAGATAACATTCCTGATTTTTCGCAAGCTGTCTCTTTAAAACGCACGGATAATTCTGAACAGCCGCCCAGCGGATATAAGTGTCCGGCGTGATCCAGAACAGATCGTCATAGTCGCCGCCGTCACTGCTGATCTTCTCCTTCGATGCATCCGAAAATGCCAGGAGCACCCACTCCGCATCCACAGACAGACAGATCCTGACCACATCCACCAGCACATCCGAAAACTGAAAATTCAGGTATGCCATGCTGCCTATACGGCGCAGCTGACTGCGGGCATCCTCCGAGAAACTGCACTGCACTGCGCCGTCCAGCATTTCTCTGGTAAGCTGGTGTGCACGGACTGCGGACACAATCCTGTCATGCCCAAAACATGCCTGCTGCCCAAGCCATTCATCAAGACATCCAAGCAGCATGTCTGCATACTCTTCCATAAGTCCCGCATCCTCCTCCGACAGCTGCTCTGTCCCTGTATATTTCATCCAAAAATAACCTGTCATACCCATTAACAAATGCTGGGTTCCCTCTCCTCTGAGCAGTTCGATGCTTTCACGCAGCCTGTCAGGACTGCCCTGTGCCATCTTACTCATGTGGTCCAAACGATACCGGCTGACAAATCCTCCATGTCTTCCCATGAAAAGAATAAGCCTTTTATACAACGCACACTCTTCGACAGCTGCAATCGTGTCCCTCAGCTCCCCGTAAAACAAAGCTTCACAGGAATCATGGCCGATCGCAAACAACACATTGAACAGCCGGATACACGCCGCTCTCGTGCCCGCCCTGCGCAATCCTTTCATGTTGTCTTCCAGCGCACTTCTAATCTGATATGAAATGGTACCTGCAGCAAAATCGATCCGCTGAAACTGGTCTAACACCTCGTCCCCAGCATCGCCGTTTAAGTACTGCTGCGCCAGCGCACAGTCCTGATCCGACACGCCAATCTTTACCAGAAATGCGAGCATGTCCACAATCTGCGAATTGCCTTTATTAACGATCATGATAAAATCCTCCTTCTCCGCCAACCAGGATTTTGAAATCCTCTCGCCGTCAATCGCCCTTGTTTGCCATCCGGCAACGCTCTGCTCAGGAAATCAATGCTGCATCCTTCTTCCAGTTCTCATCCCGCTTCTCACACGGCGCAGTCACCCTGGCAAGCTGCAATACGATCTCACTGAAATACCTTGGCGGGACATCCTTTAAACGATACGCCTTCTCCTTGTCCGCTTCCTCATAGACATAACTGCCGTGCGCTATCGTTCCCGCCTTGTAAAAACGGACGTCATAGAGTGTTACATCATCGCCCATGCCGCCGACATATGCTCCGGAAAAATGCAGCTCCACACCGATACCAGCCTCCGCATCCTCGCGGTAATAGATATAAAATCCGCCCCCGTCCTGCACAGAACCGCGATACCAGCCAAGCCCTGTCATCTTTCCATTCAGGGAAAGGTCATTGAGCACATATCCGCCGAATCGCTCTAATCCCTGCTTGTCCGCTTCCTCCTGTGTCATATGGTAAACCTCCCTGTCAAGCTGCTCGACCGGTTGTACGATATCATAGTCTGACACTTGTTCCTTCCACGCTGCTTTCGCCCCATCCTCAAGCTCAAGCGGGTGCACCAGACTGATGCGCGCCTGTTCGGGCAGCGTGTACTCCTCCTCGTCCTGCGTGTTGAAGGAGCCGTCCTCCATATAACGAAAGCTCTGGATCAGTCTGTCATTCTCATAGACGCCCCAGATCAGACCGATCGCAAACTGGTGCATCAGTGGATTTCTGACAAACAGCGCTCTCCATGCGTCCGCGCTCCACTCCCGCTTTACAGACAACGCATATTCCAGGCGCGCCTTCTGGCTGGCGACAGCCGCCTTCATCTGCTTTTTCATCTCCTTAAATTCCGCATACGCCGCAGCGGCCTTGCTCTCGTCGTCCTTCTTCCCCGGCGCGGGCAGACTTTTGAGCTTCTTTCCGCTCTCGTCATACACTTCGATGTCAAGGGCCGGTGTGAGTATCACCCTAAATATACGTTCTCCATAATCAAACGTTCTCTCCATGTTCTCATCAAACCCAAGGTCAGGCACAATGCGGTCGGAAAGTTCCTCACGCGTAATCCCAAGCTCCGCCGCGGCAAATTCAAGCGCCTCCGCCGCAGCCGCCTTCACCTGCTTAAACTTAAACTTCCGCGCGATGCTGTCCACGATCAGGAGCGATCGCGGCGACGGGCTCAGTGCCAATGCCTTCACCGCCTCCGCCGCGATCGCGCCCCTCGCTGCCTGCGGCCACTCCTGGATCTGGTGCTGCAGCTTTTGTATCATATCCTCCCCGCCATGAATCGCCGCCGCGTAAAGCACCCAGCGTTTCTTGGACTCCGCGCCTGCCGTAAGCCATCTGTCAAACAGTTCATTCATATAAACTGCAAGCTCCGCTGCCCGCAAATCATCCGCAAGCACCCTGGCATCTTTGCTGACACCGTTCTTGTCCTGCGACACATAACATAGCAGCACCGCCTGCAGATACGCTTCGTCCGCAATCGCTCCATCCACCCTGTGCACTGGGGAAAATGGCGTTTCATATGCCCACGCCAGACTTTTCTTTTTGCCGCCCTTGTGCAGCTGTTTTACCAGCTCTTCCTTAGAAAGCGTCTTTGGGGGCAGATCGCTCTCCTGTATATCGAGCGCACTCTGTAACAGGGCAAGCACCTTTGCATTCTTCTCCTTCTCCATCGCCTGCCGAAGCGCTTCCTGGTACTTATGATCTCCATCCTCCTGCTGCCAGTGCGCCAGCACCTGTACTGCGATCTCCCGCTGCGCCGCTTTCTTTGCGCCCAGAAGCGCCTTGATCTCATCCTCCCAGTCTCTTTGACAATATAAGATCTCTAAAAGTTCCTCCCTGACAAGTTTCGCCGTGTCCGTTGCGCAGTTTAAGATTTCCTGCTTGTTGCGTGTGGTGTCCCTGCGCATCGCTAGCAGCACCATATAACGCCCCTCCGCCTTGGCGCCGGAAAATGCCGCGATAGTCTCCCCGCGCCGCTCGCTGTCCAGATAGCCTGCAAACGCGTTGACAGCGCCCTCCAACAATGTCTCAGCCGAGCACCCTTTGGGACCGGTGTATGCCGTGTAGGATGCCACAAAACCGTTCAGCTGATGGGCAATGTCCAGATTTTCGCCAGAAAGCATCTGGAAAAACAGTTCTACATGCTTTTTCTGATCATCCTCGTCTCTCTCAACAATTGTTGTCTTCTCCCAGCCGATCAGAACAGTAAATGCCTTACACCTGTTGAGAAACGCCTTATCATCCCAATGTCTTTTATGTTCTTTCAGATAATCCCGCCAAAGATGCTCCGTCGAAAATTCCGCCTCATACGGATATAATTCCGTGATCCTGCTGTTGCCCCGCAGATACTCCCGCGCCAGTTCTGCGTGCGGCGTATCCTTTACCAGATGCCCAATGATCCGCTCATAATCAGGCTTTCCCGCATCGACCTGTTCATATAAATCCGGATCCGCCTCCTTCAGTACATCCTTCAATACATTGACCGCCTTGATGGCATCATCCAATCTGTACTTTTTCTTTGCAAGCAGTGTCGTATACCCGTTTTCATCCATGGCCCGCAGATAACTCTCCTGATTTTTTTCAAGCTGCCCTTTTAAGACAGGCATTTGCACCAAACGCACAAATTGATGATAATAATATTTCTGTGTGGTCTCAAATGCCACCCATCGAATATACGTTTCCGGATCGATCCACAAGATCTCACTGAAGTCTCTATTTCCAGATTCTGATAAATTGTCTGGATCGGTCACATCGGCCAGCGCAAAGAGCACCCACTCCGCATCCACAGACAGGCATGTCCTGACAATATCCCGCAGCACATCGGAAAGCGTAAAATTCAGGTATGCCATGCTGCCGATAAAACAGAGCTGTCTGCGCTCAGAGTCCGTAAAACTGCATTGTTCTGCACTGGCAAGCAGTTCCTTCGTAAGGCGGTTTGTGCGGATTGCGGAGACGATTTCCTCCCGTGCGGCGCAGCCCTGCTTTGCCAGCCATTGATCAAGGCAGTCAAGCATACCATCCTCATACGCTTTTATATGCGTCGCATCCTCAGCCCCGATCGCGTCTGCCTCCGCATACTTCCTTGCAAAATAGGCTGCCAGAACCGTCAAATAATATTTCGCGCCCTCGCCTCTCAGCTGGTCGATCATTTTTCCCAGATTATCAGGCTTATTGTCGATCTCACGCATCAGACTGCCCATGTCATGACAGCTCATGCGGTGCGCGTTCAGATATCCAGTCTCCTCCGCGCATTTTTCTATGTAGACCACCATTGACTTATAGCGCTCTCCACTCACACAGTCGTGGGAAAACAGAATGCTGCTTGTGCTATGGCCAATTGCAAACAGCACATTAAACAGCCGTTTCCACAAGTCGCCCATTCCGTTCTGGATCATCTTCCATTCAATCGAGTTCAACTCCTGCTTCACCTGATATGGAATCGCAGCGGACGCAAAATCAATCCGCTGAAACTGGTCTAACACCTCGTCCTCAGCTTCGCCGTTCAAATATCTCTCCGCCAGCGCACGGTCCTGCTCCGAAATCCCCAGCTTTCCCAAAAAGGCCAGAACCTCTGCAATCTGTTTGTCATTTGTATCGATTATCATCATCGTTTCCCCTCCAATTTCCGATATTGTTTCATTCCTGTCAACATCATGACTCCTGTTCTTCACAGGCATCGCGCTTCAATTTCCGATACGGTTCAATTCCTGTCAACATCATAACTCCTGTTCTTCACAGGCATCACGCTCCAATTTCCGATACGGTTCAATTCCTGTCAACATCATGACTCCTGTTCTTCACAGGCATCACGCTCCAATTTCCGATATTGTTCATTCCTATCAACTTCATGACTCCTGTTCTTCACAGGCATCGCACTTCAATTTCCGATATTATTCCATTCTTATTGCATGCCATATTACATACTTGTGTCAGACTTGTACTTTCCCTGCCGTTTCAGCTCTCTCTGTAGCAGTGTGACAAGTTTTGCGCTCTTCTCGGCCGCAAGGGCCTGTGAGAGCAGCGCATCGCAATCCATTCCCTCCTCCTGCCATTTCAGGAATACCTGGATCGCCAGTTCCCGCTCCGACGCCTTTTTTCCATTCAGCAAAGTCCTGACATCGTCCTCCCAGTCCTTCTGTCCGCACAGAATCCGGCGAAGTTCATACAATACAAGTCTGGAACTGTCCTTTGCATAGCCAAGGATTTCTTTTTTGTATTTCTGTGGTTCTTTTCCTAAAATGTGCAGTCCAAGATAGCGTCCCTCCGGATCTGCCCTGGCGAATGCTTTTATCGTTTCCCCCTGATTTTCCTTTAAAAATTTCGAGAATATCTTCTCTGCGCTTTTGACATAGTTCCCGGTGACTGCGTCGTAGTTGCTTGCCGATTTCGGCACTTCTTTGTATATGAGCGAAAAGGCCTGCAGTTGGTAAGCAAGCCCCACCTGTTCGCTGTCAAGGCCTGTAAAAAACGGATCCAGATCATCATTTCCAGACAATATGTCATCTTCCGTATCATACTTGACACGCTGGTACTTTCTCAAAACCAAAAACGCGCGGCACCGGTTGATAAATTCTGGATCATAGCAATGTTTCCTGAATTTTTGCACGATTGGCTTCATGCTGTAGTATACACTCGCAAATCCGTCGCCAAACTCCTCATCATAGGATACTAACTCCGAAAATCTGCAATTTCCCCGCAGATACTCCCTTGCCAGCTCCGCGTGCGGCGTGTCCGCCACCAGCTTCCTAATCATCGGCTCATAATCCGGCTTTGCGCTTTTTACTGTCTGTTCATATAGAGAAGGATTGGCATTCTGCATGACATCCTTTAACGCTGTAAGCACATCTTCCGCAGAATCAAGCACCAGAGTATTGTCTGGCTCCCACCCGTATGCACGCATACAGATATGAACCAGCCTACGACATTCCTCCCGCTCCATGACTTTCAGATAGCTCTCCTGATTTTTCTCAAGCTGCCGTACCAGGATCTGGTCATAACGTGCTCTCGCCGCCCAGCAGATATACAGTCCGGGTTCAATGGAGAACAGCCCGTCATAATCCATTCCTCTGCAAGCGATATCCGTCCGGCTGCCGCCATCGCCTATATAAATATGCCCCATGGAATCCAGCATCACCTCCGCGTTCACGGCAGCACTTGTCCGAACCACCGCCAGCAGCACATCGGAAAGCTGATAGTTTAAGTAGGCCAGACTGGTAATAAAC
Source organism: Lachnospiraceae bacterium UBA7179 (assembly GCA_002491195.1). Classification (GTDB taxonomy): domain Bacteria; phylum Bacillota; class Clostridia; order Lachnospirales; family Lachnospiraceae; genus COE1. The sequence goes on from DKVL01000076.1 coordinate 101,660, forward strand.
TGAAACCTGCGTCCTTCCTTTGTATTGCTGCTGCTTATTTCAATCCGGCCTGTGACAGTTCCCGCCTGGCGCTTTTCACGGATCGTGGCAATGGCCTCCTGATGTGTGATACAGCCCTGTTCTGCGAGCCATTCGTCAAAGTTTCTGAGTATAATCTCCTCGTATTCCTCCATAAGCACCGCATCCTCTGCCAACACTTCCCCGGGCGTCTCGTATTTCCTGCCAAAATACGCTGCCAGTGCTGCCGCCGCATAAAGTCCCCCCTCTTTTCGCAATGATGGAAGCACTTCTAACAGATTTTCAGGCTGATCTTGTACCATGCGCAGCAGGCAGCTGTACTCGTCATGAAACAAACATCCCGGAGACTCTATATGTATGGCGATATAAAGGACTATCCTCTTGTCTAATTCATACGCCTCCTCACGGTCAAAAGCGTTATACCAGAACAGACTCCGGCAGGTGTCATGCCCGATCGCATAGACCACATTGAAGAAGCGCACGCACGTTTTCCTTGTCCTTGATCTCTTGACCTGCTCTGTGATTTTCTTTGCCTCGTCGACCAGTTGACACGATATTGTCATCAGATCCTTTCGCTCAAACTGGTCTAAAACCTCGTCGCCTGCCTGTCCATTCAAGTACGTTTCCGCCAGTTCACAGTCCTGCGCGGATATCCCTGCCTTCGCCAAAACGGCGACCATCTCACTGATCAGTTTATTGTCTTCATTGACTGTCATGATTTCCTCTGGTACCTCCTGTTCTATGTATACGGTTAATATGCTAATGTCTATCTCTATTATAGCTAGTCAGGACTTGTTATTCAATTGGAATCTGGGAAAAAATGAAGAAATGTTTATTTGGAAGGAAGTGAGCGTGATGTATATCGTCTGCACAGTTAGGAACTGTAGGAAAATAACTGATGCAGATTGTGCAGGATATTTCTTCGAGAGTGCCGCTCCACAATCAGGCGCATAGC
>DKVL01000023.1:0-21486 GCA_002491195.1 Lachnospiraceae bacterium UBA7179
TAAGTCCTGTGTGAACAGTAACAACAGTAACACTGTTAACATTTGTGGTTTTGCAAAATAAGTTGAAATTGTGCAGTATTTCGTATACAATAAAATAGGTGTGTGAAAAATAATATACATTGTTGACAGGCTTAGGTATAAAATAAGAAAGGTATGGTGAAACAGCTGATGTACAAAATTTTAGAGGCGAAAGAACTTACTGCGAATATTTACTCTATGGTAGTGGAAGCGCCACGTGTGGCAAAGAATTGTCAGCCAGGGCAGTTTGTGATTGTAAGAATGGATCAGGATGGAGAGAGAATACCACTCACGATCTGTGATTATGATAGAGAAAAAGGAACAATAACAATTGTATTTCAGACAGTTGGTGCTGAGACTACCAGAATGGCAGCGTTAAAGACAGGTGACTCTTTCCATGATTTTGTTGGACCACTGGGATGTGCTTCTGAGATGATCGGCGAGGACAAAGAGGAGCTTGGAAAGAAGAAGATTCTCTTTGTGGCAGGCGGAGTGGGTACTGCACCTGTCTATCCACAGGTAAAATGGTTACATAGCAATGGGATTGCGGCAGATGTTATCGTTGGTGCAAAAACCCAGGATTTATTGATTCTGGAAAAGGAGATGGAAGCGGTAGCAGGAAATCTGTATATCACAACCGATGACGGTTCCTACGGACGTAAGGGTATGGTAACTCAGACCATACAGGATCTTGTAGATGAGGGTAAAAAGTATGATCTGTGCATCGCAATTGGTCCTATGATCATGATGAAGTTTGTCTGCAAACTCACGAAAGAACTTGGGATTCCTACGATTGTCAGCCTGAATCCGATTATGGTGGATGGCACAGGTATGTGTGGGGCATGCCGTGTCACAGTTGGCGACAAGGTTAAATTTGCCTGTGTCGACGGTCCGGAATTTGACGGGCATCTTGTGAATTTTGATGAGGCGATGAAACGTCAGCAGATTTATAAGACTGCAGAGGGAAGGGCAATGCTGAAATTACAGGAAGGCGATACGCATCACGGTGGATGTGGACAGTGTGGAGAAAATTAACGAAATCTAAGGTGATAAAAGACAGTGCTTAAGGTTTCCTAAATTTTTTGAAGAATGCATAGAACAGCGTTCTTCACAGATGTGTAGAATGGAGGCAAAATATGGATGTATTAACGAAAGTACCAGTGCGTGAACAGGAGGCTGCTGCCAGGGCAAAGAATTTTGACGAGGTATGCCTTGGATATAATAAAGAAGAAGCGATGGACGAGGCGACACGTTGTATTAACTGTAAGAATGCGCAATGTATCAAAGGATGTCCTGTAGCGATTGATATTCCGGCATTTATCGAGCAGGTGAAGCTTGGAAATATTGAGGAGGCCTATCAGATCATCAGTCGTTCCTCTGCGCTTCCAGCTGTGTGTGGGCGTGTTTGTCCGCAGGAGAGCCAGTGTGAGGGGAAATGTATCAGAGGAATTAAAGGTGATCCGATCTCCATTGGTAAGTTGGAGCGTTTTGTTGCAGATTGGGCGCGGGAGAATGGGATCAAGCCAGAGCCGGCAAAAGAAAAGAATGGAAAGAAAGTTGCAGTGATTGGTTCTGGTCCCGCAGGTCTTACCTGTGCGGGTGATCTCGCAAAGCTTGGATATGATGTCACAATATTCGAGGCACTTCATGAGGCGGGAGGCGTACTGGTGTATGGCATCCCTGAATTTCGACTTCCAAAAGAAGAGGTGGTTGCCAAGGAAATTGCGAATGTAGAGTCGTTGGGCGTCAAGATCGAGAAAAATGTAATCATTGGTAAATCTATTACAATTGATGAATTGATTGAAGAAGAGGGATTTGAGGCGGTATTTATCGGTTCTGGTGCAGGGTTGCCCAAGTTTATGGGGATTCCGGGTGAGAATGCAAACGGTGTTTTCTCTGCGAATGAATATCTGACAAGAAGCAATCTCATGAAAGCATTTAACGAGGATTCTAATACACCAATCATGCGCGGCAGGAAGGTTGCAGTTGTAGGTGGCGGAAACGTTGCGATGGATGCGGCGAGAACGGCGCTTCGGCTCGGTGCAGAGGTGCATATTGTGTACAGGCGCAGTGAGGAGGAGCTTCCAGCGAGAGTGGAAGAAGTGCATCATGCAAAGGAAGAGGGCATCATTTTTGATTTGCTCACAAACCCGACAGAGATTCTCGAGGATGAGAATAACTGGGTAAGAGGTATGAAGTGCATTAGGATGGAGCTCGGCGAGCCGGACGCATCAGGGAGACGCAGGCCTGTTGAGATTCCAGGCAGTGAGTTTGAGATGGAGCTTGACACCGTGATCATGTCGCTTGGCACTTCTCCAAATCCGCTGATTTCCTCCACTACTGAAGGGCTGGAGACGAACAAGTGGAAATGTATTGTCGCTGATGAGGAGTTTGGAAAGACCACGAAGGAGGGGGTATTTGCCGGTGGTGATGCGGTGACAGGCGCAGCGACCGTAATCCTTGCAATGGGCGCAGGAAAAGCAGCTGCAAAAGGTATCCATAACTATTTATCTGGAAAATAATATTTCTGTTAAGTGCCCTCGAAAGACTTTTCGAGGGCACTTGTGTCATCAGTTGAAGTTAGAGGGGAATATCAGTAATAATTTTTTTGTCCGATGATAGGGGGATACCCTGTTTGCACGAACTTTATCATTAGAGAGTTTCATTGTGATTTAAGGATCTGTAAAGAAATAACTTAACAATCCTGCGCAACATTGTCATGTTATTTCTTTACAGCTCCTAATTGTTATGAAAAGAGTGGGAATGGATGAACATAACTTTTGTAACGGTAGGGAAGATCAAAGAGAAGTATTTTCGCGATGCGGTTGCAGAGTATCAGAAAAGGCTCTCGAAATATTGTAGGTTGGATATTATCGAAATTGCAGATGAGAAAACGCCAGACAAAGCATCAGAGTTATTGGAAGACCAGATTAAGCGGAGGGAGGCGGAGCGTATTCTAAAAAACATCAAAGAGAATGCATATTGCATAGCGCTCACAATAGACGGCAGGAAGCGTGATTCTGTCAATCTGGCAGAACACATTGAGCAGCTTGGGCTCTGCGGAAAGAGTAATCTTGTGTTTGTGATTGGCGGTTCATTGGGACTGCATGACAGTGTGATCGAGCGGGCGGATGAGAAACTTAGTTTCTCGGACATGACATTTCCGCACCAGTTGATGCGGGTTATATTGATTGAACAGATTTATCGATGTTACAGGATCATCAATGGAGAACCATACCACAAGTAAGTGCGTAAGAGGACTTATGTTTAGGCAGAATGATAAGGATAAGAGTTATATTTTTAATTGCGTTCTCTGCATTTTGTACGAAAGAATCATTGACTATAGTATGAGAAAAAGATTACTGCACCTTTTGATGAAAGAGATTCCGATGCAGATTTCTTATTACTGTTATCAAAAGATCAGCCCTGATAATAGGGAGTATTTATTGTCAATGCCAGAACAGATGAAGTTTGTATGTGATGGTATCACACTGCATGTGGCACACTCATCTGAAGAATTTATAATGGACTGTGAACATAGGGAATGGTCAACTGCAAAAGTTGCCGCGAGGTACAAAGACAGATGGCTTATGCAGTCGGCTTTTCGTGCTGACATACATCAACTACATGGGAAAAGGCATATGAATTGTGGGAAAAATCATAGATAAGCAAGAGGAATATTATGAGACATATATTAAAATGGAAAGACAGAAAAAATGTGATATCATGTTATTTGCCGGAGGATGCGGCTCCGGATAAAAATGCGGTGGCAGAACTGCATCAAATGACTGCGTTGGAGGAGACGCTGGAAAAGCTGGCGGCTGTGTCAGGCTATTTTCAGACAGAACCGCGGATAGAGAAGATCATCCAGACACCAGACTTTCACAAGGGCGCTGGAATTCCGATCGGGACTGTGATGATGACGAAGGGCTTTGTCGTCCCGCAGGCGATGGGGAATGATATCAACTGCGGTATGCGGTTTTATACGACAGATTTATCAGAAGAAAAGATTCGGGAGAAGCTTTCGGAATTGACGAAAAAACTTCGTCACATCTTCTTTGAGGGCGGCAGACAGATTCCAATGACGGGAAGACAGCGGGAAGCGCTGTTTCGGTATGGGCTGGAGGGATTGTTGGAAACATATCAGGACAGCGCGAAAAGCGGTCTGTGGCGGTATTATGAACCTGATGTTCAGGAAAAATGGCTGAACCGCACAGTGTTTCGGGGGAGTTTGAAAACGTCGGACACAGAAGGGTTGGAGGATTTTATCGGCAGCTACGAACAATTAGGTTATGATGATCAGATCGGAACGATCGGCGGCGGAAATCATTTTCTGGAAGTACAGCGGGTTGCTGAGATCTATGATGGACAGACTGCCAACGCGTGGAATATCAAAAAAGGAGCCGTCGTGGTGATGCTTCACACAGGTTCTCTGACAATCGGCCATCACAGTGGTTTGCTGAACCGTCAGATCTGTCAGGATATCTATCCGGCGGGACTGACTCACCCTGAGAATAAGATCTATCCGATTCCGGAGGCGGGTGCAGGATCAGATGCATGGAGCCGATTCTGGTCTGTTTCCGGGAATGCTGCGAATTTTGGCTTTGCCAATCGTCTGTTTCTCGGGTTTATGATTCAGGATGTTTTTACTGATGTGCTGGGTGCGTGTAATCTGGAGCTTTTATATGATGCGCCGCACAATTATATCTGGAAAAAGCAGATTGACGGCAAGAATTATTATATTCATCGAAAGGGTGCCTGCTGCGCCCGCGGCTGCGAGGAGATGGAGGGCACGGAGTTTGTCTATTACGGAGAACCGGTGATGATACCTGGCTCCATGGGGAGCTCCAGCTATCTGCTTCGTGGGCTGGGAAATCCAGAATCCCTCTGGAGCGCCAGTCATGGCGCCGGGCGGAAGAAATCCCGCGGCGATGCGATCAAGGGCAATGACGAGGCGTTTCGGCAGTTTATGGAGAGATTTCATGTCATCACACCGATTGATCCGTTGCGAAATGACTTGAAGGGTAGAACTGATATTCTAAAGAAATGGGAGGAGACCGTTCGGGCGGAGGCACCGTATGCCTATAAGGATATCGATGAAGTCATTGCAGTGCATACAGCACATGATATGGCAGCTCCTGTGGCGCGGATGGAACCGATATTTACAGTGAAAAGTTGAAGTTGATTCAGCTAATTTGGATTAAAGAAATTGTGGGCGCAGGGAGTATCATGAATTGATTGCCGTCAGCAGAGAGGTTGTTTTGGAGAATTAGCGATTGTCTGAAAATAAATGACACAGTTTCTGAGTTGTAGTATTCAATAGATTCAAAATGAAGAAGGGGCATAGATATGGAGCAAAAAGGAAAAAGAATCGAATTTCGTTTTGGAAAACCAGGGAAACTGGCACCGCTTTTGGCTGCGGCGGCTATGATTTTGTGGGCGGCGTTCAGTCAGTCGAATGTGAACGGGTATGTGCTGGCTTTTTTCACGGCATTGGTGACAGGGGTTTTGTTTGCAAAGGACGAGAAGGCATACGGGGAAGCGCTGGTCTATGGTTTGAGTAAGCCTATGTTTGGTACGATCGCGATGGCAGTGATTCTTGCGGCAGTCTCGGGAAAACTGATCTCGGCCAGTGGTGTGGTGCAGACCATTGCGGTGTATGTGGTGGCGGCAGGCTTTACGGGGAAGTTATTTGTGGCAGCCTCCTTTCTTATTACCTGTCTGCTGGCGTTTGCAACGGGAACTTCGGTGGGAACTTATTTTGTCGTGATTCCGATTTTGTTTCCGGTGGGCGTGATGGCGGGAGCGTCGCCGGAATATATGATCGGCGCCATCGTGTCGGGTGCTGCGTTCGGTGATAACCTGGGGCCTATCTCGGACACGACCATCGCTTCCTCTGCGACGCAGCATGCGGATCTGGGAACCGTGGTGAGGACAAGAATGCGTTACAGCCTGCCAGCGGCGGCGGGGGCGCTGGTTTTGTTCCTGTTATTTTCTAAGACCGTAGACGGCAATGCAGCAATCCCGGCGGAGGCGGGATTGGCAAATCCAGTCAGTCTGGTGATGCTGGTGGTGCCGGCGGTGATTATTGTGCTGTGTCTGATGAAAAAACATCTGATCACTGCTTTGTCCTGGGGAATTTTGGCGGGAACGGCTGTCGGACTGCTCTGCGGCATATACACGGTGGATAAGTTGATTGCCTTTCCGGGAGGATTTGCAGTGTCCGGGGCTGTCATAGAAGCCATTACAGGTACAGCTGGCACGGTGGCTATGTTGATTGCAGTGTTTGCCCTGCTGGGGGTAGTGGAATGCAGCGGTCTTTTTGAAGATATAGGTGCGTTTCTGACTCGTTTTTCCAAGAGTGAGCGCAGTGCGGAGACAGCCATTGTGCTGTCCGCTGGGATTCTGAGCATGGTGACGGGTGTCATTTCCGTGGCGATCGTGGCGCTTGGCGATCTGGTCAATGAGATTGGTGAAAAGGCGGGGGTAGATCGTTATCGCCGCGCGAATCTGCTGGACTGCACGGGCTGTGTGTTCTGTTTCCTGGCGCCGTGGACAGTGCATTGCGTGATTCCCGCACAGCAGTCCGCCCAGTTTGGAGAGGGCTTTGCGGTGGCACCCGCATCGATTCCTTTTGTGAACTTTTATTCCATATGTATGCTGGTGATGCTGGTGGTATCGGTGGTCACAGGATATGGAAGGAAGCAGGCAGAGAAAAAGTGAGAAAGAAAGTGATTCTTATCCTGCTGGTCATGTATGCTGTATTGTGTCTTTCTATGCGTCTTTCTGTTCGGGATATGTCTTATCCGGAAGAAGACTGTATGTTGTACTATATTGTAAATGCAGACGGCATGAGGGGACTGGGACACAGCATTGTGATGGTCGTGGACGAGAAAGGCTGCGGAACGGTGTTCAGCTATAATGGAATGCAGAGATCGCTGTGGGAGAGCCTGCTTGGGAGAAGCGGCATCGGGAAAATGAGTATAGGAACGATGACTGCTGATGAGACAGATGCTTTTTTACAATCGGGCGATCTGCATATAGATCAAGATCAGCTTACAGACAATTATGATGTGGCATTGTACAGATCGATCACGGCAAAGGAGTATCGTGTCGTAGTGGAGCAGGCTGCGCCGTATCTTGCGGCGGAGCAGCAGTTTACAGATCTGTATGCGAAATGGGTTATGGAAGAAAATACAGACAAGAAAGCGGAATACAAACAGGCATTGGAGCGGATGGGACAGGGAGATGATCAGCCAGTATACCAGATTTACAAAAATAACTGTGATCATGTGGCAAGGCTTCTAGCCTCTTCGGTTGATTCGGAATTAAGGGATTATACAGATCATACGTGGCGTATGACACCAAATGGCAATGTGAAAGCTTTTGGCAGGAAGGCGGAAAACTGGGGGATGATGACATTGGGCGAGCAGTCTCTGTCAGAGAGAATCTTGATGTTTTTCATGATATTTTGAAAAAGACAAAAAAGAAAAGCAAAAGTTTATCGGAAGAATTAGAACGATTTGATGTTATTCAGGTTTTTATGGATACTGACAGGAAGAAGGACTGTTTTCTGGAGGAAAAGGGAATGGGAAACGAGGGTTTTATAAAAATAGCGTTATTGATCTGGCTACATTTCCTGACAGGGTATGAAAGTGTTAATGCAAAGGCAATTTTGGGTATACCTGCGATGGAGTTCACAGCAAAGTCCGAGTCGGAAAAGCTGCTGGATGCATTTCTTTCCGGTGAGATTCCGGCAGTCCATGATGACGCCGTTAATGTGTATGAATGGCTGTGGAATGAGGAAGTTGATAGTGTTTACTCTGTCGGGGAGCGGGTTGATCTGGACGGAGATGGCGAGAACGAACAGGTTATAAACGGTCCTTACGGAGGAAGGTATCTGGACGCAAGAAATGGAAAAGTGTATGTTTTGGCAGAAGGGGAAGGGACAGCAGGGGTTTTGTTTTATACGAATTATGACAATGCAGTGTGGATTGTTCATAGTGACACAACGCATATGGGAAGACAGATGTATTGGTTCACGAGATATGATGGCGATGGAAATATTGTGGATCGTTTCCAACTCAGTGCGGAATATTGGGATTCCCCTGATAGCCAGTATGATGAAAACAGCGACTTTACTTATCGGGATGAGAAAATATCTATGGAAGAATATGAGGCATTAAGAGATGAAATTTTAAGCGGGAAAAATATGACAGAGCTGTATGGAGAAGTTGAGTGTACGTGGTAACAGGAGTTTCGACAGTATTTATTTGGGGAAGAAAAATCGAAGAAGCGATAAAGAAGATCAAAAAGGGAAGAAGAATATGGATTGGTGACAAAGATGCAGAAAAAGTGCATTGTGACAGGAGAAAACACGAAATGAAATTTGCAGGGCAGGAAAGGGGGAAAACAGGAGAGAACGTGAAATAAATTTGCAGGGTAAGAAAGGGGAAAACGGGAGTAAATTTGAATAGAACATATGTAGAAGGAAAAAGAAACGTTTTATTTGCGATGATCGGAATCAGTATTTTGTCTCTGACAGGCTGTGAGAGCGGAAATGAGGCAGATCTGGCAGAGAACAGCGGCAGCGTATACAACAAGATTGACCTGGAAGAGAACAGCCCGGCAGAGAGCAGCCCAGAAGAGAGCAGCTTGTCAGTGGAAGAGATATGGATCGAAGACACAGTACCATTGGAGAGTCAGATTACTGCAGAAGAGGAACCATCATTGGAGGAGGCAGAAAGCGCGGTGGAATCTGCCCCTGTCATAGAAGTACCGCAGCTGCCCGACACAGGCAGGAAACTTGTGGATTTCGTCCCGGAGGGATGGGAGCTTCTGGACAGTGTGGAATTGGATTTTAATCAGAACGGAATCTCAGATTACGTAGGTGTACTGGAGGTTGCAGATCAGGCGTCTCCGCGGATATTGTTTGCGATAGCCAGTGATGGGACTGATGCGTATCGCCTGGATTTTCAAAATATCAATCTGATCTGTTCAAGCAATGAAGGCGGTGTCTTTGGTGATCCGTATCAGCCATTGACCGCAGAGGGGGCATCGTTTACAACGTGTGCATACGGAGGAAGTGCATGGAGATGGTTAGAGAAATATACATATACCTATCGCGATGGTGACTGGTGGCTGACATCATCGGAGGATGAATACGGATATGTTTTTGGATATACGACATCATATTGTAAGAATGATTGGGAAAAGGGTGTGGGAATCAGAAAGAAGAGAAGCAGTGAATTTAGCGATATGGAGGGAAACGAAGATACAACAGAATATGATGTGGTATATGAATTGTCGTTGGACGAACTGTTGACATTGGAACAGGCTGGAAAACGTCAGCGTTTAGCGGTAAGACATATGGCTGACTGGGAAGTGGAGTCTGTAGTGTTGGGACCGGAAATAGCGCTTTCCGAAAATCAGGTAACGTTTCCAAATGAGGTATACGCGGATTATTGTGATGAGGACTGTGTACTCTACACATTTTCGGATGGAACATTCGATTATCTAGCGATGTATCGCTTTCAGGACAGGACGTTGTCTGTGTTTGCGAAGGAAGAAAATGTAATTGATCAGTTGACATCATATAAAGGGAAGATCTATTACACTACCGGGATCAAGGAAAATGTTACCTATACAAATGTGCAGGATGGAAAGGAACAGATCACGCAGCAGGAGGAGACTGTTGGAATCAGGCTCAACAGAATGGGGGCTGATGGGACCAGAAAGGAAACAGTTTTTGAATATCGTTATCTGCAGGAAGAAGATGAGATTCCGAAGGACAGAATCCCTTATCTGGCATTGATTTACGAGATCAGCGGGAGTGAGATTGTCGTGGAGGTATATATAGGAGAGGAACCGCATCCCTTTTATCGGATGAATCTTGACGGCAGTGGGATCGTGAAGATCGGTCAGATGCCAAGGAAGTCGTAATTTGAAATAAGGAACTGTTTAGAAATATCCTGCGCAAGCTGCATATGTTATTTCTGAACGGTTTTGAAATAGAAAGGTGTGATGTTTATGAGAATGTATGACCTGATTATGAAAAAGCGTAACGGTGGCGCACTAAGCGACGAGGAAATCCATTTCATGGTGCAAGGATACACAAAAGGCGAGATCCCCGATTACCAGATGTCGGCGATGATGATGGCGATTTATTTTCAAGGGATGAATGCGGACGAGACGCTGGCGCTCACGATGGAGATGGCAAAGAGCGGGGATCTGCTGGACTTGAGCGAGATCCGCGGCGTGAAGGTGGACAAACACTCCACGGGCGGTGTGGGTGATAAGACTTCGCTGGCACTGACGCCGATGGTGGCAGCGGCAGGCGTCACGGTGGCCAAGATGAGCGGACGCGGTCTGGGACACACTGGCGGCACGATTGACAAATTAGAGAGTTTTTCCGGATTCTCAACAGCAATATCAGAACAACAGTTCAAGGACAATGTCAACCGCATCGGAATCGCGATCATGGGGCAGACAGCAGATCTGGCGCCAGCTGACAAGAAATTGTATGCGCTGCGGGACGTGACGGCCACGGTTGATAATATGTCCCTGATCGCGTCCTCCATCATGAGCAAGAAGCTCGCGGCGGGCGCAGATGCGATTGTGCTGGATGTCAAGACTGGGAGCGGTGCATTCATGAAGACAGAGGAGGATTCCTTTGCGCTTGCACATGAGATGGTCAGAATCGGAAACGGCGCGGGCAAAAAGACGATCGCGGTGGTGTCTGATATGGATCAGCCGCTAGGTTATGCGGTTGGCAATGCACTGGAAGTAAAAGAAGCGATCGATACCTTAAACGGCAATGGCCCAGAAGATTTTGTTGAACTATGTATGACACTCGGCTCTTATATGTTGGTGGCAGGCGGCAGGGCAGCGACAAGAGAGGAAGCGGAGAACGTTCTGACTACGGTTATTGAGAATGGCAGCGCGCTGGATAAATTGGCAGAGTTCATCGAGGCGCAGGGGGGCGACAAAGAGCTTGTGTATCACCCGGAAAGGCTTCCGCAGGCTTCGATCGTGCAGGAAATTGAATCTCCCGCAGATGGTTATATCCAGGAAATCGTGTGCGATGAGATCGGTATTTGTTCGCTGATCTTAGGCGGCGGACGCGAGACAAAGGAGAGTGAGATTGACCTTTCGGTTGGTCTCGTGCTGCACAAAAAGGTTGGTGATGCAGTCAGGAAGGGAGATTCCCTTGCCACGATCTACGCCAACGACCAGGCAAAGCTCGATGCGGCAAAAGAACGTTTTTTGCAGGCGTATACGATCGACAGGAATCCGGTGGAAAAAAAGCCGCTCATCAAGGGAATAGTAATCGAATAAAAGACATAGAATGAAGTATAGAAAACCTATACTTCATTTTTGGGTGCTGATATGAGCAGACATGATGGTTCTAAATATCACGAACTTTTCAAACAGGATGTGATGAGTGCGGGGGAGCGCTTTGCGGATGCGTTTTCGCTGCCAAAAGATATGGTGGTGAACGCGACTTTATTTCATATGGTTGGGGCATCCGAGCTTTTTGTCGAGAATTTTAAGGGAATCATATCTTACACTTGCCATAGCATTTTAATCAAGGGCAGCAATATGAAATACTGTGTCTGCGGGGACTGTCTCACAATAGAGTACTATTCGAGCGAGGACATGAAAATATCAGGGCAGATCAAGGAAGTAAAGGTAATAAGGGAAGCATGAGGTGGAGCTCTTGCAAAATGGATGGATACGCTTTGTCAGAGGGTTTCTGGTCATCAGGATTGACGGGGACTACATGGAGCGCTTTTTCAATATGTGCAGAATGCACGATATTGACTTGTGGGGGATTCGGAAGGAAAAGGATCAGGAGAAAGAGATCTGTATGTGCGAGGCATATGCCGCTGACTTTTTCAAGATGCCTCCTCTGTTGAAGAAAACAGGTACGAGAGCACATGTGGTCAAAAAGAAAGGACTTCCTTTTTATTTTCCTTTTATCAAGAAAAGGATTATTTTTTTTGCAGGAGTGGTGATCTGTCTGGCGCTGTTAAACTATGTGACGGACTATGTGTGGGCAGTTGAGTATGTTGGCAACCTCCAGGTGAGTGATGATGAACTGTCGGATTTCTTAGAGCAGGAGTCGATTCACTACGGAATGAAAAAAAGCAGCATTAACTGTGATGAGAAAGAAAAGAGGCTTAGAGAGACGTTTCCGAATGTGACGTGGACATCGATTTATTTTGAGGGGACGAAACTTTTTATCGAGGTCAAGGAGAATGAGAAGTCGGAACCTGTGGAGACTACGACAAAAGGGACGAATATCATCGCAAACGAAGCGGGAACGATCACTTCGATCGTGACAAGAAACGGCGTGCCCAAAGTGAAAGCGGGCGACTGGGTAGAGAAGGGCCAGATTCTTGTCGCGGGCGGCGTTCCGGTGTATGATGAGAGTCAGAACATTGTCCGTTTTCAAATCTATGATGCAGACGCAGATATTTTGATCAGGACGCCTATAGAATATCAGTGTATGGTTAACAGCGGGTATCCTGTTATGGTTTATACAGGCGACCATGTCAGGATGGGTTTTGCACAGATCGGCGGCTATCATATCGATGGAATGCCAATCTGGGATTTTTTTGAGCAGCATATCCTGAAGAAGGAAAAAGAAAATCTGTATGAGACAGCAGTGGAAAAGCATCAGGTAGTTTTACTTGATAATATTTATCTTCCGGTATATTATGGAAGTATTGACAGAAAAGAATATTACATAAGGTATTATACTTACACAGAAGAGGAGATGAAAAACAAATTATCTGAAAGCTTCGAAAAATTTATTTCAGGTTTAGAGCAAAAAGGGGTACAAATTGTTGAAAAAGATGTTAAAATGGAAAAGAGTAGTAAAGGAATGGAATTATATGGAAGTTTACTGGTGGTAAAGCCGACGGGTGAGACGGCGGATATCCCGGTGGACGATGCACAGGAAAATGAGACAGAACAGATGGAGGAGTAAGAGTACATTGGCAGATTTTCAGATTGGAATGCAGATTGAAGCGGAACATATGCAGAATCTCTTTGGCAGTCACGATGCGTATATCAAACAGATTGAGGACGATCTGCAGGTTATCATAACAGACCGGAATGGGGAAGTGCGTATCAGCGGGGACGAGACCGCTGTCAACAAGGCGGCGAAGCTGATCAGGGAACTGGTGGAGCTTTCCAGGAGAGGAAACAGGATACAGGAGCAGAATGTGTCGTATGCATTGGAGTTATCCAGAGAGGGCGACGAGGAGGCGCTTTTGGAGATTGATTCGGAGTGCATCTGCCACACGATCGCAGGAAAGCCGATCAAGCCAAAGACGGTGGGACAGAAGCGGTATATTGATGCCATCAGGGATAAGATGATTGTGTTTGGGCTCGGACCGGCGGGGACAGGAAAGACGTATCTTGCGATGGCGATGGCGATCACTGCGTTTAAGAATCATGAGGTGGAGCGCATCATCCTGACGCGTCCTGCCATCGAGGCCGGGGAAAAGCTTGGCTTTCTGCCAGGAGACCTGCAGAGCAAGGTGGATCCTTATTTAAGGCCGCTGTATGATGCGCTGTATCAAATCATGGGGGCAGAGAGCTTTCAGAAGAACATGGAGAAGGGATTGATCGAGGTGGCGCCGCTTGCGTATATGCGCGGGAGGACGCTTGACAATGCCTATATTATATTGGATGAGGCACAGAACACGACGCCTGCGCAGATGAAGATGTTTCTTACGCGGATCGGATTTGGCTCGAAGGTGGTCGTGACAGGCGATGCCTCGCAGAAGGATCTGGCCGCTGGAACACAGTCCGGGCTTGATGTCGCGGAGAAGGTATTGGGAAAAATAAGCGATATTGCATTTATCCGTCTGACAAGCCGCGATGTTGTGCGGCATCCGCTTGTTCAGAAGATTGTCAAGGCGTATGAGGATTATGAGAGCCGTTTGAATAACAGACAGGTGAAGCATGCCCGCAAAGAGGAATCACGTCCGAGGAGAAATAGTGCGCAACAATCAATACAAAGAAATATAAAACAAAGGAAATAGGACATATGAAGAAAAAAGAAGAGGCCGGCTGGCAGAAAGTACTGTTTGCAATCATTATGATGATTATATCGATACCTGCAATTGGTATCTCTGCGTATTTGTATGAAAAGTCTTTTCGGGATATTTTTATGCTGCTGATGATCGTTACGGCCTGTTTTGGTATGACATTGATCTCATTTTTTCAGTCGAATGTATTTCAGGCGCTCCACTATGACAATGGGGGGCATTTATCGCGGTTTGTGATTATGTTTCTGCTGGGAACAGCGGCGGCCTGTCTGTTGCCGATGCTGTCAGATGCAGGCTGGATCCTGCCCGTATTTGCGCTGGCATTGACGCTGTTTTCCAACACGATTACCGGACTGACCGCCTATGCAGGGCTGTTGTGTGTGTGCGCGTATTTTGCCTCTGCGGATATTCTTACATTTTTAATGTATTTTCTGACTGGGATCATCTTTGCAGTCCTTTTTGAGAGACTTGACAACGATTATAAGACAGGGGCGCCGATGTCTGTTGCGATGATGATCTATGTGATTGAGATCGCGGCAAAGGTGATTTTTCAAAATCATGGCGCGCTTGCGGCGGATGTGCTTGTCATGCCGGTTATGAATGTATTTGTCACGTTTATCCTGATGCTGGCAGTGTTACGGTTTTACTGTGCGGTTGTCATAGACAAGGAGAAGGGGAGATATCTGCGTATTAATGACCAGGAATACGAATTGCTCGCCAAGTACAAGGAGGAGGACAAGCAGACATATTACAATGCGATCCATACGGCGTATTTTGCGGAAAAAACGGCAAGGCTGCTGCATATGGATGTCGATGTGGCAAAAAACGGGGGATATTATCATCGGATTATTGTGTTGGAGTGCAAAAAGCAGGACAAGTCCCTGGAAGAAATCTGCCAGGAAAATAAATTTCCGCCCGAGGCAGTCCAGCTTCTGCAGGAATATATTTATAAATCGCAGCCGATGAAAATGCGTGAGACAGTGGCTGTGTATCTGGCGGATTGTGTTGTGTCATCGATTATGTACCTGATTGAAAAAGGGGAAGAGCAGAATCAGGACAGGGATTACGGAAAGATTGCGACAGCGATCATACACAGAAAGATTGGAAGCGGTGTGCTGAATAACAGCGGGATCTCGTTAGCAGATTTGAGTGGAATAGAAAAAATATATACAGGAGAGAAATTATATTATGACTTTTTACGTAGAGAGTGAGACAGACAGGGAGCTGCCTTTTGACGTGGAGGAAGTAACGGGAAAAGTGGCTGCGGAAGCGCTGGACTATGAACAATGTCCTTATGAGGTGTCGCTGAATGTACTTTTGACGAATAATGAGGGGATCTGTGAGCTGAACAGGCAGCATCGCGGGATGGACCGTCCAACGGACGTGCTGTCGTTTCCGAATGTGGACTATGAGCGTCCGGCGGATTTCTCAGTGGCGGAAGATAACATAGAGGACTATTTTGATCCGGAAAACGGCGAATTGTGTCTCGGTGACATTGTGATATCAGTTGACAAAGTGTATGAGCAGTCGGCGGAGTATGGGCATTCTGTGAAGCGGGAGTATGCTTTTCTGGTCGCGCACAGTATGCTCCATCTGCTGGGTTATGACCATATGGAGCCACAGGATGCAGAAGTGATGGAACGCAAACAGGAGGAAATATTGGACAGGCTTGGAATAACGAGAAGTGAGCAAGGAGCAGTTAAATGAAGAAAAAGAAGTCTAAGTCTAATTTTATTGTTCAGGGAGGAATCCTTGCGATGGCGGGAATTGTTTCCAGAATTATAGGAATCGCAAGACGTTTTCCCATGCAGCACATCTTTGGCGACAAAGGAAACGGATATTATGCTGCAGCATACTCAGTGTATTCAATCATGTTGATCATATCCTGTTATAGTCTGCCGCTTGCAGTGTCAAAAGCCGTGTCGGCAAAGATGAGCAAAAAGCAGTATAAAAGCGCCCAGAGAGTATTTCAGTGTGCGATGATTTTTGCGATGACAATGGGCGGAATCATGTTTCTTGTCTGCGAGTTTCTTGGAGATTTTCTTGCCGAATATGTCATGGAGGAGCCGATGGGGGCTATGGCGCTCAAGGTTCTCGGACCGGCTCTGCTGACAGTGTCGGTTATGGGTGTGTTCCGCGGATATTTTCAGGGACTTGGAACGATGATGCCAACGGCAATCTCGCAGATTTTAGAGCAGATCTTTGTGCTGATCGGAAGTATTGCAGGAACTTATGTTTTGTATCATTATGGAGATAAGGTTGGCGCATTGCTGCATAACGAAGATTTTGCGCCAGCATACGGCGCGGCGGGAGCGTCCATCGGACCAGTGCTTGGTTCTGTAGTTGGACTGCTGTTCCTTGCTTTTGTGTATGTATTGTATCAGAAAGGAACGAAGAAACGCGGCGTACGTGATGCAAACGGGAGGGTTGACGGCTATCCGCAGATTTTCAAGTTGATTATCCTGACGATCGTACCGGTCCTGTTGAGCAGTACTGTCTATAATATAAGCGATGTGATTGATACGAAGATTTTTGGTTCCATCATGATCCAGAAAGGTCTCGGCGATATCAAGACGGATATCTGGGGTGTGTATACCGGAAAGTATAAAGTACTGATCAATGTCCCGATTGCGCTTGCCAATGCGATGTGCTCGTCCATTGTTCCAGTGCTGACACAGCTGATGGTGCGTGAGGAGTACGGGCGTGCACGGGAGAGAATCGGACAGGCGATGCGCTTTACGATGATTGTCGCATTTCCAAGTGCAGTGGGGCTCGCTGTGCTTGCAAGGCCCATTATCTCTATGTTGTTTAAAGGAGAGGTCGACATGGCGGTTGATATGCTCCATATCGGATCGTTGTCTGTTGTATTTTTTGCGGTATCCACGCTGACAAACGGTGTGCTCCAGGGCATTAACAAGATGAAGGTCCCTGTGCGGAATGCGGCGATTTCGCTTGTGATTCATGTCGTATTCCTGTATGTGACACTTCAGCTAGGAATGGGAATTAACGCAGTCATTTATGCCAATATTCTATTTGCGGCAGTTGTGTGTGTGCTGAATGGGCTGGCGGTGCGCAAATATCTGCGGTATAATCAGGAGCTGGTGCGCACCTTTGTCATTCCAGCGATCGCATCGATTGTGATGGGGATTGTGATCGGGCTTTTGAATATGGCGCTTTCGAAAGCGGCAGGGAATGTGGTGACAGTGTTTGTCGGAATGGGAATCGGTGTCGTTGTGTATTTTGTGGTGCTGATTCTGTTAAAGGGTATCAATGAACGTGATTTGAAGAGTATGCCTGGAGGAAGGACGATTTTGACAGTGGCAAAGAAGTTTCACCTGATGTGATGGAACCTGTGTCCGGATTCCATGGAACGGTAAACGGTTCCATGGAAAATGATGTATAAAAAGTAAAAATAAGCTGATACTATATCAAAGACGCCAAAGTGATCAATTTTGACGAGGAGGCTGATGATGGAGAAGAGATATAAGATTGGCTTATTTTTTGTATTGGTACTGATTTCGGTATTGCTGGTTGTTTTGTTGTGGAAAAGGCATACGATGGATGGATTTCCGAATGAAGGCGATCAGGTAGAACAGAATCAGGCAAAACCTGATGTACAGTCCGAGCCGGATGATCAGGTGCCGAAAACGGCGGAGGAGATTTATCAGGTGCAGAAAATGACTGCACGCACAACAGCCGATACCGTTTGTATCTATGAGAATATCGACAAGAAGGACGGTTCTATGAGCGTGGTGGTGGAAAAACTTCCGGCAAAATATATCGGTCTGAACAGAACAGAGCTTGAAAATCTTCTCGCAGAGGACAGTCTGGCACCAACGCTTGCGGAAAAACAAAAAGGATTTAAATCACAGCATCTGGAGCTCTTCTCGGCAGAGAAAATCAAGGTGCTGCGCATCTATGATACGACACAGGAGACAACAGGATTCTATATCATGGAGGTTGACGGCGAAGTGTGTGTGTATAAGCATGATAAGACAACGTTGTATTTCAAGACGGGGCTGCGTGTGGAACATCTTCCGCCGGACGTTCGCTATGAGCTGAAGAATGGTAAATTTATGGACAGTGAACTGCAGGTGTATCATTTTATAGAATCGTATAGCAGTTAAGGATTTGTATTACATTGTAGTTGGTTTGATCAGAATTGTAAAAAGGATATGGATAAAAGAACGATGGATAAAGTTACGAAAAACAGGGTTGTTGTGGTTGGCGGCGGTGCAAGCGGCCTGATGGCGGCGATCGCTGCGGCAGAAAACGGCGCAAAAGTCACGATACTAGAGCATCAGGACAGAGTAGGGCGGAAGATCCTGATGACAGGGAACGGCAGATGCAATCTGACGAATATGAGCGATGTGCGGGGCAAATACTACAGCAGCGATTCGGATTCCCTGGATAGGATTTATGACACGCTTGTCAGATTTGATGCGGGAAAAACAAGAGACTTTTTCAAGCGTCTTGGATTATATACGAAGGAAAAAAGGGATGGCGGCGTATATCCGGTATCAGAGCAGGCTGCAATTGTGCTCGACGTGCTGCAAAGCGCGTGTTTCAGGCTCGGCGTGTGTATACGCACAAACTGTGAAATCACAGCAGTCAGACCAGTGCGGTCAGGCGGCGGAACAGTCAGTGTGGCACAGTATATCTGTGTGGAGCAGGAACAGAAGAAACAGAATCGTGACAAGAGCAGAAGGATAGCCAAAAAAGAAGAGATCAGATACGACCAACTGATTCTCGCAACTGGCGGAAAAGCGGCTCCCGTCTCGGGTTCCGACGGTTCTGGTTATGAACTTGCAAAAAGGCTGGGGCACAGCATTATTGAGCCGCTTCCGGCGTTGGTACAGCTTCGGTGTGAGGGTTTCTTCTTCAAGGCCCTTTCCGGTGTCAGGGCGCAGGGAAGAGTCTGGCTGCTGATTGACGGCCAGGAGACCGCCAGTGAGGAAGGAGAGCTGCAGCTGACGGATTATGGGATTTCTGGTATTCCGGTTTTCCAGATGAGCAGGCTGGCATCGCGGGCGATTTATGACGGGAGGCGGTGCGAGGCTGGAATTAATTTTATTTCTTATATAGCACAAGCAAACAGCGGGGTTTTTGATGAAACGATAGACAATCATATGAAAACATTTTCGTATAAGACAGTGGAGGAATTTCTGTCAGGACTGGTACATAAAAAGGTGGCGGCAGTCGTCTGCAGACGAAACGGAATCGCATCGGGAAAAACGGTTGGTCAGACAAAAGCTGCGAAGATTGCGGACTGTATCAGGATGCTCGCAGATTTCAGGGTGAAGATCACGGCGCCTAATTCGTTTGAGAATGCGCAGGTGTGCTGCGGCGGCGTGCCGCTTGATGAGGTTGACGAAAACTTTATGTCGCGTAGATATTCTGGTATTTATATTGTCGGGGAGCTTCTGGACTGCGATGGCATATGTGGCGGCTACAATCTGCAATGGGCGTGGGCGACGGGGGCGATTGCCGGAACAGATGCGGCGTTAAGGACAGTTCCTTAGTGCACAGTTTTTTGAGGAGGGCAGGGCATGATCACGATTCAACAGATCAAAATAGAAATGAAAATTGAGAAAGCAAATCAAAGATTGGAATTGGCGGATCTGCTTGACAGCAAAGAGGTATTAATGAAAAAGGCGGCAAAGATACTTGGCATCAAAGCGACAGACGTGTCAGAAGTCACGATACTGAAACATTCGCTTGACGCGCGGAAAAAGCCGCAGATTTTTCAGGTTTATACCCTGGGGGTTACACTGCAAAGGAAGGATTTGGAAGAGCGGGTAGTAAAACGGTGTAAGAATAACCAAATTGCAGTACATAACCAGAAACAATATGAATTTCCATCATTAGGAACGACTGGGCTGACGCAGCGTCCTGTCATAGTCGGTACAGGACCGGCCGGACTGTTCTGCGGATATCTGCTTGCCCGTCATGGCTATCGGCCAATATTGTTGGAACGGGGCCAGGATGTGGATACCAGAACAAAAGATGTGGAGGCTTATTGGAATGGCGGCAGCCTGAATCCGGAATCCAACGTACAGTTCGGCGAGGGCGGAGCGGGTACGTTTTCCGATGGCAAACTCAACACGCTGGTGAAGGATAAAAACGGCAGGAATCAAGAGGTTTTGCGGATTTTTGTGGAGTGCGGCGCACCAGAGCATATTTTATATGAGAGCAAACCGCATATCGGGACAGATATTCTGAAAAAAGTGGTTGTGAATATGCGTAATGATATCCTTAAAAATGGCGGGGAGGTGCGCTTTGGCGCGAAGGTGACAGGGCTTGAGATCAGGGATGGAGCGTTGTGCGGTGTGGTGGTAAACGACAGCGAGCTTCTCCTGACAACACAGGCCGTACTGGCGATCGGACACAGTGCGAGGGATACGTTTACCTATTTGAACCAGATTCGGATTCCCATGGAGGCAAAGGCATTTGCCGTCGGGATGCGGGTAGAACATCCGCAGAGCCTGATCAATGAATGTATGTATGGCAGTGAGCACGGCAATCTGCTGCCCGCAGCGCCGTACAAGCTGACTGCACAGACCAGTACAGGGCGCGGTGTGTACTCGTTTTGTATGTGTCCGGGAGGATATATTGTCAATGCGTCGAGTGAAGCAGGGCAGATTGCAGTGAACGGGATGAGTTATTCAGACAGAGGCAGCGGCCGCGCCAACAGTGCCATTATCGTGCAGGTTACGCCAGAGGATTACGGCGTGGACGGCCCGCTTGCGGGGGTTGCATTCCAGAGACGGCTTGAGGAAAAGGCGTATTTGATTGGGAAAGGACATGTGCCAGTTCAATATTATGGGGATTATAAGCGTGATCAGATTTCACAAAATCTGGTTGGTTCGGACAGTCTACAGCCGGATATCAAGGGTAACTATGCGTTTGCAAACCTTAGAGGGCTGCTGCCGTTATCCTGTGAACAGGCATTGATCGAGGGAATGGAACAATTTGATAAAACGATCAAAGGGTTTGCAAGAGAGAATGTTTTGCTGGCCGGGATCGAAAGCAGAACATCTTCCCCTGTCAGAATTAGCCGTGATGATACACTGCAGTGCCCAATGGTACGGGGGCTGTATCCCTGCGGCGAAGGTGCAGGCTATGCGGGCGGGATCACTTCTGCGGCAATGGATGGGATACGGGTTGCGGAGCAGATTGCGATGCAGGGTCGCCCAGCAGCTGTGACAATTTAATAAGGCTTTACACCTTTTTCATAATCTGTTATGATTAAGGTGTAACAATCAGTACAGCCTATAAAAGAAAGTAAGGTGATTGTATGTCAGATAAAGAGATGATGCAAAAAAATGTTGAAGAATTTGAAAGGTTACAAAAGTATATGATTTTAACCGAAGATAAAAATTCGGCAGCATATAAAGAGATGAAA
>DKVL01000023.1:21717-41390 GCA_002491195.1 Lachnospiraceae bacterium UBA7179
TTTGAAAGGTTACAAAAGTATATGATTTTAACCGAAGATAAAAATTCGGCAGCATATAAAGAGATGAAAAGCAGGTATATATCACTGAAAGTGATATTGACATCTTCTGGCGTTAATCTTACAGAATTGGACATAATCAAAGAATGAAAACTGAATAGCAACCACTAATCCAAAAAGGTGTAAGGTCTTATTAGATTATTAAGGCGTTGCACTTTTTTAATTTAAATGCCCTTTTATTATGACAAAAAAGTAAATCAATAACCTTTGGCAGGAATAGAGACCTGTATTCGGAAGATAGACAGACATAAAAGAAAAGCATGGCTGGACCATACTATTGTTCGAGAACGTAAGTTTTGGGAAAGCGCTATTGTAAAAACGTTTTCCAATTGATATACTATAAAGGAGAAAAGGAAATGCCAGACGAAACAAGGGAAGCAGGCCAAAATAACAGCTTGGATGATTACAGGACACAATGGCATATGGCGCTTATGCCTGCCATGAAGCTGGAATTGATGGATTACAGTGGTATACTGGAATATCAGTCTGAACATGTACTGAACACGAAGGCACTGCAGATTGATCTGTTTGTCATCAAAAAGGACAGTAATGTGGTTCTGAAAAATGAGATTGGCAGGATGTTCCGGTGCCATAATATTATTGAGTACAAGTCACCGCATGACAGCGAGGGCGTGGACGAATACATTAAGACGCACGCATATGCAAGTCTATATAAAATCAATGAAAACGGCAGTGTACCATACAGTCTTGAGGACATCACAATTACAATGATACGGGAAGGGAAGCCTGTCAGGCTTTTTGCGTGGTTTGATAACCGCGGATGTACGATTAAGGAAACATATCATGGTGTTTACCATATCGAAAATACCGGATTTTTCGAGACGCAGGTAATTGTGTCAAGGGAGCTTGACGACAGAAACCACGTATGGCTCAGGGCGCTGACGGACAGCATGGACAGGGAGCAGGCAAAACACCTTCTGCGCGAATCAGGCAGGCTTGTAAACAGACCAGAGGCGAATCTCGTGGATGCGGTCCTGCAGGTAGCGTCAAAGGCAAACAGAAAGATCTTTGATGAGATTAAGAAGGAGGACAGGAATATGTATAGTGCATTGGTAGAACTTATGCAGCCGGAAATAGACGAGGCAGTAGACAAACGGGTTGGCAAGGCAGTAAGTGAGGCAGTAAATGCGGCAGTAAGTGAGGCAGTTGAAAAGACAAGAAGTGAAACATGGGACAAAGCATCAAGTATAACTGCAGCAAAAATGACGGTTGAGGCGATTGATAATGTCATGAGGAAACTTAGCATGTCAAAAGAAGAAGCCTGCGCACTTATGGATATAACATCCAAACAGTACGATGCATATCAGCAGCTTGTCAAAAATGCCCAACAAATCAGAAAGCGGGAGGTAGGAAGCAGACTATGACAACCAGACAAACCAGCAGTCAAATCAGCAGCATGATAACCTTGTTAAGAAAGCTTGACATTTCAGAGCAGGATTGTATCCGTGCGGAACAGTACTTAAACGGTGATGTCGGGGACGAGGTCCTGGATCAGTTTGAGCAGAAAGACTTGTCCGGGATATCAAGACAGATATCCGATGAGGCGAATAAAATCACCGATCAGATCACGAAAGTCAAGGGAAAAGAGAAAAAGGACGTGTGCGTGCGCTTTTTCAATGTGGTATACGCGATCGGCCATGCTTCCTGTCGGAGCCTGTTCTGGTACAATGCGATGGATAGCGCCGAGGAATATGAACTGTACAAGCGGATGACTGTCTTCATCAGTATCCGCATAGACTATCCGGGATGGCTGGATCAGCCAGAGTACAGCCGCCTGCTGCAGATGGTGCAGTATAAGCCTGCGAATATGCTGGAAGTGCTTCCTTTGGTGAGAGCGGAGGGCGGGCTGTATGCCGCAGTGGTTCTGGCAATGTATTTTGGCAGGAAATACGAAGCACCCGGACAGATTGCCGCAGAGGACACGGATCTGATGGAGGAGTATGAAAGCATTGTGCTTGGTTACTTTGATGAATGGCTCGCAGGGCAAGGCTGCAGTGCACATGAGGAGATCATCGCCGCGATTCGCAGAAAGCAGTCGGCGAAAGCGGCCGCAGGCAGGATCGAATTTGTGAGTATGAATGAGGAGGAAAAAAACAGGTTTTATCTGATAACCAGTCTGGCTTACCTGAATTTCCAGCTTTCCGGGGTGCTTGCAGAGATGGTCAGAACGTGCGCGGCTGTCAATGCGGAGGAAACGCTTCATTCTTTTCAGAATGTATACATAGGCGGCGGTGGCGCAAGGACGGATATCGCTTTCAAGGGCGGGGATTTCGAGGAAGCGTTTCAGATTGATCCCAAACTCTACATCGGCTGGGCTGCATGGAGTCACTATGAGCAGATCTTAAAGCGGCAGCTTGCAAAAAATCAGGAAAGTTATCTGAAGGTGATGCAGCCAGATCAATGCCGGGAGATTGTCTATACCTGTAAAAAGGCTGCCAGATATGCGACTGCTCCCAGCTTTGTGATGGAGGAGACTGACAGTGCGGTTAATTTTCTAAAAGATGTCCTGCAGAAGGAAAATCCCGAATTATATCAACAGGTTGTAAAGAAGGCGAAACCAGACCATGAGCGAATGATCGACAGTCTGGTGGAGGACACGCCGCACGCCGAAGCTGCAAAAGAATATTTGCGGGGCAGCTGCGGGGTGTCTGCGCTGTATCCGTATGATGAGGAATATGGCGATCATTTTCAGAGCGTGCCTTTTGTTTCACGATATTATCATGCAAAAAAGCTGATAAGTAATTATCAGAGACATTGCAATGATGAGGCTTTTATGGACAGATGCAAGGTGTTCTTGATATTCAAACAGATTGTGGGACTGGATTTAATTTATGAGGGTGAAAGAATCTGTTCAAGCGCGGAAAATGTGAAGAAATACTTTGCGTTTCTCGATCAGGAACAGCTCGATGTCAAATACCAGTTGTGGGCGTTTGTATTACTCTATAAAGAATATGCACGCTACGACACGGGGTGTCTGATGGAGGGCGCGGAGGAAGTCTTTGCAGGATACCTGGATACGCTGGGGGAGGAGATGACGAAAGTCTTTGCCGGGCTGCCTTCCGAGGGGCGTTTCTTTGCGCTGCATCTGCTGCGGAAGGACGCTGCGAAATATAAACAGGAAATCTTAAGTTATGCGAAGGACAGCTCTAATCTTGTCGTGAGGGAGCTGTTCGATATCCTGTGCGCCCAGAAGGACTGGGAGGAGGATATCAGGACATTGCTGAAGGGCAAAAAAGCGTCTGAGCGGGAGACTGCGATCAGAGTCCTGCTGCGCTGGCAGGAGGAGGGCGGCGATTACAGCGCGCTGCTTCTGCAGGCGCTGGAGACGGAGAAGAGTGCAAAACTTGTCACAATGCTGCAAAAGGCATTGGACAGACAAGGCGGCGGTGCGGATCGAACGCGCTCTCTTTCCAAAGAAGAGCTGGTAGAGCAGATCCATAAGGCCGGCAAAAAAGGGGATATTGCATGGGCTTATGAGACACCGTTTCGCGTGGTGCACAAGACGGACGGCGAGGTGGCGTCCGATGCGTATATACAGGCAATTTTCCTAAGCTATGCTGCGCAGCGCCCGCGCGGTGGTTTTGACAAGAATGCACAGATTCTTGCGGCGGATCTGGACGCTTCTGAGTTTGCAGTCTGCGTCGGTGAGCTGTTTGACAAGTGGATTGCGAAGGGCGCTGAGGCAAAGAGAGGCTGGGTGCTCTATGCGGCGTCGATTCACGGCAATGACGACATGATTCCAAAGCTGTATCATCAGATTCAGGAGTGGCCAAAGCAGTCAAGGGGGGCGATCGCGGCCGAGGCTGTGGCGGCGCTTGCGTTAAATCCGTCGCCGCGCGCGCTTCTGCTCGTGGACAGTATCGCGCGCAAGTTCAAGCACAAGCAGGTGAAAGAGGGCGCTATGTGGGCGCTTGATGAAGCGGCCAGACAGCTTGGCATCAGCCGCGAGGAGCTTGACGATCGCATTGTGCCTGACCTTGGCTTTGACGCAGATCAGCAGCGGACATTTGATTACGGCGGGCGCGTCTTCAAGGTGATGCTTGCGCCGTCACTTGAGATCGAGGTGTATGACGAAAACGGAAAGAAGCTAAAGAATCTGCCCGCACCGGGGAAGAAGGACGACGAGGGCAAAGCGGCGGCAGCCTATGCGGATTATAAGGAACTGAAAAAGCAGATGAAGGCTGTTGTCACCAGCCAGAAAGCGCGCCTTGAGTATGCGCTGTCCGCCAGGCGGGAGTGGAGCGCGGAAGCATGGAAAAAGCTGTTTGTCCAGAATCTGCTGATGCATCAGTTTGCGATCGGCCTGATATGGGGTGCTTACGGGAACGGAGAACTGCTGGAGAGCTTCCGCTATATGGAGGACGGCTCCTTTAACACGCAGGACGGGGAGGAGTATGAATTGCCTGCGCAGGCGCACATCAGTTTAGTGCATCCGGTGGAGCTTACGGATGAGGCGAAGCGGGCGTGGAAGGAGCAGCTTGCGGACTATGAGATCACACAGCCCATAGAGCAGCTTGACAGGGCAGTTTATCGCATGACAGAGGAGGAAGCAGGGCAAAGGTATCTGGATCGCTTTGGCGGCTGTATCGTGAATGACCTTTCTTTGAATGGAAAACTGACAGGACTTGGCTGGTACCGCGGTTCTGTCGAGGACGCTGGTGGCTTTAACACCTATTACCGCGAGGACGCAGAATCGGGCATGGGTGTGAGACTGCATTTCTCGGGCAGCTTTGTCGGCTGGCATCAGGAGGATGTGACTGTGTACGAAGCAGCTTTTTACAAAGCGGGAACAGCGGAGTGCCGCGATTATGTATACGGGGACGACAGCAGGAAGAAAGCCTGTCTGTTAAGCGAGGTTTCACCGCGGTATTTCAGCGAGATTGTCCTGCAGCTTGCGAAGGTGACAGCATCTGTTGAGGAGCAGGACGAGGACTGGAGAAAGCAAGCAGGATTATAATTGTATCATGTTTTTTTATAAAAGCTGGACTTCCTGCAAAAATAAGATTAGAATAAAAAGGATTATGATGAGATACGGAGGCAGAAACAGTGGAAGAGTTACGCGCAAAATTAAAGGATAAGAAAAGGATTGTTGTAAAGATTGGTTCTTCTTCGCTACAGCACCCAGAAACAGGGGATCTGGATTATACCAAAATGGACATTCTCGTGAGAGAGCTCTGCAATATCAGAAACCAGGGGAAAGATGTGATCTTAGTGACATCGGGTGCGATCGGATGCGGACGAAAGGCGCTTCATATCAAGCCGCCCTTTACCATTGCGCAGAAGCAGGCGTGTGCGGCGATTGGACAGGCACGGCTCATGACAACCTATCAGAGAATCTTTTCGGAGTACAATCATCAGGCCGCGCAGATCCTGCTGACCAAAAATACGATTGAGGCGGATTTAAACAGACGAAATGCACAGAATACGTTCAATGAACTGCTTGCCATGGAAGTGATTCCTGTCGTGAACGAGAATGATACGATCTCGACGTTTGAGGTGGAGGATGTCATCGGGGACAACGATACGCTCTCAGCGATCGTCACGGCGCTGGTCGGCGCCGATCTGCTGATTCTGCTCTCTGATATCGATGGACTGTACACAGACGATCCCAGGCAGAATCCTGATGCGAAGTTTATCGCAAGTGTCGATAGCATCACGGATGAGCTGCTCCGCATGGGAAAGGCCTCAACGGGCAGCAGCGTTGGCACTGGCGGTATGGAGACCAAGCTTACAGCAGCAAGGATAGCGACTTGTTCCGGGGCGGATATGGTTATTGCGAACGGAAGGGATGTGCGTGTTATTCACCGCATCATGGAGGGCAGAAATTACGGTACGATATTTAGGGCAAACAGGGATGAGAAATTTAATTTTACGGATTTCATCGATAACCTGCATCGGTCATAACATAAGCAGAATTGGGGGATTACCATGCATAAAAAGAAAAAAACAAGTGTGAGAAGGATTATTACTGGAAGGATTGTTTCTTTGCTGCCGATCGTCGTACTGCAGGGATTGATCATCTTTTGCATTGCGAGATGGCTTGCGCCGTTTGCGACGCTCTTTTACAGCGTTTTATCTGTTTTGTCCGCGCTGTTTGTTCTCTTCCTGATATCAAAAAGGGAGGAGGGCGCTTATAAGATGTTGTGGCTTCTTGTCATGTTTGTTGCGCCGTTGCCGGGGGCGTTAATGTATCTGCTCTATGGAAACAAGCGGACTGGAAGAGTGCTCGAACAGCGTCTGAACACTATTCATGACACGATTCCCATCGCGTTGAACGGGGATGAGGACACGCAGAAACAGATAGCGGGCGAGGACAAAAGGATTGCCCAGACGTTTGCCTATGTCAAAAATATTACTGGATTTCCCGTTTTGCGAAATGATACTGCCAGGTACTATCCGGTAGGAGAACTTTTATTTGAACAGATGCTGTCCGCCCTGAAGGAGGCAAAGCGATATGTGTTTATTGAATATTTTATTGTTCAGGAAGGTGTTATGTGGGAAGCCATGGTCAATGTCATGGAACAGAAAGTTCAGGAGGGCGTTGATGTCAGGGTTTTGTATGATGACATCGGCAGCATAGGAACCTTCTCAACCCGAAACAGGGCATCGCTTCTGAAAAAAGGAATCAAATGTGAGAAATTCAATCCGCTGATCGTGCTGAGCGGCGCTTTAAATAACAGGGACCACCGCAAAATCATGGTTGTGGACGGAATTGTGGCATTCAGCGGCGGGATCAATCTCGCAGACGAATATATCAATGAGGTGCATCCATATGGACATTGGAAAGATATCGGATTTCAGATTACCGGAGATGCCATCCGAAGCTATGCCTATATGTTCATAGAATTTTGGAATGCTTCATCAGCCAATAAAATTACAAAAGAGCTGGTTGGTGATGATTATGACAAGACAAGGATCTCTGCGAATATGGATTTTGACGGTTATGTACTGCCCTATTATGATTCACCCAACAGGGTAGAAGCCGCGAGCAACAATCTTTTTATAGACTTATTAGGTCAATCAGTAAATTATATATGGTTTTATACGCCGTACTTATTGTTGGGTGACGGTCTGCGTGACGCGTTTGTGAGAGCGGCACAGAGGGGCGTGGATGTCCGGATCGTTATGCCGGGGATTCCGGATAAAAAGGTGGTGTACCACATGTCAAGAAGCTATTATCGGGAGCTTCTGGAAGCAGGTGTCAGGATATATGAGTATACGCCGGGATTTGTGCACGCAAAAGCTTGTTTGATGGATGACCATGTCGGTTCGATCGGAACGGTCAACCTTGACTACAGAAGTCTGTATTTGCATTATGAGTGCAATGCATTGTTCTATAAAGCGTCCCTTCTGAAAGATTTGAAAAAGGATTTTGAGACTTCGATGGAAGCGGGCAGGGAACGTACATTGCAGGAGGAAAAAAGAGGATTTGTTCATAGAGTCGTCAACGACGTGCTGAGAATATTTGCACCGTTAATTTGAGTGTACCACTACCTTCCCGTTCGATTATAAAGGAACTGTTCAGAAATAGACAAGTCAAGATGTACAGGATTAGCAGGAAAAAGGAGAGTCAGATATGTATATAGGGAATCATTTGTCATCTTCGGATGGCTTTGAAAATATGGGAAGAGAGGCGTTAAAGCTAGGGGCCAATACCTTTGCTTTTTTTACCAGAAATCCAAGAGGGGGAGCTGCGAAGAAGATTGACGCAGAGGATGCAATGAAGCTTCGCAAATTGATGGAGGAGCATCATTTTGGAAAGCTGGTGGCGCATGCGCCCTACACGATGAACGTATGCGCGGAGAAAGAAAACGTCAAAAAGTTTTCAAGGGAGGTGCTTGCTGACGATCTGGAACGCATGGAGTATCTGCCGGGAAATTATTATAATTTTCATCCGGGTTCCCATGTGGGACAAGGCGCAGAGGCAGCAATTCCTATGATTGCGGACGCCATCAACTGTGCGTTAAAACCAGAGCATAGCACGACAGTCCTTCTGGAGACGATGGCGGGAAAAGGCTCTGAGATGGGCAGAAGTTTCGAGGAATTGAGGGCAATTCTGGACCTTGTGGAGTTGAAGGACAAGGTTGGTGTGTGCTTTGACACCTGTCATGTGTGGGACGGCGGTTATGATATTGTCGGTGATCTTGATGGCGTGCTCCGGGAGTTTGACGCGGTCATAGGGCTTGACAGGCTGAAGGCAGTTCATTTTAATGACAGCATGAATGCGTGTGGTTCGCACAAAGACCGCCATCAGAAGATCGGCGATGGGGAGATTGGCGCAGAGGCGTTAAAGGCGGTAGCAAAGCATCCGCTTCTGGCGGGCAAGCCATTTATATTAGAGACACCAAACGACGATGAAGGGTATGCAAGGGAAATTGCGATGATTAGAAACTGGTAAAAAGCGGCGAAAAAGATATTTGAAATTAAGATATTTTTGTTGCAAAGAACAGTGTATGGGGTTTAATATGAATATAGAAGAAAAAATTCAACGAATCAATGTGTTGTATCACAAATCGCAGGCAGAGGGGCTCACAGAAGAGGAAAAGGCCGAGCAGGCAAAGCTGCGGGCTGAGTATGTGGCAAACATACGTGCAAATCTGAAAAGCCAGCTTGACAATATATCGATTCAGGAAGCCGATGGCAGTATTACTGATATCGGCAAAAAGTACGGGGCCGGGAGCGGTAAGTAACATGGAGTGAAGAAATGGAGACCAAATCTGAGATCAGGAAGAGAATACTTGAGGTTCGAAAAGGGCTGACCGACGAGGAAGCTGCCTCGAAGAGCGAGGCGATTGTCCAAAAAGTGATCAAGACTCCGGAATATAAGGAGGCTGACAATATTCTGCTCTATGCGGATTACTGTCGGGAAGTGATGACGCGCGGAATCTTTGAGGACGCGCTGCGTCATCGGAAACGAATCTATTTTCCGCGTGTTGACAAGTTGACAAATACAATGGAGTTTTATCAGGTGATTTCCATCAGACAACTTGAGAGGGGGTATATGGACATTCTTGAACCCAGAGAGGATAACCATATGCGCTATCAGTTCCAGCCCAGAGAGGATACCCTGGTGATACTGCCGGGGGTGGCCTTTGACACATCAGGATATCGAATTGGCTATGGGAAAGGCTTTTATGACAGATTCCTTGCGAACAGGCGGCAGCTCTCAACAATAGCGCTGGCGTACTCCTGCCAGATTATCGATGAGATTCCGAAGGATGAGTATGATATCAAGATGGATAAGATTGTTACTGAGGAAATTATCTATTCTTTCCTGCGGATTTAGAACGTAAAAGTTTTCCCCGCTCGATTGAGTTTATGAATAGAATGGAGAGAGATATATGACAATCAAGGAAAAAGCGGCGGCGATGAAGCTTGACAGTACATTGATGGCATCGAAATCTGCCACGATAAGAAATCAGGCACTTGCCAATATCGCAAAAGCACTGCTCGCAAACCAGGAAGAGATCTTCAAAGCAAATGCGCAGGATCTGGCAGAGGCAGAGAAGAATCGTATTCCGGAAGCAGTTGTAAAACGTTTAAAATTCAATACCCAAAAGCTGACTGATACAGTCAAAGGAATTGAAAATCTAATCGATCTGCCAGACAAAGTATATGAGACACAGTTTGTGCGGGAGCTTGACGAAGGACTTACTCTTGTGCGGGAGAGCTGCCCGATTGGTGTCATCGGCGTGATCTTCGAGGCAAGGCCGGATGCGCTGGTACAGATCGCCAGCCTGTGCATCAAGAGCGGCAATTGTGCGATCTTGAAGGGCGGAAGCGAGACAAAGCATACGAATAAAGTATTGTTTTCACTGATCTATCAGGCTGCCATGGAGAGCGGTTTGCCAGAGAATTGTCTCTTCCAGGCAGAGCTAAGGGACGAAATCTCTGAACTGCTCGCGTGTCATGAGTCGGTTGATCTGTTGATACCGAGAGGCTCCAATGCCTTTGTGCAGTATATTATGGACCATACCAAGATACCGGTGATGGGGCATGCGGACGGTATCTGTCACATCTATGTGGACAAAGAATTTGACATTGACAAGGCAATTCCGGTGATCATCGATGCCAAGACACAGTATACTGCGGCGTGCAACGCAGTGGAGACGCTGCTGGTGCACAAAGACGCGGTTGATGCGTTGATGCCGCGGCTAAATGAGGCGTTTCGCGCGCACAAGATCGAGCTGCGGGCGACCGCTGATATTGCAGACAAATATGACAGCAAGCCTGCGACGGATGACGATTTTGCAACAGAATATCTTGACCTTATCATTTCCGCTAAGACAGTCGATAATATAGATGAGGCGATCTTACATATCAATCGATACGGCTCGCATCATACGGATTGTATTATCACGGAGGATCAGGAAGCTGCAGAGCACTTTATGAGAATGGTCGATTCTGCCGGCGTGTATCAGAACTGCTCAACGCGGTTTGCAGACGGTTTTCGGTATGGTTTTGGTGCGGAGGTAGGCATCAGCACCGGGAAGATCCATGCGAGGGGACCGGTGGGGCTTGAGGGGCTTCTGACTTATAAATACAAGCTTTATGGACACGGGCAGATTGTTGCGGATTACGCTTCTGGAAAAAAGGAGTTTCATTTTAAGGATTTAGAAAGCTATCAGTAGGAGGAATCAGTTATGAAGAGACAAAAAGGAGAGATAGCGCACAGGCTGAAGCTTTGTGTGGCTATGGCGGCAGCGATAGCGGCCATTGTGGTGATGCGACCGCCAGCGACAGCACTGGCATTCAACGTGACGCCGATTCAGATGGTGGAGATGTATACCACATCAGGAACGCCTGTGTATGCGACACCGGATTTGCTTTCACCGGTGGTAGTATATCTTGACAGGTTTACCAATGTGCGTGTCTATGGGATCACGGACAATGGATTTTTTCAGGTAGACTTGAACGGCACCTACTATATACCAGGCCCGTTTATGGTGACACGGATCCAACCAGAAAAGACTGAGAAACAGAAGGCGCTTGATGATCTGGATGATTTTACGGAAGCTTACCGCACACAGCTTGAACAGATGGAGAGCTACAGCAGTAATTTTGCCCTGGTCGATGTGACAGGTGATGGGATTCCCGAGATCTTTGACGCGGATGGAAAGGAAATATATACCTACTATGATAAACGTGTAGTAATGATTTATTATTCTGAAAATCCGGTAAAATTTTATTATTCGAAAAACGAAAATAAGCTCCTGGGAAAATACACATGGAATAAAAAGGATATATGGGAAGTTTATTACAAGGATACATCCCTGCTGCCATGGGGGCAGTTTAAGTGTGTGGGTGTAGCGACTTCACCGACACAAAACGCGCCTGCGGTCACAAGAGATTACACAAATAACGCAGAGACAAGAGCAGAGCTTCACGATATATTGAAGAAAAAATTGTCTTTATAAAAATGATTATAAAATGGAAATGATAAGGAAAACATATGTTTGGCAAAAGGCGACAGATACAAACAGTCTCATATGACAAAGAAAATCAGATACCAATAGTAAAATGCAGTATCTGCAACGGAGAGCAAGTAGCAGGTTTTAAAGATATCCGTACAGGAAAGTTTGAAGAAGTCATGCTGGTCAGAAATGATGGGGATCTGGAAGCGTTCAAGATGAGATATGGGGTGGAGACGATCAGGAAAGAGTATTGAACTGTTGTGTTAGGATCAGTTCTTTAATTCCAATTCAACTACGCCGTCAATGACTTTTTGCTATTATTGTGATAGAATCATATCAGAAACAACAAATAACGCATAGGTTATGGATATATGGTTTCTGATATTAGGAGGGATTATGATATGACAGATAGTGAAAAACTTGATTTAATTTTGTCAAAAATGCAGGGTATGGAAACAAAGATGCAGGGTATGGAAACCAAAATGCAGATTATGGAAAATGATCTTCAGGAAGTAAAGCAAAAAACAACAAATATTGATATAACACTTGAGAACGAAATTCGTGTTAATATCAGACGTATAGCGGAAGGACATTTGGACATATCGAGAAATCTGCATGATGCCCTAAAAATTGACAGCGAGAAAGAGATGATGGTGATCCGTGTTAACATGCTTGAAAGCGAGCTGCGTAGAATTAAGCAGCGGCTTGATCAGATCGCATAACCAAATCATAACCTGAAAGAAACAGCTGGGATCGGGCTGTTTCTTTTATTGAAAAGTGCCATATTTGAAGAACTGTCCTGATATGGTTGACAAATCATTTGTTTGATGGTATATTAATTCTGTAATTTATACGTAACAAAAATGTAACAAAATTTGATTATGCACCGAAAAGGAATTGGATCAGACCATGAATAAGATAAATAGATTGAAGTATACAGGAGCTATTGCGGGGGCAGGTCTTGCGGTTGTACTGTTTAGCAGTGGCGTTTATGCCCACACGGGTTCCAAAGCGGATGAGACAGAGACGGAGGTTGAAGTGATTTCACTGGATCTGTCAGAAGATATGAGTGAAAATCATTTTTATATCGAACAGGCCGATGCGAAACAAACTGAAATCGAACAGGCATCAGAGGAGGAACATCAAATATCAGAGAATGATGTGATACCATCAGCCGGTGCGGGGGATGTGCTGGATCAGATAGAGGAAGAGACTGGGGATGACACGGAATTGACTGATGTGGACAGCCTGCCGGAATCGACGGAAGCTCAGAATGAGCCGGGGCTGTCGGCCGGCGCAGGAGCAGTGTTTGAAGAGGTAGGCGAAGAAGCACAGGACAATGCTGTTCAGGCAATGAATATGGAGCTCCCAGAGGAGACGGAGCCTGAGAAACACTGGGGTTACACCAATCTCGGGATTGCTCATGTGGATAATCATCTGAATATCCGGCAGGAGCCAAATGAAAATGGCAAGCTGATCGGTAAGCTCCCCAAGGATGCAGCATGTGAAATTCTCGAGATCGATGAAAACGGATGGGCGCATATCAAGTCCGGAAAGGTAGACGGATACTGCAGTACTGAATTTTTGTATCTTGGTGATGCGGCAATTGCAAGGGGGCAGGAGGTGGCTTCCATGATTGCCATTGTAAATACGCAGACACTGAAAGTAAGGGGAGAACCCAACACGGAATCGATCGTGATTACGCTCATTCCACAAGAGGAAGAGCTCGAGGTTGTCGAGATCATGGACAATGGCTGGATCAAGTTTCTGCTCGATGATGAGGAGGCATATGTCTCAGGCGATTATGTTGATGTGGAGGAGCGCCTTGAGAAAGCTGTAACACTCACAGAATTGAAGTACGGACAGGGTGTATCGGATGTCCGTGTAGATATGGTACAGTATGCAAAACAATTTGTCGGAAATCCTTATGTATGGGGCGGTGTAAGTCTCACAAACGGTACAGACTGCTCTGGTTTTACGATGAGCATTTATAAGAAATACGGTATCAGTCTGCCACATCATGCAGCTTCGCAGGCGCAGCTGGGAACTAAGATCGACATCAGTTCCGCTCAGCCAGGAGATCTGATATTCTATGCGAAGAACGGCAGCATCAACCATGTTGCGATGTACATAGGCAACGGTCAGGTTATTCATGCGTCGAGCCCCAAGACCGGTATCAAGATTTCAATCTGGAATTATCGTACACCAGCCTGCATCAGGAGATATTTGCCGAATTAATGATCGTATAAATAGTTTGCAAAAGTCGGGCAAAATTTTGTTGCATTCTCTGATTTCATGTGGTATACTATCTGAGTGTGTTGCGAGTACAACGCACAGATAGATCAGCTGATACCCAGTGTCGGGACGCTCCGACCCAGACTTGGTATAGAGCGGTTATATTATTTATCAATGGAGGATGTTACAATGATTTCTAAGGAAAAAAAGCAGGCGATTATCGCAGAGTACGGCAGAAAGCCTGGAGATACCGGTTCACCGGAAGTACAGATTGCAATTCTGACAGCAAGGATTCAGGAGTTGACTGAGCATTTAAAGAATAACCAGAAAGATCATCATTCAAGACGTGGCCTTTTGAAGATGGTTGGTCAGAGACGTGGTTTACTTGACTACTTAAAGGAGAATGATATCGATGGATATCGTGCTCTGATTGAGAAGCTTGGTATCAGAAAGTAATTTTTGAATACTTATGCATTTGAAGGAGCGGAATGATCCGCTCCTTTATGTGCATTAAATGATGATGCGTACAGTGAAAGCGATGTCTTGAACTGTACAAGGATTGAATTGTGGTGTGTATCGATAATTCGGGGCAGATACAACATCGAATGAAGGTTTGTAAATGGAATTTTTGCAGATAAAAAGCGCGAATAAAAGTTCTCGATAGAAGTTTGGCTCGAGACCGCTGAAAAGCGTATGAAGTTTCGTAGGTTTTTCAGTAGTTTCGGCAGGTTCTGTTTGAGGAATATTTTATTTGAAGAATATTTTTATCCGGGCAGATTTCCATGGAAGCAAATGATCCGCATAAAGCAAGGGATTCAAATTGTAGTATGAAAAAGAAAAGGAGAATTGTATTGTATGGAATACATGACGTTTAGTGAGAAAAAAGATAAGGCCTACAAAGCGTACAGTATGGAGCTTGCAGGACACACACTGACAGTTGATATTGGAAGGGTGGCTGCACAGGCCAACGGAGCAGCACTGATGCACTATGGCGATACGACTGTATTATGTACAGCAACAGCATCGGACAAGCCCAGGGATGGCATCGATTTCTTTCCACTTTCGGTAGAGTACGAGGAGAAGCTTTATTCAGTAGGAAAGATTCCAGGAGGCTTTAACAAGCGGGAAGGTAAGGCGAGTGAGAACGCGATCCTGACAAGCCGTGTGATTGACAGACCGATGCGTCCGTTATTTCCGAAGGATTACAGAAACGATGTCACTCTAAATAATATGGTGATGAGCGTTGATCCGGAGTGCCGCCCCGAACTGGTTGCTATGATCGGTTCCGCAATCGTTACTTCGATATCAGATATTCCGTTTGATGGACCATGCGCGACAACGCAGATGGGACTTGTCGACGGGGAGTTCGTGATCAATCCGAATCAGGAGCAGTGGAAGAACGGCGACTTACAGCTTACAGTAGCTTCCACAAGCCAGAAGGTGATCATGATTGAAGCTGGTGCAAATGAAGTTCCAGAGGACAAGATGATCGAGGCAATCTACAAATGCCATGAGATTAATCAGACAATTATCACATTCATCAACCAGATCGTGGCTGAGGCTGGCAAGGCAAAACATACGTATACAAGCTGCGCGATTCCAGAGGAGATGTTTGCAAAGATTAAGGAGATCGTTCCTCCCGAAGAGATGGAAGTAGCTGTATTTACAGACGAAAAGCAGGTAAGGGAAGAGAATATCCGCAAGATTACCGAGAAGCTTGAAGAGGCCTTCGCAGACAATGAGGAGTGGCTTGCAATTCTTGGGGAAGCGATTTATCAGTATCAGAAAAAGACAGTGCGCAAGATGATCTTAAAGGATCACAAGCGTCCGGATGGGCGTGCGATCACACAGATTCGTCCACTTGCGGCTGAGATTGACATTATCCCGAGAGTGCATGGTTCTGCGATGTTTACGCGCGGACAGACACAGATCTGTACCATTACAACTTTGGCGCCGTTGTCGGAGGTTCAGAAGATTGACGGTCTTGATGAGAACGAGACGGCAAAGAGATATATGCATCATTATAACTTCCCGTCCTATTCCGTTGGCGAGACAAAGCCGTCGAGAGGACCGGGACGTCGTGAGATCGGTCATGGGGCACTGGCGGAGAAGGCGCTTGTTCCTGTGATTCCTTCTGAGGAAGAGTTCCCGTATGCGATCCGCACAGTATCAGAGACATTTGAGTCAAACGGATCTACTTCACAGGGTTCGATCTGTGCATCTACGATGTCACTGATGGCGGCAGGTGTGCCGATCAAGAAGCCAGTGGCAGGTATTTCCTGTGGCCTGGTGACGGGTGATACCGATGATGATTACATTGTACTGACAGATATTCAGGGACTTGAGGACTTTTTTGGCGATATGGACTTTAAGGTTGCTGGTACGAAGGATGGTATCACGGCGATACAGATGGATATCAAGATTCATGGTCTGACAAGGCCGATTGTCGAGGAAGCGATTGCTAAGACAAGAGACGCCAGGATGTATATTCTTAACGAAATCATGCTTCCTTGCATTAATCAACCGAGACCGACTGTCGGTGAGTATGCGCCCAAGATTATCCAGACAAAGATTGATCCAGAAAGAATCGGTGATGTGGTGGGGCAGAGAGGCAAGACCATCAATACGATTATCGAGCAGACAGGTGTTAAGATCGACATTTCAGATGATGGATTTGTGAGCATCTGCGGCACAGACCAGAAGATGATGGACAAGGCTTGTGAGATGATCAAGATTATCACGACGGATTTTGAGGCTGGTCAGGTATTTAAAGGCAAGGTAGTCAGTATCAAGGAGTTTGGTGCATTTCTGGAGTTTGCGCCCGGGAAAGAGGGCATGGTGCATATCTCCAAGATTGCGAAGGAGAGGATTAACCACGTTGAGGACGTGCTCACACTGGGCGATGTTGTCACTGTTGTGTGCCTTGGCAGGGACAAGATGGGACGCATCAGCTTCTCGATGAAGGATGTGGCACAGCAGTAATATAGAGTGAAATATAAAAAGAGTATCGATATTGAGATACTCTTTTTCTTTGTTATTCCGCTTCTTCCCACTGCAGGCTGGAGTAGAGCTGTCCGGTTTTGGCAAAGTGAAGGACACACTCTGCTGCCAGGTTGTTTATTGACTTTGCTCTAAGCCCATATTGCCCAATGATGGATGAGATTCATATGAAACTTTTTTGGAAGTTGTTACCCTATCTAAGTGAAGGGAGTTAAAAGTCCCTGACCGGTACGACAGAGTGCCATGGATATCCAAGTTCGGCTGTCATCATGAGGGCAGCCGTCAAATACCGGAGGTTACAGAATGAAACAGGAAGAACTGGAAAATTACATATGCATATACGGCAAAGATGTATACTCGTTTTGCTGCTGTGTGACGCGGAACCGTCAGGAGGCGGATGATCTATATCAGGACACGTTTCTGAAACTGTATGAGATGGCGGACCAGCTTGTGATCATGACGAATCCGAAAAGTTTTCTGATGGGTGTCGCGCTGAATCTGTATCGCAATTATAAGCGAAAGCTGTCGGTAAGACAACGGATTACGGGAGTCAGTGTATCGATGGACGAGATTGCGGAAAGCATTCCCTTTGAAGGTTTGGAGACCGAGGATATCGTGATTTCGCGTGAAGAATGCCAGGCTGTCAGAATGGCGGTGGCAAAACTGCCAGACAAGTACAGGATACCGATCCTCCTGTACTATATGGAGGAGTTCCCACAGGCGGACATCGCGGCAATGATGCAGATTTCAGAGAGCGCAGTAAAGACCAGGATACACAGGGCGAAGAAGATTCTCAGGGAGAAATTGGAGGGATTGCTATGAAAAGGAATATGGATGAATTGTTGAAAGTGGCTTTGACTCCGATGGATATGCCAGAGCAGAAAGTGAATGACCAGATTCTTCGGAAAGCAAAGGAGAGGCAAAATATGAAAAAAGATCAAGTGCAATACAGAAGAAAGATTCCCGCGGCGGTGTTGGTGACAGCATGTATTTTAATATTGTGTTCCAGCACAGTGTTTGCAGTATATAAGTATTTGACACCTGCAGAGGCGGCGACAGAGACACATGACAATGCACTGCAGGAGGCATTTATGAGTGATGATGCAATACTGGTAAACGAGACGCAGGAAAGTGGAGGATATAAAATTACTTTGCTGGGAAGTGTTGCCGGTAAAAATATTAGCGACTTTTGGATGAAAAATGGGAAAGGAGAAGTGCTCGAGGACAGAATCTACACAGTTATAACGATTGAACATGCTGACGGCACTCCGATGCCAGATACAAGTTCTGACGATTATGGGAAAGAAAGTTTTTTTGCATCGTGTTATATACGCGGGTTGGATCCTGTTGTTTATAGTTCGCAGAGCATGAACGGTGGTTATACGGCTTTTGTCGATAATGGTGTGGAGTACCGGATTCTGGAAATGGATAATATCGAGATGTTTGCAGACAGGGGTATTTATGTGGGGGTAAATTCGGGTTCGTTTTATGATAGGGATGCCTATGCGTATGATGAGAATACCGGGGAGATCAGCCGTAATGACAGTTATGTGGGCGTGAATGCGTTGTTTGAGCTTCCTGTTGATAAAAGCAAGGCAGATCCGGCAGCGGCGGAAGCTTATCTGAAAGCATTTGAGGATTCTATGAATGAATCGGATGAGCCGCTTGAGAAGAGCGCTTCTGAACTGGAAGCGGATGCATTTATGGAGATGCTTACATCGGATAATATCGATGAGTACGCAGAACCGATCGAATCGACAAGACAGATCTGTATGATTGATGGGGAGGGATGGGCACATTATTCCTATGAATTGGAGAGTGGTGCGGCAGAGGATGGTCTTGTTTTGCTGGATGGACTGTTTGCAGATAACAAGCCGGGAACAAAATATATTTCAGGGTGGAGCTGTACTGATTTCGGGCTTTCCGGATTGCATATTGATGTCCTGATATTAAATGAAGATGGAACAGTTACATTTGTTCTGTATCAACCAAAAGTATAGTTTTTTCATATCAGACGAAAGTATTGTAAAAAAATTTATAATCTGACACCATGTTGTCATATTTACTCTGATATACTTTAGTTATTCTGCTGGAATAAGGAAGCGTAGAAAAGGCAGCGGAGGAAAGGAGAAAATATGGCAAGACCGACGACAAAAGCAGATTTAATGGAGGCTGCAAACAGCGGCTTTGAGGACTTGAAGGCATTTATTGATTCGATGACAGAGCAGGAGTTAGCAGCACCCTTTGATTTTTCAGGGGATGAGAAGAAGAAGGAGGCGCATTGGCAGCGAGACAAGAATCTGCGGGATATTCTGGTTCATCTGTATGAATGGCATAATCTGACGCTGGACTGGGTGCGCTCCAATCAAAAGGGGGAGGCGAAACCATTTTTGCCTAAGCCGTATAATTGGAAGACTTATGGGCAGATGAATGTGTTTTTCTGGAAAAAACATCAGGACACGCCCCTGGAGGAAGCAAAAGACATGCTGGAAAATTCGCATCGGGAGATCATGCAGTTGGCGGAGGAATTTTCGAATGATGAGTTGTTCTCAAAAGGCGTTTTCGACTGGGTGGGTGGAAGTGCACTGGGCTCCTATTTTGTGAGCAACACATCAAGCCACTATGCGTGGGCATTAAAAAAGCTCAAGGCACATCGCAAGAATTGTAAGAATATGTGAGTCAGAAATGCGACTCAGTACAGGTTTGCAAATTGATTTGGCAGTACTGTTACTGAGTCGTTATTGTTATTCATTGACGATATCCAATTCTGTGAGATTAATTCCAGAGGAAGTAAGGAACTGTTAACTTCGACGTAACGAGTTACTGTTCACTCCGTTCCAGTAACAGGCAAAAATCCATGCAAAATTTGCTGCAACTACTACGTTTTCGTACGTGGCTTGTAAAGCCATAATTAGCAGTAAATGCTAAGTCCTGTGTGAACAGTAA
>DKVL01000099.1 GCA_002491195.1 Lachnospiraceae bacterium UBA7179
TTTCTAGACGATGCCACCGCATCGCCGTCGAAATTTTGCCTAGCACTGGCACGAAACATGTAGCCCCATACTCCAATTTCTAACTGGATGGAGTACTAGAGGTATATATGTATCTGTTTTTGCTGCTTTAAATGTGTTTAAAATTGGTAACGATATTTGCAAGAAATTATTGTAATGTGGCAGATTGTGAAGTAAAATATAAACTTTTTTCTTGAAAAAGGAGACGGATGCTATATAATGATATTGTAAGGTTGAAAAATTGATATCGTGTTTGTATACGCCTAAGAAACTATTTTAGAATAGATCTTTAAAATGAGTATGATATTTATTAGGCACTTAAGAATGAGATCTTGCGCAAAATGGTAAAATTTTGGTTCCGGTTTATCTGGTTAGGTATACAAAGTGCAAAGGAGAGAGGTTTTATGGAGATTCAATTGAAGTCACACTGGTTGGAGAGATGTATCAGGGATTATCTGGGGATTGCGGATAGGACGATTACCGAGGAGGATGTCAGTGTTATTAAATACTTGTATGTGAGTACGACAGACGGTTATTTCGTAGGA
Organism: Lachnospiraceae bacterium UBA7179; assembly: GCA_002491195.1. GTDB lineage: Bacteria > Bacillota > Clostridia > Lachnospirales > Lachnospiraceae > COE1. Next base: position 564 of record DKVL01000099.1, read on the forward strand.
TTTGGCAAGGGTGTCTTGCCCAAGAAGTTTGACTTTTCGGATGCGGGGGATGAGTGGTCGTGCTGTTGTCTGTCTGACACGGCAAAGTATCATCGTATTGAAGAATTTATCGATATAAGGGATTGGGGAGATTGTAAAGATCTTTCTATCAAGCGGGAGCTGCTTGAAGAGGAAGCGTATGGCGACGAGGAATTAGAAGGTGGAGATGAGCCAGATAGTGGGGAATCAGAGAATGGAGAGGAGCCGGACAGTAAGGAATTAGAGTCTGATGAGGAATTTGACGGAGAGGAAGAAGAATCTGGGGATGAAGCGGCAGAAATTCAGGACATGGAGGATTTTGAGCGCAGTGTCAGGATGTATGAGCCAGTGGACAGTGATTTTGAGGGACTTGTACAAGATGAGAAAACGTATGATTATGGGATACTCGTTCCGGATGATTTTGCGCAGTTTGTGAATCTGGAGGTAGTGCGTCTGATGTCATGTGAGACAGAGATTCACAGTCTAGCCTTTCTTAAGTCATTACCAAAACTCCGGGTTTTGGAAGTCGGCGAGGTGAGGCTGAATACGCTTGAAGGTCTGGAGAAGCTTGTAGGGCTTGAGAAGCTGTGTATATGGGCGAATTAGAACGAATTTTGATGCACAGCCCTATGGAGAGGAAACACGCTCTGGGGCGGCGAATGGTGATTATAAAATACAGTTTTGTTCAATAAGGAGTTTGCGCGATGAAAATAAAAAAGTTAAAAGGCGGAAGCAGGCCTTATATATCAGAAAATGACAAACGATTAGTCTTGCACAGCAGCAATACAGTTTATATATATGACCTCGAGGATGGTAAGCTATTGCAAAGCGTCAGGACATTTAACAATATATCACACGCGGCAGTCTCCCATAATAAGCAATTGCTGGCAGTAAAAAATACATCCGGAACACTTGCAGTATTCCGTTTGGACAGCGGCAACTATGCCAGAGTTATATGGAGTGTCGTGAGGGCGAGCAGATGATATTTGTTCCTGATGACAATGCTGTTTTGGACTTTGATTGGGATGGGCGAACCATGCTTTTGGATTATTCCAATGGAACACACTGCATTTTAGATGGTCCTGCACATGGGAAAGGAAAGCAGCTGCCCCGCACAGCTTATATTCAGTATGATGTTTACACAAACCAGATTTATAAATTGATGGCTGATAACTATGGGGACAGTAGTGGGAAAATTATGGTGTCGTCTGCTGATCCAGAGCATATTGCATTTAAAGTAGTCTATGAAACACAGGGTTTGGAAATTCTGCCTAATCATTTACAGGGAATTTCTTTTTGCAAGACACACAATTATCATATGGACTTAAAAACAAACCAGTTGATTGTAACGGATAAGAATTTTACAGAAGTATCCAGAATTGATCTGCCGACGGGTATAGGCGTTCGCAATGCATGGAAATTCTGGGTATCACCAGGTGAAAAATACGTTTTTCTCGACTTTGGGCCACAGTGCGACGCTACGGATTTTGCAGCGATGAGAACGGCAAAATCCCTAACTGGCCTGTTTGCGCTGGGCACAATGGAACAGGTCGCAGAATTTGACTATGATAATGTTTCCGGCTTTTTGATGTATGATGATGACAGGAAATTTATCATACCAACCTGGAAGGGTTCTTATGCTGGGGAGTTGTAAGATCAGGCAATTTTGACGTAAGGAGCTGTAGGAAAATAAGTGATGCAACTTGCGCAGGATATTTCTTCGAGGATGTAGGTCAAAAAACGTAGGCGTAGCGGGTTGCGGCGAGGCTTTTTGACATACATAATCGGAGAAATAGATAAGTCAAGATGCGTCAGTTATTTTTCTACAGATCCTAAGGTATTGTTTTGATGAGTTATAGTACAGCGCTGCCTAAATAATGTGAAAATAGCAGGTGCCGTATTCACTGTTATTTGCGCAATGCTGTACCAAGAGAAAAGGATTGGAAAGAAAATTGGTGAGAATATGGCAACAAAAGTAGACGAAGAATTAAACATAAAAGCTAAGGCGGCAATGGAAGCGTTTCAGGCATTATTTTCCGACGAGAAGGCGCGGAAATCCAAGGAGCAATGGAAGGACTATTTTTTGTCAGAGACATTTCTTGACGTGCAGTTTTCGGAGAGTTTTATGGAACAGATGCGGGATTCTCTGAAAAAGCAGGATCAGGTGCCTTATAAGGAGCTGCCGCCCGCATTTTTGTTTGAGTTGGCGACTGCGTATGGACTGGAACCGTTGATTGACGAGAAGAAAGGTCAGGTTCGGGCAGATTTTATGGAAGCGGCATTTTATGAGAAAAAGCTGTCACCATGGAGGCTGGAGCTTGCGCGGGTAATGAGGACTGCGGCTGAGATCTGGAATGCGCAGGACGCCTCATGGCGCAGGGATCGGGGCGGAAGAACCATTAGAAAGTGGGAGTACCGCCTGAGAGAAAGGGCGTTTGAGGATTATATTCAGCTGTGTATCGCACATGATGCTGGTGTGTGCGACTGGGAGGAGGATCCAGAGTGCGGAGGACCGCTCACAAGGGGAATGTGGGAATATATTCAGACAGGGCGGTTTCGTCAGAACGATTACGGCGACTTTGTGCGCAATGAGTGCATTCTTATGCTGTATGCGTATTTCCTGCGCACCAGAAAGCTGCCGGAATCTGCGTATGTGTGGCTTTGGAAGAGATATAAACTGTCTGAAATGAAAGCGGGACAGCAAATCAAAGCATACGATGGCATCAGGCAGGCGATCTTGTCGCAGTGTCCGTCTGTGGAAACGATGGCAGATCAGGAGAAGTTGGCGGAAGAGCAGTATCATAGCTGGACGCAGCGCTTGTATGATGTGGAGCGAAAATACCAGTATGACGAATGGGCTGTCAAACCAAGAGTGCCATACGAATATACATATGCGCTGTCCGCACCAAAGGTGTCAGAGCAGGAGCGAAAGGAACTGCAGGAGCTATTTGATTCCCCGGTCTTTCAGGCGCACCAATATGATGACGAGCTGGTGTGGGAGCTGGATTATCACTGTGTCGCAGGAAATTGCACACTGGGCATGGCAGAAAAATTTTATGATATTTACATGGATTCCAGGGACAAAAACCCGAAAATCAGTATGTTCCTGGAACATATACGGGTCAAGCTAAGTTATTTTGAGAGGATACCAGAGTATCTGTGCTGGGAGCCATGTGCGTATGACTGCAGTACACATGCGGCGGATTTCTGGTATTATTATCTGATCACCGCATTTGAGGGGCGGTGTACAGCAGCAGTTGTAGCGAAAGATTTTGCTTCTTTTATAGAGAGAGGAATGATCAGAAACAGGAGGAAGTATCTGTCAGGGTATCTGGAACAATTGTACCAGCCGTCGATGGAGTGGCGCAGAAGGTTTGTCGGCAGCGACAGGATGGGAAGAATCGAGAAACCGAGGTGCATGAAGATCAGTCTTTGCCCGGAGCAGGATCACGGCGGGGAGATTGTGATCGGGATTGAATTTAGGCTGCATTCGATACGGTTTTATTGGAATGGTGTGGTGTGGAATGGGGAGGAGACACTATCGTTTCAGGATTTGCTGCGGTGTGCAGGGGCAGAGGGCGATGAGGAGCATTTTGTGTTGCTGCTGGCGTTGACGGATATTGATGCATCAGAGCGTGAGTTGGCGCGGGGAGAGATCAGAAACCGCCTGGAGAAACTGCCGATTGACGCATTCTGTCTGGATTTTGTGGCGGAATGCCTTGCGAATGGCAATGTGTCTGCGGAGGGGATGGATCGGTGCGGTGGCTGTTCTGGTTATGACGATGATGCGTATGACAGCGGCGAAGACTACTTAGATGACGATGAGGAATATGATGGGTATGAAGACGGCGAGGACTACTTAGACGATAATGATGCGCATGAAGACGACGAAAACCGTTTAGACGATGACGAGTACGACGACGAGGATTACATAGACGATGACGAGTACGGAGCCGACGACGAGGATTACATAGACGATGACAAGTACGGAGCCGACGACGAGGATTACATAGACGATGATGCGTATGACGACGACGATGACGAGTACGACGGAGATGACGACGATGACGAATATGACGGAGACGACGATGGCGAGTATGACGGGGAAGACGATGATGACGAGTACGACGAAGAATATCAGGATTTTGACTACAATGCGTACAATGATGATGTGAAAAACGGGTTTGATGGACAGGATATGCGCTTCGCGGAGGATCTGACAGGACTTTACCGCGCAAGGCGTGATGCGTCGGGGGGGATCGTATATAGTAAACATTGCTTCTGCGGCTGGCAGAGCATCAGCCCGTCAAAATGGTCTCTGTGGGAGGAGTGCAGAGGACTGGCGAGATATGGACTGGGAAGTCTGAACCTGCCAGAGAAAAAGCGTGTCATGGTGAAAGGAATGTCCGATCTGGAAAAGGCGCAGCAGATCTGTGCCTTGCTGGAGGAAAACCATCAATTGTCCATGACGCAGCATCGCAAAAATCAGCAATGGCTGGAGAAATGCGGCTTTCTGGCGGGGAACAGCGTGGTGCTCTGCTATGGAGACAGGGATAGCTGTTATCTGGAAAAAACGTTGAATACAGGGCTGTATACGGAAAAGAAAAGTATGGAAGATCCGTATGCCATGACAAAAAAAGAAAAGAATTACCAGGTGGGCTGGCTGTTGCAAAACTGGGACTCCTATAAGACGGTCATTGCAGTCGGGGAGAGCGGCGCGCTCTGGTATTATGAGAAGCCATCCGCGTTTCGCGCGACACCAGCGGACAGTCTGGCAGAGATCATTGCGAAGCGCTATCGATTGGAGGAAGTGACGGCAATCTATGTGAGAAATGTTTCAGAGGTTAAGGATTGAGTAATAGGAGGTAGATGCGATATGCAGTATGCGGTAATGAATGATTTTAAGAAGGAAGGAGATATTTTCGAGGAGGTAATAGAACGGTATAAGAAACAATTGCCGGATGCCATCCTTGATCTATGGAAGGAATATGGTGTGGGGAGCTTTTGCAATGATTATTTGAAAATGATCATCCCGGATGAATATCAGGGGATTGTAAAGGAGTCCTACTATGACGGGGATCATGCGATTCCGGTCATGGCGACAGGTTTCGGGGATATCATTGTGTGGAAACCGAAGGATGATCTTATGCTTTTGCTGCTTTATCGCTATCAGGATCTGAAAGCTTTGGAGAGCGGCTGTACGTATTTTTTGAAGATTTAGCGGATCCGGAAAGCGTGTTAAATGGCAGGCTGAGGAAGAAAAAGTATGACAAAGCGATAGAAATGCATGGCTGTTTAGCATATGACGAGTGTTTTGGCTATGTTCCGCTATTAGGATTAGGCGGCAGGGAGAGCGTAAAAAATATTCAGAAGGTCAAAATCAAGGAGTATATTGGACAGATGATACAGATGGTTGGAAAAATAGAATAGGATATTATGGAGGGACTGACATGTTTGATTATGAAAAATTTCAAAGAGATGTTGTGGCGGCAATGGAAGAGAAGTTGAGGGAATGGTCGGAGGAAAAGGACGATATCTATATATTGTTACTGGATCTGTCGCGGGGGATGGACAGCGTAGGAGTGTATGCAAATACAGAGGAATATCTGAAGGAACAGGTTGGGGATGAGCCGGAAGATCGCTGGTATTACAAGTACTGTGAGGAAGAGTGGGAGCTGTGTGAGGTGCTGGACGGGATTTCTTCCTATATGCGCGCTTTTGTAAATGAAAACAGTGGACAGTTTTCAGAGACAGACGATATGGGGATTATTGTGTATACAGAAAGTTTCGACGCACACTGTGAGCAGATGATAGAGAGCTGTAAGAAGGCGCTGGAGTGTTTCCGGGAGCAGACGAAGAAGGAGTTTCCGGAGCTGCTGCTGGACTTTAACATCAGAGAGTACCTAGATGAGGAAGAGCGCACAGAAATTTTTTCTCTGGTGAACAGCAAAAAGGCGGCAAAGGAGTATGCAAAGCATATTGAGGATTTTAATTGAATGAAACATTGAGCAGTTTATTTACGTGTGGAGGCAGAGAGTTTGAATGATGGAGTGTGAACGTCCGTATTATAGAGATTTAAAGTGCCGCCCGTTTTTATTTTATGTGATGTTTGGGGTAAAAAATGAGGAATTGAGGGTTTCCAGAAAACGACATCATGTGGATGGCTTTCCGGATGGATTGGAACTTGTGTTTTGCGACAGGAAAAAGAATGATGCATACATGCGGTCGTTAATGGGGGACAGTTTGGGAAGGATCCTGGACAGGGAAAAGCATGATCTGTATGAAATCGTGAAAGAAACGGATCAATGGGCGGTGATCCGTGGCGAGGTGTGTCAGGATTCTGACCTGAAGTATATGCAGAATACGATCGGATTCATCCAGGCTCTGATCGACAATGGTGCTGTCGGAGTGTTGGATCTGCAGACGTTGTCGCTCTATTCGTCTGCAGAGTGGTCGAATCGGTTCTTTGAGCGGGAATGGAATCCTTATGATCATGTGACGATTCTTGCGTCAGAAATGGAGGATGGTCTGACGTGGCTCCACACAAGAGGAATGCGCAAGTTTGGAAGACCAGATATCGGTGTCTGGAAGGTGGCGCCGGACGAGAGCGAGGAAGCTGTACAAGTCATTAATCAGATGATCTATTATGGCAGTCTGGGTGCTTTTTTTGAGAGGGAAGTCAGGTTCCATACGCAAAGTGGAAATACATATCTTGTCAATCCTCATTTTGTCGCGGATTATGAGAATCCGGACTTTAACAATGCATATTATCGTTTTGAGTGGCGGGAATGCAAGCCGCAGAAATCATTCCAGTAGCAGCGCACTGGCGTATTCTTTCGGTAGGATTGTGTACTGGCTGTATTCATAGTGCAAGGATTCAAAGGTATCTGGCGAAGCGTTAAGCGCCGTCTGCAGACAGTTCTGGACATTCTGAACGATTCCCTGGAACAGCGGCGAGCAATGAACTTGTGCGGTCGTTTGCTTTGCGGATGTCTCCGCCAGAGCTTTTTCTGTTAGAGTTTCCGTGGCATTGGCGGAATGGAGATCGGAAGAACGTGATGCGCCGATAAGCCCAACACAGGCATCTTCTAAGATCCCGATCATAATGTCAATGCCATAAAAATCAATTTTTTCATATCCCTCAAAATCATCAAAATCAATTCGGCCGCCAGCGATTGACACCAATTGCATCAATAGACCAGAGCTCCATTCAATTGCCAGCAATTCATAGGCGTTGGGATCTGTGCCAGAAAAATACTTGCTGTAAAATTCTTTTGGTGCGTCGGTAGTGACATCACCGACATTATAGGCAAGCAGACAATCATAATAATCGTTTGCAAAGTCTTCAAAAGCAGCGGGAGTATTGCGACAGTTCAGATAATTCCAAAGTATATTGTCTGCACATTCCAGTCCGGCGGAAAGTGTTTTGCCACTGGCGGACAGCCCTTGGCGGAGCGTATTGATATACTGTTCCATGACGAGCAGATTTCCCAACAGGCGCGAGCGATCGTCACTGTGTTGGAAAGCGTGATCGGCTGCCTTCATCAATTCACCGCGCCATTCGTTGGTCTGTGAATTGAGAATAAAAGAAAAATTTGTCTGTGATGTGCGTTCCTGCATGAAGTTATCTCCGTTTCTAAAATTGTATTGTTTCATGTGATCTGTCACGATCATGCCCATTCGGGCGGGTATAATGTCTGGAGATATCATGTCGTGATTTCTTTGCAGTCACGGCATGAGTATGCCCGTTTGATTGAGTATGATGTATATATTGTACCATGGGGAAGTTAATATTTCAAGATGGTGTGTAAGTGCCTTATTTTGTGAGCGTAAATGGAGTTATAATTCACGCCTACGCAGTTTTTATCAGCTTATAAGTTATTGAAGTGTGAAAAGTAACGAAACTCCCATGTCACGCACATTTGACACCGACATAATTGAAACCTTTTGAGCATGTCAGGGATTGCAATTGCAATTTTCTAGCTGTATATGGTCAACGGCAAAGATCGATGTTATTTTGGGCATGTAGCCCTTGTAAAGTCATAATTTGATGCACAGTGCAAAGTCCTACGCTGAACTGTAACCATTGTATACATTATGGGCAAAAATATATTGCGGAGTGCCACCAAAAGGAATATGATTATTTGAAGAAGGAAAAAAGAATCAAAGGGGAAGAAAATGGATATCGGAAAATTATCGTTAAGAAATCTTTTAGGTAATGACTGTGTTTTTGAACCTGATTTTTGTTATGCAGATACGCATGGAAGCGCGGAATTTATTGGAATGGGCGATATTGTTCTATTTAGAAAGGAAGGCAGTCAAGGTGTCACTGCAGTAAAGTTTCGGACAATCCGAAAGTATCGTAAGAGATTGTTTCATGTGGCAAATCAATTGATGGATGATATGGGAATCGGGTTGAGAATGGGAGATACGCTTGGCAAAATCATGAAAAAATTTGGAGCACCAGATTTTATTGATTATTATGAGGAAGATTATGAGAATTATTATCAGTGGGGCGGGCTGAACAACTTTTACGATTATCATGATGAATTTTATATTGTGCGATATCACGATCTGCTCTCACCGGATTTGCTTGTCTGTTTTGGCGTACCCAGGATTGATAAATATTTAACAGATCTGGAAATTGTGAATGATCGTGAGATGGTTACAGGAATCATGGAAGCAAGGAAGGCTTATAAAGAGCTCGATCAGTCACTGTATCAGCCCAAAGAGTATGTACGTTTTGTCAATCAAAAGATGAAGGACAGAAAATTTACAGGAATGCAGTCAAAGTATTTTCGTTTGATTAAAATGGAACTGGAAAACTGCAGTATAGAAAAAATGGAATCAACGGATATTCAATTTCGGGATTGTGTTTTTCACAATGTGACATTTGACAGTCATTATGAAACTGGTTATGTGTCTATCAAACATTGTACATTTATCAATTGTGTTTTTCATGATACATTTGGAGATGGGAGTCTGGAAGTGAAGGATAGTTTGTTTCAAAACTGCCTGTTTGAAGGGATTGGGATGGAACAGGAAGATGGTATCTTGAATGCAAATGGAAATGAATTGATAGATTGTACTTTTAGGGAAATTATATGGAGGGGAGGGGGCGTTTTCGGTTGGGCACAAATAAAAGGTGGGACTATGCAACAGGTTTATTATAAAACAGATGAGATATCACGCAGTACGTTTTCTGATCTGCAGATAGACAATATGGAATTGGAGGTCGATGAGATCGGTTTTTATGAGAATCAATTAAACGCGGTAATATTTAGGAATGTGACGTTAAAAGGTCTGGTGGAAGATAACCAGTTTCAGGATTGTGATACAAGCGGTCTTAGGATTGATTATGAGTGAAATGGGGAAAACAGGATAATGAGGAAATTATATATCGATATGACAGAGCATGATGGCTGCACTTCGTATTATAGAAAAGATACGGAAATCATTCCGGCGGGTGTGACAGTATATTCCATGCCGGTATACGAGCGAAATGAGAAATATCAGGAACTGGCTGACGTGTATGATATGCATTTCATTTTTGATGATAGGAATGTGGAGGTAGATTTCTATACGATTCCCCGCATTGATATCATGGCGGTGGACAGCCACAAGGGGTATATTGCCACTGTCGGCGCAATGACGGATATAGACAGTGATGCGCCAATCTGTTATATTGACCAGGAGCAAAATGTATTTCTGATTGCCGAAAATGCCAGAGCGCTGATTGCAGATCTTGCCAATTGGCGGACGAATTGGAAACAGTATGACGGAATCCAGATTTTTCAGACAAAAGAGGAGGCACAGGAGGTATATGACTTTTGGGATACGAAAACACCGATTGCGGAAGAGCATGCGAATGTAAAAGCGAGGGAACGATGGAATACGATTCATAGCGCTCATGAGAGGGGCAAAATCAAATATGATGACTGGCTGGACACCTTTCAGGATGCGATCAACAGCTGTCAGACACCGATTATCGACCTGGGCTGCGGCAGTGGGAACGATACGCTGTATCTGATCGAGCGGGGAAAAAAGGTGATATCATGTGATTATGCGCGGAATGCGATTCAGAATATACGCAAAAATTTTCCTGAAGTTGAAAGAGCAGTATGTTTTGATATGACGCAAGGACTGCCATTCGAAAATGATTTTGCAGATATTATGATCTGTGATTTATCGCTGCATTATTTTACAGAGCAGACTACGTTTGCGATCTTAGACGAGATCAAAAGAGTGTTAAGACCGAATGGATGGCTGCTGTTCCGGGTAAATTCTGTGCGGGATGTCAATCATGGCGCCGGGAAGGGGACAGAGCGGGAACCGCATTTATATGAAACAGAAGATGGGCGGTATAAGCGATTTTTTGACGCCAGTGATTTTGAGAAATTTTTTGATGGCTGGAATCATGTGTATCTGCAGGAAGAGTTAATGGATCGGTATGAATTGGAAAAAGTATTGTGGAAAGGCGCAATGCGGCGGAGGATCACGATATCAACATAGCGGCGGAATGTATCCGAGCTGGAGTGCCTTGGTGACAGCTTCTACGGACGAGGAGACACCCAGTTTTTCATAAATATGCTGCAGGTGGTTTGAGAGGGTTCGCTCGCTGATGTATAGTTCTGCGGCGATGGTTTTGCGCTTTTTGCCGGTGCCAAGCTGCTGCAGGATGGTCTTTTCCATGGCGGTCAGGTCTTCGATAATCAGTTCATTTTTTTCAGGCGGAAAGCAGGTGTTTCCATGATAGACATGCATCAGTGAGGCGATGAGGTCGTCCGGGCTGATGCTTTTGTTCAGAAAGCCGTTTACACCGATTTTTCTTGCTTCACGGCGGTAGACGGGGAGGTCATAACCGGTGAGGATTATGAGTTTTACGCTGGGATGCGAATGGCGCAGATTTGATGCGACCGCTAAGCCGTCCGCGTCGCTGAGACTGCCTAGGTTAATGTCCAATAGGATGATATCGATATTTTTTACACAAAGAATCTTCTCAAGGTCTGTAATGTTCTGCGCGATATAGAATTGTTCAATCTCGGAATAGTCTTCCAGCGCAACGGATAAGCTTTTTGCAAAGAGCTTGTGGTCATCGACTAACAAAATATTCATAGGAATGTTCCCCTTTCATTGGAATTTGGATCTGGACACAGATGCCATGTGGTCTGCTGTCGGAGAAAGTTATCGTGCCGCCCAGGCTGCGCACTTGCTCTGCGATGGAAAAAATGCCCTTGTGCTCTGTGCTGTTCACAGAAGTTAGACTGGCGGCGCTGGCGGTTCCGTTATCAGTGACGCGCAACAGAATGAGATTGTTTGTATGCTTCTCTAATGACAGTCTGATCCATGCACGGTTTCCGTCAGAGTGTTTGTAGATGTTTGTCAGCAGTTCCTTGAGCAACCGGTAGACGAGAAGATTGTAGGGTTCGACCAGAAACAGGGTATCAGCGCATGCAAAGGACACGTCGATGTCCCGCTGGGGAAAGGACTGCGATACAGCGTCCAGCAGATTTTGGTAATTTTCCCGGATTGTCAGATTTTTTAAAAGGACAGGGTGATAGTCCTGCATCTGCTCGCGGATTGTCGTATTGAGATGGTTGAGCGTTTCCACAAGAATTTCCTGTATTTCCGGACGCTGGGCTTTTGCGAGCATATTCTTGACAGACAGGATGTCCTGAAGGATATCGTCGTGGAGAAAGTTCGCGAAATCTGTCTTGAGCTGCTCTTCCTTTTGCAGCTGCTGCAGGACTGCGGAATATCTGCTTTGGCGGAAGAGACTGCCGGGACTGTTTTTGAAATTGTACTCCAGTATGATGCTGCATAGGTTGATCAAGGCAAACAGCATATTGACTGCGATGCAGAGTTCGCTGAACGGATTGTTCAGACAAAGGTTGATGAGTACGATGGTTACAAGGGACACTCCGAGAAGAAATACCGTTTGCCTTGAAGTGAACAGGACAGAAAGAGGATCGCGTTGGTTTTCTTTGTGCACGATGCCATGGACACTGATGCAGAATAACAGCACAGGGAGGTAAATGCCAAAATTGGCAATGTGATTTGGCAATTGCATGGTGGTAAAGTAGTAAATGAAAAATGCAATGAACGTTACCATTACAGAAAACAGGATACTTTTTCGTTCGCTTTTGAGGACAAAGACAGCGCGTTTCCTGTGATAGAGGAGGACAAAAACAAGGCAGAAGCAGTTGACAAAAAACTGTATTCCGTAAAGGATTGCATATGCCTTATTTGATATGCCAATACCAGCGATGGCGGCGGCGCAGGCGATCAGAAGGATGATGTTTGTGGATTTGCGGAACCGGTAACCACTTTCCTGAAATAGAAACAGGAAGAGGAATTGGACGGACGCATACCAGATCAGTGGGCTTAGTGCCATAAAAGCGGACTGTGCAGCTGCAACAGAGCGTGTTTGAAAAATGCTTTCCGGCAGTAGCAAAAGATACCAGCAGTCCAGTATCAGCAGCCCGCAGAATCGCGTTATGATTTTGTTTTCCCTGACGTTGTACACGGCGATATAAGTCATGTCGATCATCATGAAAGAGGCGATCACCAGCGGAACAGTGTCCTGTGTTGTCAGCTGTGCATGGCCGTTGAGCCAGCTGATATAGAGGATAACCAATATGTAATTGAAGAAAAGCAGCAGATTTATTATAAAATGGTTTAATTTCATTCTGTCGATCCTCCTTGGAGCATTTTTTTAACACGCTCTCGTACTCCATCTGGACAGAAATTGAACAGTTCCTTAGTGCTGGAAGTGCAGATACTGGCCATGGAGTACGAGATTATCAGTTCACAGTTCCCTGACTATTTTACAACAACTATGGACTGTAAGCCAATAGTAAAATAGATAAATCAGTGCAGTTAGGGCAATCGCGGTCATGGTAGGCACATACTGCGTAAGGGAATTGCCAAGTAAGTTCTGCATTAGCCCTGCCTTGTATACAATGGTGGCAAAGATGCAGTCAATGAGACCAAATCCAAACGGGATACAGAAAAAAGTAAAAACCTGATTCTGAATGATTTTTTTGAGGATTCTGTCTGTGTAGCCCATCTTGTGAAGGATTTCGTAATCTGCCCTTGTGTCCATGAGCGCCGAAACATTATTGAAATACAAGATACTTCCTGTCGCGATGAAAAACAGTATAACCAGAAAACCGATCAGCAGGAATGTGGAGCTGTTCAGGGAGAAAAGGACATGGATTCTGTGCGAGTGCCCTTGCAGATACGGACTGTCTTTCAGCAGGGTGCTGAGGTTTGCATACAGATTTTCGTTGTCCTTGATTGCTGTTCCATTGATACTTAGGATGCTGGTTCTGGGAGCATTACCTGATTGGATTTTCTCATAAACAGAATCACTGACGATCAGCGTTCCCACACTGTTTGCAAAGGAGATCGGATTGTGGAGGGTTGTCCCGCGCACGGTAAGCGGTACGCTGGAATGGTTTATATTTAATGTGTAGACGCTGCTCGACTCGTCGTTTCCGGCGGAGCTGGGCTGATATTTTACGAGGATACATTCTGTGTCATTTAGCGCAGGTATCCGGTCTGCAATGTGATCCTTTCGCTGCGCCCGCAAGAGGGAGCAATACTGCGTGTACGAGATACATTCAAATCCAGCGTCTCTCAATATTTTTTTGTTTTGCGAGTCCCCCTGGGCGGTTCCGACGTTGTATTCCATAGGAAGGTTGTCGGAGGACGATGTAATTTTGTAAATATCTGTCCGTATGAACACGACGGTACCATCGGGAGCGTACTGGTTCACAAGACGTTTTGCGGCATCGATCTGCTGATCGTTCTCAATACGAAACTCCAACTCGGACGGAGCCATGCGGGAGACGCAGGCAATCGGATAATAGAGTGTCAGAGCCATAACGCTTGCCACTGTCAGTGTAGCTGCAGAGAGCAGGGTTAGCATGATGAAAGTCCTGGCATTCGAGCGGATGCGGTATACAAAATCTGGCGTCGTGATGATCCTGGTTTGTGTATAAAATGCCCGCTTATTCTTTTTGCTGCGCTTGATCACATAAGGCAGAAAAGAGGAAATGAAAAAAATGGTGCCTGATAAGATCAGCATTGCCGTGAGCAGCCCCGTCTGGTAAAAACCAAATGAGAACCAGATGGATTTTCCGCCCCGGAAAATGTCCAAAGCCAGCACATAACCGGACAATGTCATGACCAGACCAAGCAGGGAAGGCAGAAAATGAGATTTCATGCTCTTTTCGGCCTTTTTCTCATATCGTACCAGACTGATCAGAGAGGTCTGAAAGAGAAATCTGCCGTTTGAAATGCTGAGGATGACAATGACCAGCAAGATAAAACAGATTGTTTTCTGGATAGCACCGGTCTGAAAAAATGGGATCTGCGCATTGTCGATCGATAGTGCTAAAAGGGCAGTAATCCCTGCGACAATCCCTTTGTGCAGGACGGCGCCTAGGACGATTCCCACACACAGTGCACCGCAGCAGATCAGGACATTTTCAAAGGTGAGCAGGGAAAGGATCGTAGTCTGTCGATACCCGAGCAGGGCGTAAATGCCAAGCTCCTTTGTGCGCCTTTTAAGGAAAAAGCGGTTGGAGTATGACATAAAAAAGACAACAAACGCCATCAAGAAAATGGAGATCATGCGGCACATAGATTCCACACGCCCGTCCGAGGATATTTTTTCAAGCATCATCTGATTCAGCGAGAAGGACGTAAAGGCAAAATAAATCGTGATGACAAGGGATACGGACAATAGATACAAGGTATAAAAGGAAAGACTTTTCTTCAGGTTCTTGACTGCCATGGATATTGTTGCATTCATGATCTGCACCTACCTTTCTGTGTCCAGTCTCGCCACTTCTGCGGCAATGGATTCGTAAAAATCGCGCCGGCTGTCATTGTTTCGAAAGATTTCCCGGATAATGCTTCCATCTTTAAAGATGAAAATGCGTCTGGCGTAGCTTGCAGCATAGGCGTCATGCGTGACCATTAAAATGGTGGTGTGTAGTTCCTGATTGGCCTCCTGCAGCGCGTGCAGCAGCTCGGTTGCCGCGCTGGAATCCAGAGCGCCGGTGGGCTCGTCGGCAAACAGGATGCTGGGGTTTTTCACAAGGGCTCTTGCGGCGGAAGCCCGCTGCCGCTGGCCGCCGGACAGCTCGCATGGATATTTGTCGAGCTGCGATGCGATGCCAAAACGTTCCGCCAGGTTTTGTACCAGGGTTTCGATCTTTTGGGGCGGAAGTTTCTGGAGCGTGAGCGGGACAGAGATATTTTCACGGATTGTGAGGCTGTCAAGCAGAAAGTACTCCTGAAAGATGAAGCCCAGATGATCTTTACGAAAGTCGGCGGCGCTTGTATTGTCTAACATTCTTAAGTTTACGCCGTTCATCCAGATCTCACCGCTGGTGGGTGTGTCGATGGTGGAAAGGACGTTAAGCAGGGTTGTTTTCCCGGAACCCGATGCGCCCATGATACCGATAAATTCCCCCTCAGCAACGCTGAAAGAGATTTTGTTCAGGCTGGGGTGTTGTGCCTTTTCGTAGGTTTTTGTTACTTCTTTTGCTCTTAATAATACATTCATTTTTGATTCTCCTCTGATTTAAAATTGGGAATTGTTGTACATCTGTTTTTGTGTTTTCTACATTTTTTTATTATACGGATCTGGAGAAAAAATGAATGAGTAAATCAGGCAAAGTTAGTGACTGTTCAGGCGTGCCGCTTTTCTGTACAGAAGCGGTGATTTCTGGTATTTTTTCTGAAAAGCCCTTGTGAAGTAGGACTGGTTGTGAAAGCCGCAGTTTTGCATAATGTCGATTACCTTATTGTCCGTTTCTGACAGCTGCTTGGCTGCCAGCTCCAGGCGATAGTTTACCAGATAGGCGTTGAAGCTCATGCCTGTAAATTCCTTAAATAATTTCATAAAATGACTTTCCGAGAAACCGCACTCCGCGGCGGCTCTTTTGACGGTGACATTGCGGTCATAAAATTTCTGGACATAGTAGAGTGCGTTTTTCAGTCTGCTGTACGAGAGCTGCGGCTGGCTGTTGTCGATGGTGGCAGCAGTGCTGCACTGGTTCATGTGATAAAGCAGAAAGAAGAGACAGGATTTGACCAGCAGCTCGTAGGTGGTATAGCTCTCTTTCCGGTGCGTCAGCATGGATTGGATGCAGGGCGTTACTGTCTGGTTAAAAGACGAGTTGGCGGGATAAAAGCACTCCATCGTTTTCTCGCCGTTCAAAAAGGGAAGGACGTATTTGTCATAGCATAGGTCGCTCTCCGAGCCCTGAAAAAGAGAGGGATGAAACATGATGTTAAAATAGGTTCCGCCTTCCAGATCGCCCTGCTCTATAGAGTGAACAGCGTGGGGGAGGATCACGATCAGATCGTTCGCACAGAGAGTGTGCGCCTGACCCCACAGAGTGACCTGGATCTGTCCTTTGGTACAATAGATCAGCTCAAAATCATCATGCCAGTGCAGGGGAAAAGAGTGAATCCACTCGGGAATACGCCCCATGTAGACACTGTAGGGGAAAGTGATGATACCGTGCAGTTTGGTTTCGTGTATCGGTGTGGGTTCCATGGAATATCTCCTTGTATAAAAAAGCTGTTGCCAGTTCAGTGCACAAAAAATAGAGTTTCATGCCTAAGAATTTAAATAGCTAAAAATAGGATTGTGTTAAAAAACTAGGATTATACTGCAAGAATTATAGCACGGATAAGAGTACAATACAAGTATCGGTGGAGTAAAGGCCACTGAAACAATACATGTGCCGGATCGATTCCATCTTTCGCTTTTTCAAGGAATCGGTCTGTGCACATCACTTGTTATACTGGCGGTCGAAAAGACTGACCGCGTACAACCACCGCTTTGCGGCTGCGGTTGGCGTGGACATTTTCATATAAAAGAATAGGGGGTATGAGTGATATGAAATCGTTTATGAAGTTATATATACCAATTGCTCTGGAAACATTATTCACGATGCTGGCGGGAATGGTAGACACGATCATGCTCTCCACGGTGGGGGACAATGCGGTCGGTGCAGTGGGGACCGCAAACACATATATCGGTGTGTTTATTATCATGTTTCATGTCGTGTCGTCGGGAATGATCGCAGTGATGACACAGTATATCGGAGCGAAGCGCGTTGGCGTTGCCTATCAGGCAAGACAGCTGGGTGCGGTTTTTAATGCGGTGATCGGCGTCTTGCTTTCTGTATTTTTGTTTGTCTTTTCAGAAAATATTCTGGAGATTGTGGGAGTGGCGCCACTTCTGATGGGGTATGCAAAGACGTATCTTAGAATCGTGGGCGGAGCTTGTTTCCTGAATGCCCTGATTCCCATATTTTCCAGCTACCTGCGGGCTTTCGGACATACAAAACAGCCGCTTGCCGCCACCGTGATCGCGAATGTGGTGAATTTATGTCTGAACGCTGTCTTCTTGTTTGTATTTCACAGCGGTGTGGCGGGTGTTGCGGCAGCTACAGTGATATCCAGATTTTTGAATCTTGTGATCGTGATGATGGCCTCTAAGTTTTTGGTCAAGGCCTATGAGGATAAGGAGCGGTTAAAAAATACGGAGGTTTTTGCCCAGATTATCAAGGTGGGGCTGCCCTCTGCCCTGGAGACGGCGCTTTACAATGTGGCGATGACGCTGACGATCCGTTTCCTGAATCAGATGGATGAATCCGGGTTCAATGTGACGGCGAGGGCATACGCGGCGCAGATTGCAAACTTTTCTTACTGTGCCGGCGCAGCGTTGGCTCAGGCAAACGCGATCATGACAGGCTGGCGGATTGGGGAACGGGATTTTGAGGCGTGCGACCGGGGAACGAAGAAAGCGGCATGCATCGGAATCTGTGTGGCAGCAGGGCTGGAGACGGTATTTGTCCTTTGCTCGGGTGATCTGATTCGGTTGTTTACGGATGATGTGGAGATGATTGCTCTGGTGAGGACGCTTATGACGATCGACATTGTGCTCGAGGTGGGGCGCGTGACGAATCTGGTGTTCGGGCAGGCGCTCAAGACCAGCGGAGATGCACTGTTTACCACGATCATCGGCGTGATCTTTATGTATCTCTGTATGGTGGGCGGCACATGGTTTTTTGGGATTCATCTGAATCTTCTGGCGGTAGGCGCGTACATAGGGCTGGCGAGCGATGAGTGCGTGCGCGCAGTGTTTATGTTTCTGCGGTGGCAGTCAGGGAAGTGGCGGACGAAAGGATTTATTAAGGCGTGACAGCGGATGTTCTATAAAATTTTCTTGGAAAGCCTTATTGACTTTCCTCTTTGCGCTTGCTAGAATGTAGATACAAAGAACGTTTGCCACTGGCCGATACGTGGTATATAAATGGTTGGGTTGAAAGTATAGTCCTTCGCCGCAAGGCGGAGGACATTTTCGTAATGAGGGCAGGCAAATGGAGATGGGTTCAGGGTACACAAAGCGATTCGGAGCCTTGTCAAAAGCAGGACCGATTTTGTAGCATTACCGGCAAACACTCCGCACATTGTATTTGACAGATTAAGGGAACAATCAACAGTTCCGTTAGCCAGTATTGTTGAAGTTACACGAGATGAGGCTGTTTGATTGTATATGCATAAGATTGGATTGCTTTCCCACACGCATAGAGACTTTTGTTGAACAATCGGAAGGATATGAGAAAGATGTCTGTATATGGATTAAAAATGGCGGCAAAATATGGGGAAAAATTGGAAGAATTTAAAGATCTCTCTGACGCTGAAGATTATTTTATTTCCTATAAAGATTGTTTGCTGAACAAGTTTGAGGAAATCTGTGCACAGAAGTCGTGTTTTGAGCCTGACTATACAGTTGAAAGTTTAAAACGGATAGAAAAATGGTATTTTGAATTGTATGAAAACAAGGAATTTGATAAAGTTGGATTGACACGGGAAGAATTTGAAAGAGTGATGTCTGTCTATTTCGGAGAGGTTGTTGTCAGAAATAACGAAGACGCGAAATGGGTGGTTGCAGAATACCCTTTTATGAAAAAGAAATATGAGCTTTTAATAAATAAACAATTGTTTAACATGTCAATCATTAATCATTGTCATGACTTATGCAGGCGACAGAATAATAAGAGAAGGAATCTGTTGCTCCGAGAGTATAATAAGTACTTTGTTAGATTGTGATAGCAATTAATTTGCCAAATATAAGGAACTTTTAAATAGGAGGAATTGCAAATGCAGAAATGGACACGAGTGCTGTATCAGCCCAATATTCCGTTGGGAGAAAACGGCGAGAAGGTGACGGCGTGCAAAAGGCACATTGCGCTCTCAAAGGAGGCGGCCAAGGAGGGCATGGTACTACTGAAAAACGATGGCGATCTGCTTCCGCTTGCGAAGGGAAGCAAAGTAGCTCTATTTGGAAAGGCGAACTTTGACTACGTGCGCGGGGGCGGCGGAAGCGGGGAAGTGACAGTCTCTTACGCGCGAAACCTGTATGAAGGATTTTCCTTGTTGAAGGACAAGGTCAGTGTGTTTGAGGAGCTTTCCGCTTTTTACAGGGACAATGTGAAGGAGCAGTATCGGGCGGGTCGTGTTCCTGGTATGACGATTGAGCCAGAAGTTCCTGCGGAATTATTAACGAAGGCAAGAGCCTTTACAGATACTGCGATTATCTCAATCTGCCGCTTTTCCGGTGAGGGCTGGGACAGAAAAAGTATCGTGGATACCGAGAATAAAAATCTCTGTATCAGTGAAGACGCGATGGCAAAGCAGTCTGCGGAAATCTTTGAAGACGGTGATTTCTGTCTGACGCGGGCGGAGCGTGCTATGGTGGATGCGGTGACAGAAAATTTTGAGAAGGTGATCGTGATCATGAATGTCGGCGGCATGGTGGATTCCTGCTGGTTCCATGATGATGCGCGGATCCAGTCGGTGCTGATGGCATGGCAGGGCGGCATCGAGGGAGGACTAGCGGCGGCGGAACTTGTGATGGGAGAGGGCAATCCGAGCGGAAAACTCGTGGATACGTTTGCGCGGGAATTGTCAGATTATCCGTCTACAGCAGGCTTCCATGAGTCGGAGCGTTTTGTGGATTATGCGGAGGATATCTATGTGGGATATCGCTATTTTGAGACGATTCCCGGTGCGGACAAGAAGGTCAATTATCCGTTTGGATTTGGTTTGTCATACACCGATTTCTCCCTGACCGCGGGTGCGGCATATGAGGAAAATGGCAGGATTTATGTGCCAGTTATGGTTACCAATATCGGAAAGCGCGCTGGAAAAGAGGTCGTGCAGGCGTATTTTGGCGCACCGCAGGGAAAGCTTGGCAAACCGGCAAAACAGCTTGCAGCATTTCAAAAGACGCGGCTGCTGCAGGTGGGCGAGAGTCAGAGTATCATTTTGTCATGGCGTGTGGAAGATATGGCATCGTATGATGATCTGGGGAAAATCAAAGAGTCCGCCTATGTTCTGGAAAAAGGGACCTATTGTTTCTTCGTCGGCGTATCGGTTCGCGATGTGGCTACGCTGGATTTTCGATATGAAATGAGTGAAGATACAGTGGTGAAACAGCTTTCCAGAAAATGTGCGCCGACGAGCCTGAAAAAGAGAATGCTTGCAGATGGAAGCTATGAGGAGCTGCCGCTTGCGACGCCAGTTGATCCGGATGCCAATGAGCTGGTTCCTCTGTCAGTTGAGGAGACAGATGGATTTTCGCCTGTGGCAAGAGCGGGAAAGCGTTATCATCTGTGGGTGAATACGGCGGCACAGCAGCATCATTTTCTGCGGGAAGTGGCAGAGGGAAAGATTACGCTGGATGAATTTATGTCACAACTGTCCGATGAGGATCTTGCACATTTGCTGGGAGGACAGCCCAATACTGGCGTGGCCAACACTTTTGGCTGGGGAAATCTGCCTGACTACGGCGTGCCGAATGTGATGACGGCGGACGG
Source organism: Lachnospiraceae bacterium UBA7179 (assembly GCA_002491195.1). GTDB lineage: Bacteria > Bacillota > Clostridia > Lachnospirales > Lachnospiraceae > COE1. The sequence goes on from DKVL01000099.1 coordinate 21,497, forward strand.
TCCGGCGGGACTGCGTATCGCGCCGGAATGCAGTGTGTGTACCACCGCATGGCCCTGCGCGACTCAGCTTGCGTGCTCGTGGAATGAAGAGCTTGTGGAGCAGGTTGGGGAAGCCGGGGGCGCTGAGGTTAAGGAGAACAATATCGCAGTGTGGCTGACACCGGCTGTCAATATTCACAGAAGCCCGCTCTGTGGGCGGAATTTTGAGTATTACTCGGAGGATCCGTTCCTCACAGGAAAGCTTGCAGCGGCGATGGTGCGTGGGATTCAGAGCAATCATGTCGGTGCGGCGGTAAAGCACTTTGCGCTGAACAACAAGGAAACAAACCGCAAAAACAGTGATTCGCGGGCTTCCGAGCGTGCTGTCAGGGAGATTTATCTGAAGGCGTTCGAGATCATTGTGAAGGAAGCAAAGCCGTGGTCGATCATGTCTTCGTATAATATTGTGAATGGCCACCGGGCTTCGGAGAACAGAGAGCTGCTGGAAGATATTCTGCGCGGCGAGTGGGGATTTGACGGCATCGTGACGACGGACTGGTGGACAAATGGCGAGCACTATAAAGAAGTCAAGGCTGGAAATGATGTCAAGATGGCGACCGGATTTCCAGAGCGCTTGATGGAGGCGCTGGAAAAGGGTATTCTTACGCGTGAAGATATGGAGATTTGCGCAAAGAGAGTGCTTGAATTGATCCTGAAAGTGGATTAAATAGCGCGGAAGCCTTTTGTCCAATGTGATGAAAATACAGCGCAAAAAGAAACAGACTTTCATGGCTGCACAGAAAAATGTGCCTGTTATTGCGGGGAATGCAGTACAGTATCTCTTAAATGAACAGTAACAAATTCATAGCGGTTGGGAAGGTTCAGCACCTGGGAGCAGTCCTGGGTGCTTTTCTCATCCCCTGATGGAGACTGTTACAATTTACACCTATGTTAGGTATTACCAGATTACAATTTATTGAGTTGTGAATTATAACAAATTTTGCATACAAACTGCTGAATGGCAAGCATTTTGGCGCATGATTCTCACTACTTTGGTGGACGTCTGAACGGTAACGAGAGATTTTTAAAACAATTCTGCATACAAGATATTTTGATTGAGGTCATGTCGGTGGCATGATATAATGGATCTTAACAGAAACCGCGTATTGTGGCGGCTAGGGGGAGAGGATGTTGATGACACGCACAGAATCAGTTGAACTGACAGTACTATGTCTGATATATGACAAGGACAGGTACTTATTGCAGGACAGAGTGAAGGAGGATTGGAGAGGGTACACGCTGCCAGGCGGACACGTTGAGGCGGGCGAATCCATTGTCGATGCTGTTGTGCGTGAAATGCGGGAGGAGACAGGATTGACTGTGCGAAATCCCAGGCTCTGCGGTGTAAAGCAGTTTCCGACGAAAGAGGGCCGTTACATTGTGTTTCTTTTTCGCGCAGACCAGTTTGAAGGGGAAGTGGTTTCTTCAGAGGAAGGAGAAATGCATTGGATTGAGAAAACGAAGCTGTCTGATGTGAATCTGGTGGAGGACTTTGACCAGCTGCTGCAGGTGATGCTTGACGATGGGCTGAACGAGTTTCAGTATGTTATAGAAAATGATGAATGGAACGTGAGACTAAAGTAAGGGGAATCCATAAAACTGGAGTTTCAGAGACCTGATGAAATGGAGGAGAGATTCTGGTGTTTATAGGATAGAAAGAGAGGAACAGAGAACAGTATGAATTATTATTTTATAGATTATGAGAATGTCCACGCAGATGGATTTACAGGGACTGAGAATCTGGGTGATCAGGATGTGATCTGTGTGATGTACACAGAGCAGAGCAAAGCTTTTTCGCTGGAGCTGGTCGAGAAGATCGCAAAACAGCATGCAAAGCTGGAGTCTTACAAAGCGGGCACAGGAGCAAAAAATTCGCTGGATTTTCAGCTGGCGTCCTATCTGGGGTATATGATTGCAAAAAGCGAGGGTGGGGACAATTGTTTTTATATCGTTTCCAGAGATACGGGATTTAATCATCTGGTCGATTTCTGGGCAGAGCGCAATGTAACAGTGAGAAGGATTCCCAATTTTATGGGTGAGGAGAAGGACTCAAAAACAGCAGTGGCAGCGGCTGAGATGGTTGAGGAGGAACTCAAAGTCAAGACAAAACCAAAGGCGAAGAGTAAGTCTAAGGTATCTGACTCAAACAAGGCTACGAAAGAGGAGCTGTTGCAATATCTTACAGAAGAAGAGTACTCCGACAAGATATTGGAGATTTTTAACAGTTATAAGACAAGAGTGGCAATTAACAATGGTTTGAGTAAGGAGTTTCGGGACAGTCAGAAGAGCAGCGCAATCTACAAAAAATTGAAAGTGCTCCTGAAAGAAAAGCAAAAGTCTTAAGAAACTGGGGCGGTTGATGAAAGTGCAGAGTATTCTGGATAAAGGAATGATTTATTAAGAGGAGGACAGGCAGAGTGAAGAGAAAAGTGAGGACAATAACAGTCAATCAACAAAAGTTTGTATGGTGGTATTCGATTAGGGAGCATGAGACTGTGGTGAAACTATCTCCGTTTGCGGATAAGACTTCTGTGATCAATGTCGTTTTTGGAGACATCGAGGAAAGTCTTTATGGGGAATATAATGAAAGTGTAGTCATATCGCGGGGATCAGTACCACAGTGCGGTCTGTTTCAATATAACGAGGACATCACATTGTTGGATGTTGATCCGCGGTGTAGTGTCACGCTTGTCAAGTCCTGGACGAATCCAGAGTATCAATTCACGATTATTGAGCCGAAAATGGCGGCATTGCTGCTCACCTATTTTACAGAGCAGAATGATATGTTCGAAAAGCGAAAAAATATTACATTAAACGGGTATGATCTGCTTACGCAGATGGGATATCAGATTCTCGAAGTGAAGAAAGGAATGTGTTGGTAAAAATCATTCCCCCGCTGGTGAAGCGGGGGATTCTTTTACTGTAATACTTTATTGGTTTCAATGATCATGTCTTCCACGTCTTTTGCGAGCTGCTCGAGCTCTTCCATGGATTTCTTGATGCTCTGGCTGTTGTTGGAAGTTGTCTTGACTCCCTCTATTGCGCCGTTTGTCACCGTGATCAGATCCTTGACAGTCGCGTCAAAGTTTTCGATTGCGAGATTGACGTTTCCGATCGCGTTTTTGATCTCCTCGTCATTCTCCCTGGCACTGCCGACAGAGGTTTTGGAATTATCAGATAGCTCGCGGATGCTGGATGCCACGACGGCAAAACCGCGCCCGGCTTCTCCCGCTCTTGCGGCCTCGATTGCGGCGTTGAGGGAGAGGAGGTTGATCTTTCCCGCAATTTTCTCAACGTTCTGTGTCATTTCGTTGTATTTAACAATACTCTGGTTGATTGCCTGCATAGCCTGTGTGATATTATGGTTCATTTCGTTGAGGTCCTCGATGCGTCTTGATACATCTGTCATTTCCTGGGAACTCTTGCTGCTTTCCTGTCTGATCTGCTCAGTCTCCTGTTTTACAGCTGCGATATTTTCATAGAGCTCCTTAAACACACGCATCAGCTCATCGTTCATGGAGAGCACTTTTTCATTGACTTCGCTTACTCTGCGGCGTTCTTCCTGAATCGATTTCATCATAAATTCGTGGCAGTTTTCGGGAGTATTTAAGCCGCGCGCAATTGCGATTGCCATGTCGCGGCAGGAGCGATAGCCGCAGGAGTGGCAGTCAAACCGCTTTTCCGCCTCAGTGCGTTTGCCCATCTGTGTAAACGCATCGTCGATTTCTCTCTCGGAAGTCCCTTTTTTGTCAATGGGATAGCGCTTGTATGTACGTATGTAATCGTCCAGATTGAGCGTCCTGTCAAATTCGGCGAATTGCTGATCCACGCCCTTTTTGGTTGTGTTGGCCTTGCGGATTTTTTTGGCATACTGCTCCACGTCATGCATGATGTTGTTCATGGCAAAGCGCTGGTAGTGTACGCCGGTCGCGGGGCCGCCATTGCAGCCGTCACCGCAGTTGAGCACGTCGAAGAGATCGGGTTTTTCCTGCTCTTTTAGCGTGCTGTAGGTTTCCAGGTCATGATATAGGGATTCTGTTCCCTCTGATGTGATGACGTTCATGCCTGGCGCGTGTGTCAGAATGTTGCTCATAAGTCCGCCCGGTTTGGGATAGATTGCGCCCTCCAGGCCTGGTTTACCGTCAAATTCAAATTCGCTGTAGATCTTGACTTCCGGTAGTTTGATGCCGTTTTCCTCAAAGTAGCGGTGCAGGTGTTCCATCGTTACATTGTAGTCCACAAGTCCGGTCTCGCGGAACTCTTCAATCTTTGCCACACAAGGTGAGATCGCCGCAATTTTTCCCTTATATCCGAGGACTTTTTTCATATACACTGCCATACAGAGCATGGGGCTGTGGATCGGGGAGAGGTTGGAAAAGAGTTCGGGCTTGTGTCGCTGCACATAATTCACGACTGCCGCGCAGGGCTGTGAGATCAGCTTTTTTCCCGGATTTCGCGCCAGATAGCGCAGGTGCGCCCACGTGCAGATGTCCGCGCCAAAGCTTACATCATAAACTTTCTTTACACCGTGGTCATGAAGCCATTGGAGGGCATGACGCCAGTTTCCGTCGAATGCGATCTTGATGGAGGGAGCAGCAATCAGCGCAATCTCCTGTCCTCGTTTCAAATCTTCAAGAAATTTCTGGGTATCATCGATATACGACCGCGCACCGTGCGAACACGCCCTGATGCAAGCGCCGCACTTGATGCATTTATCGTCGTCTATCGTGATTTTCAGTTTGCCGTTCTCGTCCATGCGGGCAATGTTGGCGTCTCCCACGGGACACGCGCGCACGCAGGCGTTGCAGCCCACACACTTGTCAATATCTACGTTGATAATACTCATGATTTTACCTTAGTGAATTGATACACTATCCTTTCGTTAGAAATATCACAATAGATCTGTGCTTGTAGCAGAAAACTTATTGTGAAAAATGTATAATCTAATTATAAAATGCCTTAATATATGTGTCAATATGTATGATGCTACAATCGTGTAGAAATATACCAGTTCGTTACTGTTCACTCCGTTTCAGTAACGGGCAAAAATCCATTTGCTTCGCAAATGGATTTTT
>DKVL01000046.1 GCA_002491195.1 Lachnospiraceae bacterium UBA7179
TGACATTTCACCAGAATGCTATCATAGTCTTTGCTATTTCTGAATAGTTTCTGGAATCAGATCTCTGTCTCCGATAATTCTTCCCACTTGGCGTAGAGCGTTTCAAGCTCAGCCTCAATGTCTTCTTTTTCTCTGGCAATTTCCTGCAGCTTTGCTGAGTTTGTGGCGATCTCGGGTCTGGTCATCTCCTCGTCGAGTGCAGCGCTTTTCGCCTCGAGTGTTTCGATCGTTTCCTCACACTTTTTCAGGTCATTTTCGCGTTTGCGCAGGAGTGCCTGACTCTCCTTTTGCTGCTTCCAGTCAAGCTTCTGCGAGGAGGGTTCTGCCTCATTTGTGTTAGCATTATTTTCTGACACAGGAGACAGAATTTCCTTTTTCTCAAGATAGTAGTCATAGTTTCCGATATAGTTGACAAACTCCTGGTGCGTGAGCTCAAGGATGCGGCTTGCCGTCTTGTTGATGAAATACCGGTCATGCGAGACGTAGAGGACAGTGCCTTCATAGGCATTCAGCGCTGTCTCAAGGATTTCCTTTGAGGTGATGTCAAGGTGGTTTGTCGGCTCGTCGAGGATCAGGAAGTTCGCCTCAGACAGCATCAGCTTGGCGAGGGATACGCGCCCGCGCTCGCCGCCGCTCAGTGCGCTGATCTTCTTGAAGACATCTTCGCCTGTGAACAAAAAGGCCGCAAGCGTGTTTCGGATTTCCGTGTTGGTCAGATAAGGGTAATCGTCGCTGATCTCGTCGAACAATGTCTTATCCATGTGAAGTACATGGTGTTCCTGGTCATAGTAGCCGATTTCCACATTTGCCCCGAGTCTGATTGTGCCGCTGTCCATGGGAACAAGCTCATTGATGATTTTCAAGAGTGTGGTCTTGCCTGTTCCGTTGTCCCCGATGATGGCAACATGTTCGCCGCGTTTGATTTCAAAAGAGACATTTTCAAACAGTTGGTTGCTGCCAAATCTCTTGGAGAGTCCCTCAATCTGCATGACATCGTTGCCGCTGGTCTTATACGGGGTGAGTGTCAGTTTCATGTCAGCCCTGACCTCGACGGGTTTCTCGAGACGTTCGATCTTGTCCAGCATCTTCTCGCGGCTCTCAGCGCGCCTGATCGATTTTTCGCGGTTAAATTGCTTTAACTTGTCGATGACTTCCTCCTGATGCCTGATCTCGCGCTGCTGGTTGAGATATGCGTTCATCTGTTCCGTGCGGAGATGTTCCTTCTGAATAGCGTAATCCGAGTAGTTCCCGTTGAAGGAAGAAACCACGCCATTGTCAATCTCGATGATTTTTGTGGCGATCTTATCCAGAAAATACCGGTCATGCGAGACGATGATGACAGCGCCTTTGTAATTCAGGAGATATGTCTCGAGCCATGCGATGGAGCCTAAGTCAAGATGGTTGGTTGGCTCGTCGAGCATGATGAGGTCAGGTTTTTGCAGGAGCAACTTTCCGAGAGCCACACGCGTCTTCTGACCTCCGGAGAGTGTGGCAACTTTCTTGTCAAACTCATTTTCCTGAAAGCCGAGTCCCTTCAGGATGCCAGTGATTTCGCTCTTGCAGGCGTAACCGTTGATATCCTCGAACCGGTGTGTCATGGCTGCGTATTTCCTGAGCAGGAGATCGAGCTCGTCGCCGGAGGCGTTTTTCATGTCCGCTTCCGTCTGGCGGATCGAAGACTCAAGGTCGAGAACCTCCTGTTTGACTGTGAGCAGTTCGTCGAAGATTGTGTTCTCACTGTCCACGGCCTGATGCTGGGCGAGATAGCCGAAACTCCTGTCCTTTGCGAAGGTCACACTGCCTGCATCGGCAGGAAGTCTGCCCGTGATGATTTTGAGCAGTGTGGTTTTGCCTGCACCATTGATGCCGACGATCGCTGCTTTTTCATAATCCTCTATATGAAAAGAAGCGTTTTTGATGACATGGTTGTCCACGAAAGTTTTGTCTATGTTATTGCATGATAAAATCATGGGAATTTCCTCCTTGGGTGTGGAATCTATTTACCTATTATAAAAGAGATTCATAAGAAAATCAATCGGAATCAAAATCGGAATCATAAATGTAAAAAGAATTGACAATCATTTAACAAGATTGTATAATATATTCTATATATTTTGATAATTTTTTGGCATATTGCATATGAATGGCACATGCAGAAGGATTATTGATGTGTGGAGGTTAGGAATCGTGGATGATAAGATTATATCACAGGCGGTTGTCGCGAGGCTTCCCCGATATTACAGATATCTGGGGGATTTAAAGGATAGTGGCATCGAGAGGATATCATCTCAGGATTTGAGTAAATTGATGAAGGTCACTGCATCACAGATTCGGCAGGATTTTAATAATTTTGGTGGTTTTGGGCAGCAGGGATATGGCTACAATGTGGAATATCTGTACAATGAGATTGCAAAGATACTCGGATTGAACAAGACCTACAACCTGATTATCGTAGGTGCGGGCAATCTCGGGCAGGCACTTGCCAACTACATGAACTTTGAGCGCAGAGGATTTATTGTGAAAGGCATTTTCGACAAGAATCCCGCATTGTATGGGAAGGAGCTTCGCGGGATCGCGGTGCAGCCGGTGGAGCAGATCGAGGGGTTTGTCAGGGAAAATGATATTGATATTGCAGTGCTTACCATACCGAAGGAGGGGGCGGTAAAAGCTGCCGAGATACTTGTCAGATGTAAGATCAAGGCAATTTGGAATTTTGCGCACGTGGATTTGAATGTGCCGGAAAGTATTGTGGTCGAGAATGTACATCTCTCCGACAGTCTTATGAAATTATCATACGGAATCGCAAATCAGTAAAAGTGATGTTGTGTGACTGTGAAGGTATGGAATCATTGTGAAACGGTTGTGATGAAATGGGGGTATGCGTATGGAACAGGAGGACGAGGTCTTTCGCGAAGCATTGATCGGCAAAAAGATACCGGTTTTGACACTGGATAATCAGTGGCACAGGCTTTTCACACAGACGGGGGCGAACGAGGAGATTCAGAGACTTGAGGACAATCTCAACGAGATATTGAAACGGCAGGGGAAGCTCAACACGGAGTTAAAGAGCCTTGCTGCATTCAAGAAGAAACTAATGCAGGAGATCGTGTCCATCATGGAGATTCCCGACAGCTCGGCGAAGGAAAAGAAGATGTCAGAGAATAAGCGCATGATCGAGGAGTCCAACCAGAAGATGGAGGACTACAACGACGAGCTGCTGGAGATTCCCAGGCAGATTGATGAGGCGAATTTTGAGCTGATGCTGGCTTCGATGCGTCTGTGCTACAGTAAGATCCAGCAGAATGTCAAAGAAATCGACGAGATCAATCAGTGGGTATCGGATTTCAAGGTACAGCTTAAGAAAAAGATTATCTTAAAGCAGCAGAAAGAGATCTGGAACGACGAGATGTATAATTATATGCATTCGATCTTTGGCCCGGACGTGATCGATATGTTTGACATGAAATATAATCCTCAAAATGTGTTGAATAAAGAAAAAGATTTGGTTGACCAAAAAACTCCGAAGCAGGAATAACTGTTTTGGAGTTTTTTTTCGGGAATGGATGTGGTATACTAAAACAAATCAGAGATGAGGAAAGGCTGGTAATGCTTATGGAATATGTGTTGACATCGGCGGAAATGAAAGCCAGTGACAAGGCGGCGATCGAGGAGTATGGGATCGGGTCGCTTGTGTTGATGGAGCGCGCCGCTCTGCAGACGGTCAGGGTGATTCTTGACAGATATGGCACAGAGATCTATGTGGGCGTTATGGCAGGAAGCGGCAACAATGGCGGTGATGGGATTGCGATCGCACGGATTCTTCAGGAACAGGGGATACGCGCCGAGATCAATATGGTTGGTGAGCTGTCGAAACTGTCGCCGGAGGCTGCTGCCCAGCTTGAGACTGCTAAAAAATTAAACATTCCGATTCACTACGGCGTGGAGCACACGCTTTATGACGTGATAGTCGACGCAATATTCGGCATCGGCCTCACACGAACGATCGAGGGAAAATACCGCAAGGCAGTCGAGGCAGTGAATGCCTCCAAGGCGAACGTTGTGGCAGTGGATATCCCGTCAGGTGTTCACACAGATGACGGTAGTATCATGGGATGCGCCGTCAAAGCCAACATTACGGTCACTTTTGCGTACAGAAAGCTCGGATTGATGTTGTATCCGGGCGCTTCTTGCGCGGGTGAGGTGGTCTGTGTGCCAATCGGGATTCCCAAGGCGGTGACAGCAAATAAGCGGTCAGGTGTCGTCACGTTCACAGACTGGAAGAAGGATCTGCACTTTCCGGAGAGAAGCCCGTCGGGCAACAAGGGAACGTTCGGGAAAGCGCTGCTGATTGCCGGAAGCAGGAATATGGGCGGCGCGTGTTTTTTGTCTGCGCTGAGCGCCTACCGGACGGGCGCTGGCATGGTGCGGATTTTTACGGCAGCACAGAACCGGGAAGGCCTGCTCAAAAAACTTCCGGAAGCGATCGTGGATACGTATGAGGATGATGCGGAGCCAGCGATCGGGCAGGAGGAGTTGAAGGCACTGTTATCCGCGCTGGAATGGGCGGATATCGTGGCTGTCGGCCCTGGAATTTCCATGTCTGATAAGGCTAAGGCAATCTTAGAGATCGTTCTAAAGCAGTGTGACAAGCCAATGGTCGTGGACGCGGATGCACTGAATTTGTTGTCAAAGGATGCGGAACTGTTAAAGACGTTTGCATACGGATACAGAAAAAATGACAGTGATGTCATATTCACGCCGCATCTTGGGGAATTTTCCAGACTGATGCAATGTCCGGTCGCGGAGATCAAGAAGGATATGATCGCGAGCTGCAAGGCATTTACCAGGAAATATGATGTAGCCCTTGTGTGCAAGGACGCAAGGACGCTGGTGTCCAAAAGGGGAAAGCTGACATACCTGAATGCAAGCGGAAATGACGGGATGGCAACGGCTGGTTCGGGCGATGTGCTGACAGGAATCATAGCAGGACTTCTGGCACAGGGATACAGCGGTTTTGAGGCGGCGGTGATGGGAACTTATGCGCATGGTCTTGCGGGAGATTTCGCAAGGCAGAAGACGTCTGCATATTATCTCATGGCACAGGATATCATCAAGGCGCTTGGGGACATAGAGAAGGAATAAGAGATAAGAGGGAGATATTTATGAAACACTATGAAAGGGCATGGGCGGAGATTGATCTTGACGCTTTGCAATTTAACATAGAAAGCATCAAAAAAAGCATTGATCAGGGGACTAAGATCATAGCAGTGATCAAGACAGACGGGTATGGGCATGGTGCCAGTCAGATCGCGCGGATACTCGAAAAAGAGGAACGGGTGTGGGGGTATGCTGTTGCCACCGCGGAGGAAGCATTTGCACTGCGGGAGGACAGGATACAGAAACCGATATTGATACTGGGGTATACGTTCCCGTACAGCTATGAGCAGATGATTGGGGAGGAAGTGCGGTCAACGGTCTTTACGTATGAGGTGGCAAAGGAACTGTCGGATATCGCTGTGACGGCTGGAAAACAATGCAAAGTGCACATAAAAATAGACACTGGCATGACAAGAATCGGTATCCATCCGGATGACGAAGGCATAGCACTGGTCAGGCGGATTTTAGAATTGCCCGGACTGGAGATCGAGGGCATATTTACGCATTTTGCGACAGCGGACGAGTCTGACAAGACAAAGGCTTATCACCAGATGACACTTTTTCAGGAATATGTTGACCGGATCGAGAGTGAGTTAGCAGTCAGGATTCCCATGAAGCATTGTTCAAACAGCGCGGGTATCGCTGAGATGCCAGAGGCAAATATGAGCGCGGTAAGGGCGGGCATTATCCTGTATGGATTGTGGCCGTCCGAGGAAGTGCGCGCAGACGAAAAGATACAGCTAAGACCGATGCTTTCGCTGAAATCAAGGGTCGTGTATGTCAAGACCGTTCCGACAGGGCAGGAGATCAGCTATGGCGGCACCTATACGACGACAAGGGACACGCGGGTTGCGACGATCTGCATCGGCTATGGCGACGGGTATCCAAGAAGTCTCTCCAACTGCGGTCATGTGCTCATCAAAGGGCAGCGGGCGCCGATCCTTGGACGGGTATGTATGGATCAGTTTATGATCGATGTCACGGACATCAGTTCGCCGGTGCGTGTGGGAGATCAGGTGACACTGATTGGAAGAGACGGCGATGCGTGCATTACGATGGAAGAGCTGGGCGCCATATCGGGCAGATTCAACTACGAGCTTGCCTGCGATATCGGGAAGCGGATACCGAGGATTTATAAGCTGGATGACACATTGATTTATGAGTAATTATAGTAAATAAAAATCTGCATTACAATTGTATAAAATTTTCTCCAATGGAAAAAATAGTAGCATAGAAATAATTCAGATCAGGATTTATCTGACAGGAGTGTATGACGATGAAAAGAGGAGATATTTATTATGCAGATTTAAGACCGGTTGTAGGCTCGGAACAGGGAGGCGTCAGACCAGTGCTGATTATTCAGAACGATGTGGGAAATAAGCACAGCCCGACAGTGATCTGTGCAGCGATTACTTCCAAGATGAACAAGGCAAACCTGCCGACGCATATTGCGCTGAATGCAGGAAATAACGACATGGAGAAAGATTCAGTGATCCTGCTGGAGCAGTTGAGAACAATCGATAAGAAACGTCTGAAGGATAAGGTGTGCCATCTGGATTCCCCGATTATGCAGAGAGTCAACAGAGCCTTGCAAATCAGTCTTGAGCTTGATACATAAGGCTTGCTTGTAAGGATTGAGAAAGGATATTGACGTTTTTCAATAGTAATGTTATATTAGAAAGGTGTAGCCCGCAGAATGTGGGTTATGCCTTTGTTGTTTTATACAATTGTTTTGTATAGATTTAAGAAATAAAAAAGGAATATCACCCGGAAAAATAAAGGAGAGAAGTAAGAGATGGACGATGGAGGGGCTTCGGCCTGTAGTATGATCTTGTTTTTGGTGCTGCTCTTTATTGAGGCGGTTCTTGTCGGCTTTAACAAGGCGATCAATCTCATGAATGAGAAGGAGATCGAGCGCAGGGCAGAGGAGGAAAAGGACAAAAAATCCATTTTGCTGCGCCGGATCATCGAGCGCGCTACCATATATGTCAATTCGATTCAGATGATAACGACATTGATTGAGCTGGTGATGGGATACTTTTTCCTGCCAAGATGGGCTTTTTCTTTCAAGAAAGGACTTGCAAAGTTATCTTTTTGGCAGGATGGGAATGATGCCGTGCTGGGCTGGACCGCATTGATCCTTGCGGCATTTCTGCTCATGTATGTGCTGCTGACATTTGGAATCCTGCTGCCAAAGAAGATCGCGCAGAAATATCCGGACGCGTGGGCATATTGTTTTATCCGGCAGATCCAATTTATGCGGACGGTTCTTTATCCGCTGACGAAAATTGTTGCAGTTTCCGCCAATGGTCTGCTGTGGATCTGCGGTTTGAGAAATACGGATGAGCAGGCGGATGTCACGGAGGAGGAGATCATCTCGATGGTCAACGAAGGGCACGAACTCGGTGTGCTCGAAGCCGGAGAGGTGGAGATGATCACAAACATTTTTGAGTTTGGCGACAAGGAAGCAAGCGACATCATGACACACCGGAACAATATCATGGCGCTGGACAGCACGACACCGTTTAAGGAGGCGCTCGCCTTCATGCTCAGGGAGAGCAACAGCAGATATCCGGTCTATGAGGAGAATCTTGACCATGTGACAGGCGTGCTGTATCTCAAGGACGCCATGCGGATACATACTTCCGATGAGGAGCTCAACCAGCCGATCGGCACGGTGGAGGGGCTTGTCAGGGAGGCAGTGTTTGTGCCCGAGACCAAGAATATTGACGACCTGTTCCGGAGTATGCAGTCTGAGAAAAACCAGATGGTCATTGTCATGGACGAGTATGGGCAGACGGCAGGGCTCGTGACCATGGAGGACATTCTGGAGGAAATCGTGGGAAATATCATGGACGAGTATGATCCGGAGGAGAACCACATAGAGGAGAAGGGCGAGAATGAGTATGTCATAGAGGGAATGACAAAGCTCGAAGACCTGGAGGAGCGGTTTGGTATTTCCTTTGGCGAGACAGAGTTCGAGACGCTCAACGGATATCTCATATCCAAGCTCGACCGGATACCGGACGAGGACGAGAATTCAGAGGTGGAGGTCGACGGATATACATTTCAGATTGTAAAAGTGGAGAAAAATGTGATACAATCAGTGTTGGTAAGAAAATTGGAACAAGAGGGGCAGCCAGAGTCAGAGCGGGAGGAAGGCAGCTCTCAAGACCAATGAGAAATCGATAGGAATAAAGGAGAAATAGAACATGTCAGGACATTCAAAATTTGCGAACATTAAGCACAAGAAGGAAAAAAACGATGCGGCAAAAGGAAAGATCTTTACGATCATCGGGCGTGAGATCGCGGTTGCGGTGAAGGAAGGCGGACCGGATCCGGCGAATAATTTCAAGCTTGCACAGGTGATTGCAAAGGCAAAAGCAAACAATATGCCAAATGACACGATCGACCGTGGCATCAAGAAAGCGGCAGGTGACGGCAATGCGGTGAATTATGAGCATGTTACCTATGAGGGCTATGGGCCGAGTGGCATTGCGATCATCGTCGAGGCATTGACGGACAACAAGAACAGGACAGCGGCAAATGTCAGAAGCGCGTTTACCAAGGGCAACGGCAGTATCGGCACGCAGGGCTGTGTTTCCTTCATGTTTGACGAGAAGGGACAGATTATCATAGACAAGGAAGAGTGTGAGATGAGCGCGGACGATCTCATGATGGCAGCACTCGACGCAGGTGCGGAAGATTTTTCGGAGGAGGAAGACAGCTTTGAGATATTGACTGCGCCAGAAGATTTTGACGCGGTGTACAAGGCGATGCAGGAGAATCAGATTGAGATGGCGAGTGCGGAGGTCACAATGATTCCGCAGAATTATGTCGCGCTCACGGATGAGAATGCGATTAAAAATCTGAATAGGACGCTTGACATGCTTGACGAGGATGATGATGTGCAGGCGGTGTATCATAACTGGGAGGAATGATTTTATTCCAAAAAAGTTCTGTCTTTCCAGACAGAACTTTTTTGGAAGTGCAGATCATGGAGATTATTTGGTGTCCTGGTTGCGCTTTGCGATTACGCCAGAACCAAAATCAGTTGTTTCAGTAGTCAGACCTGCCGATTCATAATTGTCTATCGTAGAACTGAGACTGATGGTGGCTGACCGGTCGTAGCTGTTGATGATGCCGATTCTGTTCAGAGTGAGATTGTCTGCATCGTCATAATTGATATACATATATTCACCGATATAGTTGTCGCCATAAAGAATGCCGGATACAATACCGGTTGCATTTACCAGTTCATCTTTGAGTATATCTTCCAGTTCGCGGAGGTCGTCATCTGTCATGTCCAGTCCTTCCAGGGAAAAAAGAGAATAATCAGCAGAGTATTTGACCGTATCACCCTTTGCTACCATATAGTACTCATATTCGTTTTCAGAATCAATGCAGGTGGTCATGGTACAGCTGATATACGGGTAAGCGCCGGCTGTCAAAGCTTCCAGAAATCTGGGATTGGACGCCATACTGTATCCTTTCATGTCAGGATTACGCGTATCAAAGGTGATTATTACTTCCGTGTCTACTGCGTTGTCCAGTCCTTTCAGTAACCAGGAGGGCATATCGGCAAATGCTTCAGGACCTTCCTTAGCCGCTTCGAGCATTGCTGTCTCAATGGATTCCGAGGCGTCCTTGGTCTTGATGGTAACCGGCATATCAAAGGAATCCGTTTTTTCACAGCTGACCTCAATATCCTGTGTAAGTTCATGGATCTTCTGATATACGGCATTCATGCCCTCTGTGCTGCCGGAATTGACAGATTCAAAAAAGCATTCAAGACCTGCGTGGGATACGACTGCATCATTCTCAAATTTCTTAAAGAATGCTTCGGCGTCTGCCGACTTGTAGGAATCCACAATGGCCTGCACTTTGTCTTCATCCTCCATCAGTGCGTCACAGCCTGACACGAGAAACGCCAGACAGACTGACGCAAATACGGTTATGATTGGTTTTCGTTTGATTTTCATTTGGAAGTCCCCCTTGACTCATTTGTATTTTGGTATTATTATATAACAAATATATTAAAATATTATAAAACATTGTAGATAAAGTCAAGTACCTACATTGAAAATGTTTTTGTTTTTCTTGAAGCGAGGTACTGTTCACACTTGATCTATAGGAAAGAATTATGGTAACGGTACGGAATGATAATTTTTCAGCGCAGCAGATCTGCATGTCAGGGCAATGCTTCCGAATGGAGCAGTGCGGTGAAAACAAGTATTGTCTGACTGCAGGCGGAAATTACCTTGAACTGTCGCAGCAGGAAGACCTGATATTGTTTGACTGTACGCAGGAGGAATATGATAAAATATGGAATGACTATTTTGATATGAAAACGGACTATGCCAAAATTATCGCTGGCATTGATCCTGCTGATTCCTATCTGGCGGTTGCGGCAGAGTATGGGAAAGGGATCAGGATTTTGCACCAGGACTTGTGGGAGATGATCATATCCTTTCTCATCTCACAGCAGAACAATATCAAGAGGATCCGCAGATGTATTGGACTGCTATGCGAGCGGTATGGTGAGAAGAGAGTGTCAGCAGGCGGCATTAGGTATTTTGCTTTTCCGACGCCGGGGGCATTGGCGGACGCCTCGCTGGATGATCTGTATGCCTGTGGACTCGGCTACCGGAGTAAGTACATCGCTCAGGCAGCCGACCGGGTATGCCATGGGGAGACTGACCTGTCGCAGATTCGGATGATGGATTATGAAGGCGCGAGGAGGGAACTCTTGCAAATGTACGGTGTCGGCACGAAGGTTGCCGACTGTATCTGTCTGTTTGCGCTGCACCAGACAGATGCGTTTCCAAGGGACACTCATATCAACAAAGTGATGGCGGCACAGTATCCGGATGGGTTTCCGTTCGAGCGGTATGGGAACAACAGTGGAATCTTACAACAGTACATTTTTTATTATGATCTAAATAAAAAATAAATAAAATTAAAAAAACTATTGACGTGTGTCCAATTTGTGATATAATCGAGATGTGCAATTAAGTATACCCGAACAGTCTGGCACACAATAATAGAGGCTGGAGGGAGGTTAGGTGTGATAGCATGTCAAATGTAATCGTTAAAGAAAACGAGACTTTGGATAGCGCTTTACGCAGATTTAAAAGAAGTTGCGCTAAAGCCGGAATTCAGCAGGAAATCCGTAAAAGAGAGCATTATGAGAAGCCAAGCGTAAAACGTAAGAAAAAGTCCGAAGCAGCTAGAAAGCGTAAATATAATTAATTTATATTAATTGAATCAAGATCCTTGGCTGTGTTTATGCCAAGGATTTTTGCGTCTTGGGGCAGGGAAAGAGCGCCCCTTTTTGAACCGTTCTTAAAAATGAGAGGTGGGGAAAATGGAGAAAATATCTATGTGGATGAGCAGGTATCAACTGGCTGGATATGATTTGTATCATCTGATAGCCTGCTTTTTTCTGTTTAGTATCATTGGATGGATGGTGGAGTCGGTTTATATTTCCCTTTGCAATAAAAAACTTACCAACAGAGGGTTTATGACAGGGCCGTTCTGTCCGATCTATGGTTTTGGGGCGACATTGGGGTATCTTATACTGCATCCGTTTGCCCATAATATTTTGGTGTTATACATTGTCGGAGCACTGCTCGCGACAGCGTTTGAGTTTCTGGTGGCAAAGCTTATGATGAAACTTTTCGGCGAAGTATGGTGGGACTATAATGGCAAATTCTGCAATTATAAAGGCATGATCTGCCTTGAAAGTACACTGGCGTGGGGCCTGTATGCAGTGATCATTATCACATTTCTGTTCGATAAGGTGATCGGCTTTGTGGACAGATATCCGAAAGCATGGGGACTTAAGACACTTGTGTTCGTCTTTGCAATGAGTATGGTTGATTTTGGCTATCATTTTGCGATGTCAGTGAAGATTGACGAGGAGACAAGAGAAGAGATCACAGATTTCTGCCATCGGCTGATTGGCAGATAGTTCTGTTTAAGGCAAGCAGGGAAAATGCTCTCCCTGCTTGTTGTGTCCCTGGAATTAGGAACTGTAGAAAAAGTCATATAATGCGGTCGTCCGGCATAGATTTCATATAAGTAAGGTATGAGGTTTGCTTTATGAAATTAGCCAGGAAAAAAATATATAGAATGATGGCGGCGGTGATGTTCCTTGTCGTTTTGGTACAAAGTACAGCGTTTGCAGAGGAAACTGCCAGAAATACGACCATAAACTCCGAAGCAGTCAGTCTGGTGTCGCCGTCGGCGATCCTGATGGAGGCGTCAACGGGTACAGTACTGTTTGAGAAAAACCCTGACGAGATACGGAGTCCGGCGAGTATCACGAAGATTATGACACTGATCCTCATCTTTGAGGCGCTTGAAAAGGGCAGGATCAGACCGGAGGATGAAGTGTCCACAAGCGCTTATGCAAAATCCATGGGAGGATCGCAGGTCTTTCTGGAGGAGGGCGAGGTGCAAACGGTGGATACGCTGATCAAGTGTATCACCGTGGCGAGCGGCAACGATGCATCCGTCGCGATGGCTGAGTATGTTGCGGGGAGTGAGACAGAGTTTGTCAATATGATGAACGAGAAGGCAGCACAGCTTGGAATGGTTAATACACATTTTACTGACTGCTGTGGTCTGACTACGGACAGTGCGCATCACACGACAGCGCGCGATGTGGCGCTCATGTCGCGGGAGCTGATCACAAGATACCCTCAGGTTTATAATTACACAAAGATATGGATGGAGGATATCACGCATGTGACCAGCCGGGGCAGTGAGACATTTACCCTGGCAAGCACCAACAAGCTGCTGAAGCAGTACCAGTGGACGACAGGATTGAAGACTGGTTCGACGAGTGTGGCAAAGTATTGTTTCAGTGCCACTGCAAACAAGAATGACATTGATCTGATCGCGGTTATCATGGGGGCGCCCGATCCAAAAGCACGGTTTTCGGAGGCGCAGATCCTGCTGGAATACGGTTTTGCAGTCACCCGGTTGTATGTGGATGAGAATAAACAGTCATTGGGTGATATCCCGGTAACAGGCGGCAAGGCGGAGCGGCTCGCAGTGGAGCCTAAGGGCGCATTCCGATATCTTGATGTCACAGGTGCAGATTTTAATAAGATTGAGAAGAAGTATCAGTATGTCGATCGTGTGGTTGCACCCGTCGAGAGAGGGGCTGAGGTTGGCTATATCAGTTACAGTCTTGATGGCAGGGAACTTGGCAGAATGCCAATCGTTGCATCTGAACCGGTGGAAAAGGCATTTTTTATCGACTATCTGAAGAGGATACTGATGAAATATTTAGTATAGAAATTATAGTGAGCGTTTGGTTCGCTGGGGTGGGAGAAGATAGAGAATATGCAGAGTGTGTTTGGGACGATTTTATTGATTGTGATTCTGCTGGCTGTTGTACTTCTGGCAGTCGGGATTATAGACGGAAATCGTTTTGTGACAGTGCGGCAGGAGTTTGCGCTGCCAGGATTGACAAAAGAGTGCAGGTTTGTGCTGATATCAGACCTGCACAATAAAGTGTATGGTAATCGCAATGACAAGGTGATCGATGCCATTCATAGGATCGATCCGGATTTTATCATATTGGCAGGTGATCTTGTCACATCGCGTGTCAAGGAAGATATGACACCGGGGATTGATCTGATGAATGCGCTTGGCCAGAAGTATAAGATCTATTATGGACTGGGAAATCATGAGTCAAAGATACAAAAAGACACGGAACATTTCGGGGATCAATTTGATCGATTGATGAAGGCGGTTGCCAGTCCCAATATGAGGGTCTTACAAAACGAGTCCGTCGACCTGCCGCAATACAATATCAGGGTGACGGGGCTTGACCTTGATCTGGAGTATTTTGCCCATTTCAGGATCAGAAAGATGCAGGAGAACTATCTGCGGGATACACTTCCGGAATATGACAGGACGAAATGCAATATTTTGATCGCACACAATCCGGATTATTTCGAGGATTACGCCAGATGGGGGGCGCAGCTGGTACTGTCAGGGCATGTGCATGGCGGTATTATGCGGCTGCCGTTTTTGGGTGGTGTTATTGCTCCGTCCTATAAAATCTTTCCGAAGTATGACGGCGGCGTTTTTCGAAGCGGCGCATCCGTTATGCTTCTGGGAAGAGGACTGGGTTCCCACACGCTGCCGTTTCGTTTTTTTAATCCGGCGGAGCTTTATGAAGTGATCTTAAAGCCTTGCGAATAACAGTTCTCATTGCTTTTTCCCGGAATTCTTTGTACAATATATCGTAATGGAATGGATACAAAAATTGGGGGTTGCGTATGGGATTGTCTGTGCGGCTTACGGTGTTTGAGGGACCGTTGGATCTGCTTCTTTATCTGATCGAAAAAAATAAGATCGATATCTATGATATACCAATCGTGGTGATCACAGAACAGTACCTTGATTATATCAAAAATATGCAGACAGAGGATATGAATGTCATGAGCGAATTTCTCGTGATGGCGGCGACGCTGCTTGACATCAAGTGCAGAATGCTCCTCCCCAGGGAAGTCAATGAGGAAGGCGAGGAGGAAGATCCGCGGGCGGAGCTTGTGCAGAAATTGCTTGAGTACAAGATGTACAAATATATGGCATTTGAACTGCGGGACAAGCAGGTGGACGCAGCAAAGAGCTGGTTTAAGAAGCCCATGCTGCCCAGGGAAGTTGCAGATTATCAGTATCCGATCAATTATGAGGAGCTGGCGGGAGATGTCACGCTGGCAAAGCTCCATGAGATTTTTAAATCGGTCATGCGGCGTCAGGAGGATAAGATTGATCCGATCAGAAGCCAGTTTGGCAAGATCGAGAAGGATGAGATCAATCTGGAGGAGAAACAGGGTTATATAGAGGAGTATGTCAGGAATCACAGGAGATTTAACTTCCGCAGCCTTCTAGAGAAGCAGGGAAGCAAGATGGAAGTGATCGTCACTTTTATGGCGGTGCTGGAGATGATGAAGCAGGGATTGATCTCGATTGAGCAGGAGGATACGTTTGCAGATATTATCATTACATCGAGTCTTGTGTCATGATTGTTTCATCGTCGGAAAATTGCGATTTTAGGGTGTAGATCAGAATGAAAGAGAAGAAGATAATGGCGGTGATCGAGGCTGTTCTGTTTGCGATGGGGGACTCTGTGGAGCTCTCCAGCCTGGAGCACGTATTGGAGATGCCAGAGAAGGAAATACGTGAAGTGATCGCCAAAATGAATGATAAGTACAAGAAAGCGGACAGAGGAATCTATATCGTGGAGCTGGAAAATGCAGTGCAGCTTTGCACAAAGCCGGAGCTGTACGAATACCTGATCAAGGTGGCCAAGGCGCCGCGGAAATATGTCCTGACAGATACATTGTTGGAGACGCTCTCCATCATCGCGTACAAGCAGCCAGTGACAAGGCTTGAGGTCGAGAAGATACGGGGGGTGAGCTGCGATCATGCAGTGAACCGGCTGCTGGAATTCAATCTGATCCAGGAGCTTGGGCGTCTTGATGCGCCGGGGCGTCCGCTGCTGTTTGGGACGACAGAGGAATTCTTAAGGACTTTTGGGGTGAAGTCGTTAGGGGATCTACCGGTGTTGAATCCAGAGCAGATGGAGGATTTCAGAAGACAGGCGGAGGAGGAAGCAGGACAAAAAACAGAATTAAATGTGGAGATATAGGCCTGGATACGGGTGGGGGAAGAAAATGGTGTACGGGGAAGACGAGACACAGAACAGTGCAGTGATCATGGATGACACTGTTGCCAGGAGGATTCTTGATACTGCGGCAGCAATCATTAGTCGGGAGGGTTACGAAAATCTTACGATTCGAAAGGTGGCAAAGGAGAGCGGATGCTCCAATTCGGCGATTTATCAGCGTTTTGGGGATAAGAATGCCCTGGCGGGCGCAGTGGCGGCCTTGCAGGCGAACCCTTTTTTGATGATCATGGATGAGACATATGCAAAAGAAGCGGATTTGTTCACAAACCTGGACAGGATATCCAGGAGACTGCTGGAAAAGTTGTATTCCTTTGAGATGGAGGCAGTCCGTATGCAGATTATTTATCATGGCAAGATGGAAATTGCCGCTGATCCGTTTATCCTGCGGATAGAAGAATATCTCAAAAATGCGGTGGCGCGTGGGGAAGCGGATATCGCAAATGCAAGGGAGACCGCTTTCTTTCTGTTGTCTTCTTTCCTGGGATTTGTTCAGATGGTACGTGCCAATGAGGGCATTGACCTGAGAACTGCCAATCAACTTCTGGAGGTGCAAAACAGGAGTATTTATAATGGAATTGGCAGAAAAGCTATCCTGGAGGAGGGGCGTGATTCCCTGTGGGATCTGCTTCGGGAGAGAGGTGTCGATGTGGACAGGGCTCTTGCGCGCATGAAGGGAAATAAGGATGCCTATAAGAATTTCCTGATTGAGTTTTTTGACGATCCGGATTTTGCGGCCCTGGGGACGGCGATTGAGGAAGGAAATGCCCAAAAAGCGTTTGAGTATGCACATGGTCTGAAGGGGATGGCGGCAAATCTTGGCCTGGACGAAGTGCGCGGCAGGCTGAGTGTACTTGTGGAGATTTTGCGTCCGGGTGGTCTGGAGGGTGCGCGGCAGGCATACGATGAAATGATGGATGTATGCAGGATTATCACGGTACTGTTATAGTGTTTTGCAGCTTCTTAGAATCTCCGCATGGATGGAATATTGGCGTTATTGTTCAGACGCCGCCAAAGTAGTGAGAATCAGTTGTGTAAAATGGGAATGAGGTCAATAAAGAGTGGAGACAAAGAGGAAAATCCTTGTGGTGGACGACAAGGGAATCAACCGGTATATGTTGGGGGACATATTCCGGGAGGAATATGAGATTGTCGAAGCGTCCGGCGGGCAGATGGCAATTGATATCATGGAGAAGGACGCCTGTAATCTGGCGGTTGTGATGCTGGATATTATTATGCCTGTGATCAATGGGTTTGGCGTGCTTGATTATATGAAGACAAAGGGATTGTTGGACAGGCTTCCGGTGGTGATTGTCACAGACGATGATTCGGAGGAGACAAGCGACAGGATCTTTGAATACAAGGTGGCAGACTTTGTGGTGAAACCGTTTGAGCCCAGGATTATCAGGCGGCGTGTGCAGAATATTATTGAGTTGTATGCATATCGGGAGCAGTACGGAAAGATTGTTTGTGCCGCTATGCGGCATGACGGGAAATAGGAATGAAAAACAGGAATGGAAAGCATGAGGTGTTTGGGTTCCTGCGTAGATCTGGTATACGCAGACAGTTATACACGATTTATATACTGGCAGTTCTTTTGCCAGTATTGCTGATTGGAGTATTTCTGGTAGATAATACATATAAGCTGCTGACCAGTTATCACAGGGATCTGTTGGAGTCGGACAATCTGCGGGTGCGGACGATCCTTTTTGAGATCACAACACAGGCCTATAACATTTCAGAAGAGCTGTCGTTCAACAAGGATGTAACTGCTGTCTTAAGGGGGGTGTATGCCTCGGAGGAAGATTTTGCATCGACTGTCGACACACATGTTTCTGCGGTTGATAGTCATATGTACAATTATACCGGGATTGAGCGGTTTGATATCTACTGCGACAATCCGGATATCTACGAGTACAAGAATTATCATCATGTGGATGAGACGATTGCGGCGACAGACTGGTATCAGCGGGCAACGTCGCAGGCTGGCATCTTCTGGAAAGAGATGGAGCAGATTGACGAGTATGGAAACCAGTACTGGGGGCTATGTCTGGTAAGGCGGGTTCCGCTTGTTTATTCCAATTACAATGCAGTGTTAGTACTCCGGCTGAGTGATAATTATCTAAAGACGCGTATCAATAGTCAGGAGTATCTAAACAGCGTGTCGGTTGACGATGGCGTTGTGTTTTACGCGTCTGACTGGGGGGACTATGGCAAGCCGCAGCTGATCGACATTGATTATGATGTGAATTATTTTGAGTATTCAGGAAGAGATCTGATCAAAGGCAGGGTGTGTTTTGTGGGGGTATCGACTCTTCGGCTGTATCAGTCAGACTCTAAGATTTATGTCTGTACGATTAATGACAAGTCCTATGATAATATATCGAGTATTATACAGACTTGTTTGATCATTATTCTGCTCGCAATTGTGGTGCCGGGGATTTTGATTCATTTCTTTACATCCTATTTCACAAAACGTGTTTCTGCGCTTCGTGATGTGATGCATCAGGCGAGCAACGAGAACTATGATTTTCAGGAAATCGTCCGCGGTGACGACGAGCTTTCGGAGGTGTTTTCCGATCTTGAAGTGATGGTCCAGCACATCAAAGAGAAGGATGCGCTGATGTACAAGACGCTGCTCAACGAGCAGGAGCTTGCCAATGAGCAGCAGAAGATGGAGTTCAAGATGCTTGCAAGCCAGATCAACCCGCATTTTCTGTACAATACGCTGGAGACAATACGGATGAAAGCATATACAGCGGGGGACAGGGAGGTCGCAACGGCGATCAAACTGTTGGGAAAATCCATGCGGTATGTGCTGGAAAATAATGGTACGGCATTTACATCCCTTCAGGCGGAGCTGAATCATATTGAGATTTATATGAAGATACAGAAACTTCGGTTCGGTGAAAAGTTTGATTACGCATTTATGGTCGAGGAGGGCATTGATGTGGGCAAATGTATCACATTACCGCTTTTGCTGCAGCCTGTTGTTGAGAATGCGATTGTGCATGGACTGGAGGAGAAAGAGACAGGCGGTATTGTTACGATCAAAGTCATGCGTTTGGCGGAGGAGAAAGAACTCTGCATCGCGGTGATGGATAATGGATGCGGCATGGAGCCAGAGACACTCGAACGCCTGCGGGAAGATATCGCAACGAAAAATCCGCAAAAAAAAGAAAGCATCGGATTATATAATATCAATCAGAGGGTGAAGCTCTGTTATGGGAATGCATATGGCATGACGATTGATTCGGTGCGTGACAGGGGAACGACGATTGCGCTGCATCTGCCGGAAAACGTAGTTCATGATATCTGATCTTATATAAAATATTATATAAAAATGACATTTTGTAGAAAAAATGTCATTTTTTTAGTGCATTTTTTATAGTAATCTTTAATATTTGCTGTATAAAATGAAAAATGCATGAAAAAAGTGATGTAAAATATAATTAATTTTTTCGGTATTTTTATCATTTTAACTTTTATATAATAAATACAAGAAAAAGTTAAGGAGGTAGTAGAATGAAAGCCAAAAGTAACTCAAAAGCCGGAAAGCAAAAGTTCAGCTGGCAGCTCATGTACAAACAGCGGTACCTGTTATTAATGTCAGTGCCTTTTGTAATATGGCTGATTATTTTTAAGTATGTACCATTGTGGGGATGGACGATGGCCTTTCAGGATGTCAGGCCAAAGACTTTTGCAGTGCCAGTCTGGCAGCGTGATTTTGTCGGATTCGACAACTTTACCAAAGCGTTTACGGACAGACTGTTCAAGCAGACGCTGATCAACACCATAGGAACCAGTATTCTGGGAATTGTGCTGGGTACCGTGTGTGCGATTATCTTCGCGCTGATGCTCAACGAGATTCGGTTTGTCAAATTTAAGAAAGCGACACAGACGATCTCGTATCTGCCGCATTTTGTATCGTGGGTGGTTATCGCCAGTATTGCCAAGATGGTGCTCAATGACGGCGGTATGCTCGACACACTGTTTAACACCAGACTAAAGCTGATGAGTACAAACTCACCGTTGTTCTGGGTGGTTGTATGCTGTATCAATGTGTGGAAGGAGATGGGCTGGGATGCCATCGTGTATCTGTCCGCCATGGCAGGTATTGACTCCGGTCTGTATGAGGCGGCAAAGGTGGACGGCGCAGGAAGACTGAAGAGAATATGGCATATCACACTGCCGGGAATCAAGCCGACAATCGTGGTATTGCTGATTATGAGTATCGGAAGTACATTGAATGTCGGCATGGAGCGTCAGATGCTTTTAAGTAATGGTATCGTGCAGGATCACGCGATGGTTCTCTCATGGTTCTCTTATCTGAGAGGTATCGGAAACAGCAATTACGGTGTAGGTACAGCGATTGGTATGTTCCAGTCTGTAGTAGGAATCATCCTTTTACTGATAGCTAACAAATTTGCCAGCCTGATGGGCGAGAGCAAACTGATATAAGGGGGCGGAGATTGTGAATAGTACAAAAATTAAGAGCCGCGAGAATATCTTGGACTGGGTGCTGCTGGTTGTGTTCATCTTCCTGATTATTATTACGATCTATCCGTTTTTGAATGTGCTTGCAATATCCTTTAACGATCCAATTGATACAATGCGTAATATCAATTTCGTTATTCCGAGAAAGTTTACACTGAGCAATTACGTGTACATATTTGAGGAAAACAACCTGATTTCGCCGTTGATGCTATCCATCGTGAAGACGGTGGTCGGCGCGGGAGTCGGCGTGATCTGTACAGCGATGCTTGCGTATGTATTGAGCAGAAAAGATTTTTATTTTAACAAAGTGTTTACGGTATTATTTGTCGTTACGATGTATGTCAGCGGCGGTCTGATTCCAGAATATCTGCTGCTGATGAGAACTTTGAAACTGGGCAATAATTTCCTTGTATACATTCTGCCAGGTCTCATATGGGTCTACAATGTTATCCTGGTGCGTTCGTTCGTAGAGGGACTTCCGCTCGCATTACAGGAGGCAGCGAGGGTGGACGGCGCAAATGATTTTATCATCTGGGCAAGGATTATCCTGCCGCTGTGCAAGCCAGTTCTGGCGACAGTAGCACTGTTCGTGGCAGTAGGTCAGTGGAACTCATTTATGGATACTTATCTCTATGCAAAAGAACTGCCGACGCTGCAGTATGTATTGTATCAGATTATGGAGACGGCGACGATCAAGATCGATCCGCACGCAGCAGAGCAGATGAAAAATGCAGTATCACCGCTTTCCGTACGAATGGCGATCACGATCGTGGCGACAGTGCCGATCATTATCGTGTATCCGTTCCTGCAGAAGTATTTCGTGGGCGGCATGACAGTTGGCGCGGTGAAGGATTGAGGACGCTTGTTTATACACGGTATCCGTGTTTGCAAGATAGAAATGTAGAGAACTATCGTTCTCGATATCAAGAAGGGAGAAGAAATATATGAAAAAAAGACAGATTTGCGCGTTGTTATTGTCAGCAATGATGGTAGCAGGCAGCCTGAGCGGCTGTGGCGGAAGTGGTGACAGCACATCAACGGGCAGCACACAAAACAATGAGGCAACAGCTTCCGACGCTTCTGGCAGTACAAGCGGCGACACGGCGAATGAGAATCAGGAAGTGATCGAGCTGACATTCTATACGGCAGACGGTACGCAGGATGATCCATGGACCGATCCGGTGGCACTGGCCATCACAGAGAAGACGGGCGTGAAGTTAAAGACTACTTATCCAATCGGCGGCAATGATGAGAGTGAGGATGTTGCATTGATGATCGCAGAGCAAAAATATCCTGACATTATCTTCGCAAAAGGTTCTGCGAACGGTTTGATCGAGGCAGGTGCGATGATGGATATGTCGGACCTGATTGACGAGTATGGTCCGAACATCAAGAAGTTGTATGGGGATGAGTATGATAAACTCAGACAATCTGCAGATGATCCGGCTATTTATCAGCTGTCTGCTTATGTGGTAGGCGGTGAGAAATATAAGGACTGCGGACCTGCACAGATCCAGTGGGATGCACTGAAAGCGAAAGATTATGCTCTTCCACGGACACTTGATGAGTTGGAGACAATGATCAAAGATTATCTTGCAGCAAATCCTAAGACAGAAGACGGACTTGACAGAATCGGTATCTCATTGTCTACAGCAGACTGGCACTGGCTGATCACATTGGGCAACCCGGCAGGCGCGATCGCAGACGGTGCACCGGACAATGGACAGTGGCTGATCGATGAGAATAATCAGGCGATGTACAAATTCCGTTCTGAGAAAGAGAGGGAGTACTTCCGCTGGATGTGCCGTATGTACAATGAAGGCATCCTTGATCCGGAGTTTGCAACACAGACAAATGATGACTATATCGCAAAGATTGCTTCAGGACGTGTTGTATGCCTCTTTGACAAGGATTGGAATTATCAGGATGGCGAGAAGGTGCTGAAAGCAGACGGAAAATTTGGTTCTACATATTGTGGAGTACCCGTGACGATGGATAAAGATACAAAGTGTCCGGTTCTGATGTATCAGGGACTTACGACAGGAACGGGTGTTGGAATTTCTTCTACTTGTGCAGATCCGGTCAAGGCAATCAAATTCATTGATTTCCTTTGCTCTGATGAGGGACAGGTCCTGAATAAGTGGGGGATCGAGGGTGTGAACTACTTCATTGACGAGAGCGGACACCGTTATCGTACAGATGAGGAGATTGAGCAGTCCCAGAATGACAAGGATTACTCTAAGAAAACAGGTGTTGGATTCCATAATTATCCGTTCCCTTCCTATGGTGATGGTATCCTTGATCCGACAGGAAGCACCTACACCACGACGAGCAAGACTTCTGTGATCGCAGAGTACAATGAGGAAGAGAAAGCTGCATGCGAGAAGTGGGGCGTAGAGCTTCTGGTTGATATGTTCCCGCAGGCAAGCGAGTTCGAAGTACCTCCTTATCCGCCTCTCTGGGCACTCGCAAAACCGATGGAGTTTGACGAGATCGCAAACCAGTTGGATGAGGTATCATGGTCAGCACTGATCAAGTGCGTTACAGGTTCCGAGGCTGATTTTGACGCGAACTACGACAGCATGCTCGAAGAGCTGGAAAAGACAGGAATGGCAGAGGCAGAACAGATGTTAAACGAGATTATTGCAGAGAAGGTTGCTCTTACAAACTCATAAGGCAGCAGAGGGCGAATAGCGATATAAAAAGGCAGGCTGAAAGCAGTCTGCCTTTTTGATGCACAGTTTTTAAGTATCTAATTTCAACTGTTTGCGGTATTCTGCGGGGCTGATGCCGACATATTTCTTAAACTTCTTGTGGAAGTAGTCCACGTTCTTGTAGCCAACCTGTTCGGATACTTCATAGACCTTGATGTTTCTTTGCTCGAGCAGTTTTTTGGAATGTTCGATGCGTCTGTGGTCTACATAGGAATTAAAATTCTCGCCGATCGCTTTTGTGAAGAGTTTGCCGAGGTAGGCGCTGTTGTAGCCAAACAGTGGCGCGATGGTTTCGAGCTTGATATTGTTCTGGTAATTGTTGTCAATATAGTAGAGGATATCATCAAGAATGGAATCTCTTGATGTATTGTCGTTGCTGTCCATGATGGTCTTGACCTGTTCTGAGATATACAGAATGATCTCATACAGGTAATGGCAGTTGTCTATGTGGTCAATAATGGCAGAGTTGGAGGGAAAGACAACGCGTGAGCTGTTATAAATCTTGTTGATGTTTTCCTTTAACTGTAAAAATAAGTCCGTTAGAAAGAGCCTGATGGATTCAATAGAATTATCCACGCTGTACAGGTATTCTTCGAGGGAGAAGAATGTGGCGGCGATCTGCTTGCGGTTGTTTGCCTGCAGATAGTTTGTCAGGGCGTTACAGTATTCGTTCAACTTGTCGTCACTGACGAGAAGGCTGTGTGAGGTCAGGTTTGGCATGTCCTGGTATCCCAGCGTGTGTTGGCCCTGAATACAGAAAAAGCGTCTTTTCGTCAGGGCGGAGGCTTCCTCGTAAGAGAGATAGATTTCGTCGAGGTTTTTGACAGGACGGCCATATGCAAGAAAGAAGGAACTCATGGGACTGCCTTCCTGAAGTTCCATTTTTTCGTAGTGATTTAAAAATTCTTCAAAGCGCCGGAGGGAAAACGAACCCTTCAGGAGGATGACATTTTTGTTGTCTTCCTGAAAGGATTCAAAAGAGCGGTTGCCATTGTTGGTAATATTCAGAAGATCGGCAAAATGATAGTCCTGGTCTTCGGACAGGGGACCGAATTTCTCATAGATTACGACCTGGTAAATGTCGCAGATCAGTTCCATACTCTGAAAGTCGGCGGAGGAGAGACCGGTGATACTATCCTTTTTCCAGACACCTGTTACCAACTCGTGGAGGATTGTGTCTTTTGCTTTCTCACGGTAGAGTGTGATACTGTCTGACTGGTGGTGCTCCTGCGCAATATTTTCCCGAATGGTATTGATGGCATCAAGCAGCTCGTCCTCGTCGATCGGTTTTGTCAGATAGTACTCTACGCCATAGCGGATTGCGGCCTGCGCGTAGGAGAAGTCAGAGTATCCGCTCAGGATAATGAATTTGCCGTTGTAGTCCTGTTTCCGTGCGATGCGGATAATGTCGATGCCGGAGAGCTTTGGCATACGAATATCGAGTAGGACAAGGCTGGGATTATTTTTTAAGATGAGCGAGAGTGCTTCCTCACCGTTTGCAGCTTCCCCGCACAAGATAAAACCAAGTGCTTCCCAGTCAAGAATACACTTCAGACCGTCACGTATATTTTTCTCATCATCGGCAATCAATAAAGTTTCCATTAAACTGCGCCTCCCTCATGCATAAGGAATTGTGTTGGTTCCTATGAAAATATGTTGAATTGTTTCGTAAATTTGATATATTAATAGTATAAGTGAGCAAAAAAGGATTGTCAATCTGGACTATTTTAAGAATCAGGCAGAATCAGATAGGAGTGCTGCTGTTCACACCGTTCCAGTAACGATAGGAAAAGAAGGAGGCTGGGAAATGAATAAAAAACAGCGCTGGAAAATAATTGTATGCAGCTTTCTGTTGTCTCTGATTGGTATGACAGGCTGTGCAAAATTTGACGGGAAAGAAGCTGCAGCTGACTGTCCGTACGAGGATTTTATCGTTGTGGATGTGTTTGATTTCTCCGCCAATTATCAGGGAATCCAGTCAGGCTGGTTTGGCGAGGTGGTCAGGAAGAAGTTTAATATGGAGCTCAATATTATCACGCCCAATATCACTAAGGGTGGCGATACGCTTCTTGAGGTGCGGGCAGCAGCAGGAAATCTTGGTGATCTTATTATCTGCAAAGGGGAAAATGGTCAACTGCAGGATTTGGTGAATGCAGGTCTACTCTATGACATGGAGGATGATCTGCAGGGCAAAAAGATTATGAAATACCACGACGCGATTGAAAACCTGAACAACAGTGTGGAACAGGAGGGGATCTATGCAATTCCATCACAAGTGTCTGTCAATGAACCGACTGAGCCAAGCGAGGGAAGCGAACCGATGTATGGACCATACATCCGCTGGGATCTGTATAAGGAACTAGGATATCCCGGGATGGAAACATTAGAGGACCTGCTGCCAGTATTAAAGCAGATGCAGGAGAGACATCCTGTCGCGGAAAATGGTGCAAAGACATATGGTTTTTCCTTTTTTAAAGAATGGGATGACAATATGATGAATGCTGTCAAACAGCCCTGCTGCATGTATGGCTATGACGAGTATGGGGTGGTGCTTGCAAAGGCAGACGGTTCCGATTACCAGAGCATTATTGACGACGACTCAGTGTATGTGCGTATGTTGAACTTTTACTATGAAGCAAATCAGTTGGGACTGGTAGATCCAAAGTCGGCGAGTCAGAATTATGATCGGTGTTTTGAAAAATTTGCAAACGGAGAAATCTTTTTCTCACCATGGCCATGGCTGGGAAAGTCTGCTTTTAATACCACTTCCAATAAGGAGCAGGGCAAAGGCTTTATGTTGGTGCCAGTCAGGGATATGCAGATTTATTCCTATGGCTGTTATCCCTATGGGAATCAGGGCAGTATCATTGCAGTCGGCTCACAGTGCGAAGACCCTGAGCGAATTGTGGACTTTATCGACTGGCTGTACTCGGATGAGGGGATTATGATGAATGGTGCCAGCCTTTCGGGAGCGGCGGCAGGGCCGGAAGGCCTGACCTGGGAGATGCGTGAGGACGGACCATATCTCACTGATTTTGGAAAAGAGGCGCTGCTAGATGGCGGGGAGATCGAGATGCCGGAGGAGTATGGCGGTGGGACATGGAAAACAGGTACTTCAACCTTGAATTATAAGGCGGTCGTCCAGTGTGAAAAGAGCGAGGATGGATATTACTATTATTATGATCTGTGGGACAGTGTGAAGTCGCTTGACACATCGGAGCTGGTCAGAGACTGGAAAGAGAAGATGGACGCAGATACCACGATGGAATATCTGCAGAAGAACAATATGCTTTTGGTAGCACCGGGAATGCTCTATACAGCATCAGTGGAGACATCGGAACAGACAACCATACGCCACCAGTGCAAGCGGGCAATCCAGGAGTACTCCTGGAAGATGGTCTTTGCGGCGGACCGCGAACACTTTGAGGCGCTGCTGGACGAGATGCAGGAAACCGTCAAGAGTTATGGCTATGATGTCATTCTGGAATATGACATGATTCACGCGAAGGCCAAGAGCAGTGTGGACGGTTTTTAAATTCTGGAAAGTGCAATAAGTACGATGTCAAAAGGGATAATTTGCAGGGACTCGCACATATATTTTTATGGAACCTTTGCAGTGAGGAAATGAAGTTTTATGAGAATGTATGTGCGAAATAAAAAGGCTGTACTGATTTCCGTGGTGATGATGATCGTGATTCTGGCGCAGCAGCCCATGGATGTTTTTGCGGATGAGCCAGATCTCAGGCTTTATGCAAAGGCAGCAGTGCTGATGGATGCGGATTCAGGAAGGGTGTTGTATGAGCGGTGTGGAGATGAGCGGCTGGCAATGGCGAGCACGACGAAGATCATGACATTGATCGTTACACTGGAGAATGCCAGTCTGGATGATGCGGTGGAAGTGTCCTCTTACGCGGCTTCCATGCCGCCAGTGCATCTGGGGATGCGAAAGGGTGAACAATACCAGCTGCGGGATTTAGTGTTGTCTCTAATGCTCGAATCCCATAATGATTCCGCGGTGGCGATTGCTGAGCACGTGGGTGGCAGCGTCGAGCAGTTTGCGGCGCTCATGAACCGGAAAGCAGACGAGATCGGTTGTAAGAATACCTATTATATTACGCCGAACGGACTGGACGCAGAGCAGGGTGAAAAGTTTCACTCGACAACAGCACGGGATCTGGCACTTGTCATGTCGTACTGTGTCGCGAAGTCGCCGCAAAAGGAACTGTTTCTGGAAATCACAAGGACGCCGAACCATGTCTTTACGGATTTGTCAGGCAAAAGAAGTTTTTCCTGTGTCAATCACAATGCTTTTCTGGGCATGATGGCAGGCGCCTTGTCGGGAAAAACAGGTTTTACCAGCAAGGCAGGGTATTGTTATGTGGGCGCGCTCCGGCGGGATGGCAAAACCTTTGTCGTGGCGCTCCTGGCGTGTGGCTGGCCAAACCACAGGACTTATAAGTGGAGTGATACGAGGGCGCTTATGGAATATGGGCTTGCACATTATCATTACCGCAGTTTTAACGAGGTGGGACTTCCCGATGAGGCGACGACAGACATCATCGTGAGCAATGGGCAGGGCAGCAGGATTGGCGAACAGATGTATGTTCCAGTGGAGATTGACGAGGATGTGGCTGGGGTTGAAGGGCTTTTGATGCATGAAGATGAGAAAGTAACAATCACGCTGCAGAAGGTGAAAGAGCTGACGGCACCAGTCAGAGAAGGGCAGACGGTCGGCTATATCAGCTATGAGGTTGGCAGCCAGGAGTGGAGACGGATGAAACTGGTGGCAGCGGGAGAAATAAAAGCAGTTGACCTGAAGTGGTGCATTCGCAGGGTGCTTGAAAGGTGGATGATGTAAGCGTTTGGTGATATTGACGAAAAAAGATCACAAAAAGTGAAAAATTTACTAGGCGAATAGAATAATATATGTTATACTAAAATAGAC
Source organism: Lachnospiraceae bacterium UBA7179 (assembly GCA_002491195.1). Classification (GTDB taxonomy): domain Bacteria; phylum Bacillota; class Clostridia; order Lachnospirales; family Lachnospiraceae; genus COE1. The sequence continues at coordinate 28,025 of DKVL01000046.1, forward strand.
GCAGTTTTCATGTTGTTTTTTTAGTAATATTGACGAACATAATCAACAAACTGCGTAAAAAATGTTATTTTATGAATATTAAAAATATAAAAATGGAGGTCACAAAATGAGTACTACTTCAAGTTTGGCAAGTAAGAGAATTGAATCTTTACTTGATGAAAACAGTTTCGTTGAAATCGGTGCCCTTGTCACAGCAAGAGCGACAGATTTCAATCTGAAACAGACTGAGACTCCCTCAGACGGTGTTGTCACCGGATATGGGGTGATCAATGGCAATCTCGTGTATGTGTATAGCCAGGATGTTTCTGTGCTGAATGGTTCTGTCGGCGAGATGCATGCCAGAAAAATCACAAACCTCTACGACCTTGCGATGAAGACAGGGGCTCCTGTTATCGGTCTGATCGATTCCGCAGGGCTGAGACTTCAGGAGGCGACAGACGCACTCAATGCCTTTGGTGAGATCTATTTAAAGCAGACGCTTGCATCTGGCGTGATCCCTCAGATCACAGCCATATTTGGAAGCTGCGGCGGTGGTCTTGCACTGATCCCGACACTGACGGATTTCACGTTCATGGAGTCGTCCAAGGCAAAGTTGTTCGTAAACTCTCCGAATGCGCTTGACGGAAACAACGTTTCCAAGTGCGATTCCGCATCGGCAGCATTCCAGAGCAGCGAGAGCGGTATTGTGGACGTTGTGGCTGATGAGGCTGCGATCTATGCCAAAATCAGGGAACTGGTATCCTTGCTCCCTGGAAACAATGAGGACGGCGCGTCTTATGAGGAGTGTACAGATGACCTGAACAGGGTCTGCGCAGATCTGGCAAATTGTGTGGGCGATACTTCGATCGCGCTCTCCACAATTGCGGACAACAATGTGTTCTTTGAGGTGAAAGAAAACTATGCAAAGGACATGGTGACAGGGTTTATCAGGTTAAACGGTATGACGGTCGGCTGCGTTGCAAACCGCACAGAAGTTTACAGCGCTGAGGGTGAAGTTACCGATCGGTTCGATGCTGTTTTATCCGTAAATGGCTGTGAGAAAGCAGCTGACTTTATCATGTTCTGTGATGCATTTGACATTCCGGTATTATCACTCACCAACGTCAAGGGATATGAGGCGACGATGTGCAGTGAGAAACGTATCGCAAAGGCAGTAGCGAAGCTTACATACGCTTTCGCAAATGCCACAGTGCCCAAGGTTAATGTTGTGATCGGTAAGGCGTTGGGAAGCGCCTATGTAGCAATGAACTCGAAAGCAATCGGAGCGGACATCACGATCGCATGGCCTGACGCGGAGATTGGCTCTATGGATGCAAATCTTGCGGCAAAGATCATGTATGAGGGACAGGGCGCAGATGTCATCAAGGAGAAGGCGGCAGAGTATGCGGCGTTTCAGACAAGTGCGGCAGGTGCGGCAAAGCGAGGATATGTGGACCAGATCATCGATGCATCGGATACAAGAAAATATGTGATCGGCGCCTTTGAGATGCTATTTACAAAGAGAGAGGATCGTCCGTCAAAGAAGCATGGCACGGTCTAAGAAAGGGTGAACGTTAATATGAAAAAATTTGCGAGATTATTATTAATGCTTACCTGCGTTTTCGTTTTAACAGCATGTGGTTCAGAAAAGGCTCCCAGCGAATTCCAGCAGAGCAAAGAGAGTGCGGCGAGGAGCAGGGCAGATCAGGTTGTTAAGTTTACGGATGCATTGGTCGCATCGGACAATGTTGATTCAATGCTTGAGAATTATAATAACATGGAACTCGGAGATCTGTACGCAACGACTTATGCGCAGTATTGCGGCGATACTTCCTTTATGTGTGAAGGCAAGGCAGTGAAAAGTGCGCTTACATCTTTCAAGACAGGCACTGACAGTATGGGAAGCATCAAAGAGTTTGGTGAGCCGACATCTGTTGTCGATGATGACACGATCGTTGTGACAGTCCCTTTGACAGGCGAGAACGGAAACGGTTCGGTAGAATTAATTTTTACGAATGACATTTATCTGCAGATGACATCCTGTACACTGAATCTCGATGAGACAAAAGGACAGCTGATGACAAGGGCAGCGCTCAACACACTGCTTGGTATGGGTACTGTGTTTGTGGTGTTAATCCTGATCAGTCTCATCATTTCCGCGTTTGGAGTAATACCAAAGATTCAGGCTTCTTTTGCGCCGAAGAAAGCGGAGACCATATCAGTACCAGCACCTGCGCCTGCGGCACCTGTCGTGGAGGAAGAAGAGGATCTTTCCGACGATATGGAACTTGTGGCAGTCATAGCGGCGGCAATTGCGGCCTATGAGGGAACGAGTGTGGAAGGGTTCCAGGTGAGAAGCATCAGGCGGGCAGCTGCCAGAAATTGGAAAAAATAGAATGGATCAAATAATAGGAGGAAATAAAAATGAAAAATTATACAATTACCGTTAACGGCAACGTATATGATGTTGTAGTAGAAGAAGGCGCAGGTTCCGGGGCGGCTCCGGCAGCAGTAGCGGCTCCCAAGGCGGCACCAAAGGCAGCTCCGAAAGCAGCGGCGCCGAAGGCAAGTGCAGGTGCTGCGGGAAGCATTAAGATCGAGGCAGGTGCGGCAGGTAAGGTATTCAAACTGGAGAAGAGTGTCGGACAGGCTGTAAAGAAAGGTGACGCAGTCGTGATCCTCGAGGCTATGAAGATGGAAATTCCTGTAGTAGCGCCTGAGGATGGTACAGTGGCAAGCGTAGATGTGGCGGTTGGCGACTCTGTTGAGGCAGGTGCTTTACTTGCAACTTTGAACTAAACACCGCGGTGTCGGTGAAATCGGAGCCATAATGCGCTCTGGAAAATAAAATAGGAGGTCAACAAAATGTCATATATAGCAGATACACTGAACAATCTGATTCATCAGACCGCATTTTTTAACATTGATTACAAAAATGTTATCATGATTGTTATTGCTTGTGCATTTCTTTATCTTGCTATCGCGAAGCAGTATGAACCACTGTTGTTAACACCGATAGCATTTGGTATGCTGCTGGTGAATATATATCCCGATATTATCGCACCGATCGGTGCAGATGGCACACCCGGCGGCTTACTGTATTATTTCTATTTACTTGACGAGTGGGCGATCCTGCCGTCTCTGATATTCCTTGGAGTGGGAGCTATGACGGACTTCGGGCCGCTGATTGCCAATCCCAAGAGTTTTCTGCTTGGTGCGGCAGCCCAGTTTGGTATTTTTGCAGCTTATTTTGGCGCGATCTTTCTTGGATTTAACGATAAGGCGGCAGCAGCAGTATCTATCATTGGTGGTGCTGACGGCCCTACCTCGATCTTTCTTGCAGGGAAACTTGGGCAGACTGGCCTGCTCGGACCGATCGCAGTGGCAGCATACTCGTATATGTCACTGGTGCCGATCATCCAGCCGCCTATTATGAAACTGCTGACGACTGAGGAGGAGCGGAAGATCAAAATGGCGCAGCTGCGTCCGGTTTCTAAGCTTGAGAAAATTCTCTTCCCGGTTATTGTTACGATCGTTGTATGTCTGATCCTTCCGACAACGGCTCCGCTTGTTGGTATGCTGATGTTAGGCAATCTGTTTAGAGAGTCGGGCGTAGTAAGACAGCTCCAGGAGACAGCTTCCAATGCATTGATGTACATTGTTGTTATCCTGCTTGGTACTTCTGTAGGTGCTACTACAAGTGCAGAGGCATTTTTAAACGCGGATACGATCAAGATTGTCCTTCTGGGTCTTGCGGCATTTATATTTGGTACGGCAGCAGGTGTGCTCTTTGGTAAGCTGATGTGTAAAGTCACAGGTGGCAAGGTCAATCCACTGATTGGCTCGGCAGGTGTTTCCGCTGTTCCTATGGCTGCGCGTGTTTCCCAGAAAGTTGGCGCAGAGGCCGATCCGACGAACTTCCTGCTCATGCATGCGATGGGACCGAACGTTGCCGGCGTTATCGGTACAGCAGTTGCAGCCGGAACTTTTATGGCGATCTTCGGTGTATTTTAAAGAAAAAATATTAGGATATTAATATAGGAGGAATAGAAATGTCAGAAATAGAAAAGAAACCGATCAAGATTACTGAGACTGTCCTTCGTGATTCCCATCAGTCCCTGATCGCTACGAGAATGCCGACGGAGCTCATGCTTCCGATCCTTGATACCATGGATCAGGTCGGATATCATTCCTTAGAGTGCTGGGGCGGCGCGACATTTGACGCATCCCTTCGTTTCCTGAAGGAAGATCCGTGGGAGAGACTTAGAAAGATCAGGGATAAGGTTAAGAAGACAAAGCTTCAGATGCTTTTCAGAGGTCAGAATATTTTGGGATATCGTCATTATGCGGACGATGTTGTTACGGAGTTTGTTGAAAAGTCGATTGCAAACGGTATTGATATCATCCGTATCTTTGACTGCTTTAACGATCTTAGAAACTTACAGTGCGCAGTAAATGCGGCGAATACTGTCAAGAAGAGAGAAGGCCGCGGCGAGGCGCAGATTGCTCTTTCCTATACACTGGGCGATGCGTATACACTGGAATACTGGATGAAGATGGCTAAGGACATCGAGGAGATGGGCGCTGATTCGATCTGTATCAAGGATATGGCAGGACTTTTGGTTCCTTATAAGGCTGAGGAGCTGATCAAGGCCATGAAATCCGCAACAAAGCTTCCGATCCAGCTGCACACGCACTATACGTCGGGTGTTGCTTCCATGACATACCTGAAAGCTGTTGAGGCTGGAGTTGATGTGATTGACTGTGCTATCTCTCCGTTTGCACTTGGCACATCACAGCCGGCTACAGAAGTTATGGTAGAGACCTTCAAGGGTACGCCGTACGATACAGGATTTGACCAGAATCTGCTGGCAAAGATTGCAGATCACTTCAGACCGTACAGGGAGGAGTGCTTAAAGAGCGGACTGCTCAATCCAAAGGTTCTCGGCGTTGATATCAAGACATTGATGTATCAGGTTCCGGGCGGTATGTTATCGAACATGGTTAGCCAGTTGAAAGAACAGAACGCAGAAGATAAGTATTATGATGTGCTTCAGGAGATCCCAAGAGTGCGCAAGGATCTGGGTGAGCCGCCTCTTGTTACACCGTCCTCGCAGATCGTCGGTACGCAGGCTGTATTTAACGTTCTGATGGGCGAGCGCTACAAGATGGCTACCAAGGAGACCAAAGCAGTTCTCCATGGCGAGTATGGCCAGACTGTCAAGCCGTTTAATAAGGAAGTTCAGGATAAGGTACTCTCCGATGAGGAGAAAGCGACGATCATCACCTGCCGTCCGGCGGATAAACTTCCAAACGAGTTAAAGAAGATCGAGGAAGAGATGAAAGAGTGGAAGCAGCAGGATGAGGATGTATTGTCTTATGCGTTGTTCCCTCAGGTTGCCATCGATTTCTTTAAATATCGTCAGGCACAGCAGGAGAAAGTTGATATGACTCAGGCTGATACAAAGAATGGGGCATATCCTGTGTGAAGCGTGAAGAGATTTGCGTTCTTCACGGATTGTTTGTGCCGCTGTACCGGCATGACGGGAAGTGTGAGAAGAACTTTTTAGCGTCCTATCATAGCGTGGGACGCTAAAAAGTTCTGTATACCTGTGAGAAAGGCATGGATGATGAAATGGCAAGGAAAGAATTGATTACAAAAGACAAGATAGCAAAGACAGCCTTTGCTCTGGCAAGAGCAGAAGGGATAGAACATGTTACTGCCAGAAAACTGGCGGCACAGATCGGATGTTCCACACAGCCAATATTCAGGGTTTATGCAAATATGAGTGAACTCTATTCGGAGATCTATCAGAGGGCGATCGATGCCTTCGGTGATTACTATGGAAATTACAAGTCAGAGGTGGTTACACCCTTCATACACCTTGGACTTGCCTACATAAATTATGCAAAAGAGGAGAGAAAATTGTTCCAGCTTCTGTTTCAGTCGGAGCATCGGGGGGATCGAGGGCTTTTTGAACTCTTAAATGGTAAATCGGGAGCAGTCAGCAGAGAGATCAATAAGGCTTCCGCGGCGGGCTGTAAGAATCCGAGCGGATTGTTTATGAAGATGTGGATTTTCATACACGGGTGCGCCTGCATGGTCCTTACTGGGGATTATGACCTTACGGAGGAGGAAACGATTGATCTGCTGCAGGATATCTATAACAGCTGTTCTTGATTATATGCTATTTGGTTTGGAACGAGGACTTTATAAATGACATCGGGGATGAGGTTTTTTGATGGACGAAAAGCGGGATACCATATCAAGAATAAATGAGAAGTTTAATAAGATGAGCAAGAGCCATAAAAGGCTTGCCACGTTTGTCATTGACCACTATGAGCAGGCAGCTTTTATGACTGCTGCAAAACTTGGGAAGGCAGTTGGGATCAGCGAGGCGACTGTCGTGCGGTTTGCGTATGCATTGGATTATGAGGGATATCCTGAATTCCAGGAAGCACTGGCAGAGTGGGTAAAAAAGAAACTGAACACAGTGCAGTCGATCGGTGCCAAATACGGGACAAGTACACAGGCTGAGATTCTGACTTCGGTGCTGAGTGCCGATATTGAAAAGATTCAGGATACAATGGAGCATATCGATGTACAGTCCTTTGAGGCGGCGACTGATATTATCCTGGCGGCAAAGCATGTATATATTATTGGACTGCGGAGCTGTAAGCCGCTCGCACAGTTTCTCCATTTTTACCTCAATATGATCCGGGGGGATGTCTATCTGCTGGACTCGACCAGTACCTCAGAAACATTTGAGCAGATGCTTCGGATCAATGAGAAGGATGCTGTTATTGGAATCAGTTTTCCAAGGTACTCGATGAGAACACTCAAGGCTATGGAGATGGCAAATGATAAAAACGCAAAAGTGATCACATTGACAGATACGATCCATTCGCCAATGTGTCTCTATTCAGCCTGCAATCTGCTGGCGCGAAGTGATATGGTGTCGATCGTGGATTCGCTTGTCGCACCGCTTAGCCTGATCAACGCGCTTGTGGTGGCGCTGTGTCTGCGCAGGCCTGATGAGGTCAAGAAGAGTCTGGAATCCCTTGAAAAGGCATGGGATAATTATCAGGTTTATTTGAAAGATGAGATTAATTTTATTGATGAAGATATGCTGAACACACCATTGCAGGCGCAGATGGGACAGCGGAGAAGACGGTAAAGGAGTCAGTAGTAGTGGATATCGTGGTGATAGGCGGCGGCGCTGCGGGAATGATGGCAGCAATTGCGGCGGCAGGCGCAAGGAGCGATCGCAATGTTACGAATCGGGTATTTTTGATTGAAAAAAATGAAAAACTAGGAAAAAAGCTGTTTATCACAGGAAAAGGCAGGTGCAATGTGACAAACGCCTGTGAGGTGGAAGATTTTTTTCAGAATGTGATGGAACACGGCAAGTTTTTGTACAGTGCAGTATATGGATTTGACAACCATGCAGTTATGGATTTTTTTGAAAGCGCGGGTTGTCCGCTGAAAGTTGAGAGAGGTCAGCGCGTGTTTCCAAGATCCGACCATAGTTCAGATATTATCAAGGCACTGGAACACGAATTGAATCGGTTTGGTGTGCAGGTCCTGTTGAACACAGAGGTAAAAGGGATTCGGATCACACCTCTCGAAAACGTGGATGGGGATGAGTCTTCCAACACCGGGAGCGGGGATTATAAATATCACAGGAAAAAACAAGGCGGCAAAAAGAAACGAACTTGTTATGCCAGGATATCCAGGATTGAATTGTATGACAAAATCACTAGGAAGACATCTGAGCGGAATGTGGACAAGTTAATTATAGCGACAGGGGGATGTTCTTATGTCCTGACTGGTTCGAACGGTGACGGATATCGGTTTGCAGAGGAATGCGGTCACGATATCGTGCCAACGATGCCGGCGCTTGTGCCGTTTTCCGTGAAGGAGAAATGGTGCTATGAACTACAGGGACTTTCCCTGAAAAATGTGCAAGTGAGCGTGCAGCTTGATGAAAAGCAGATTTATTCGGATTTCGGGGAAATGCTGTTTACGCATTACGGAGTCAGTGGCCCGCTGATCTTGAGCGCGAGCAGTTATTATGTCCACAAAGTATGCAGGGGGGATCAAAAAGCAAAACTTTTTATTGATTTAAAGCCGGCGCTGACCCATGAACAACTTGACAAGCGTATTCTCAAAGAGTTTGATGACAATAGAAACAAGCAGTTTAAAAATGTCATAAACAGTTTGTTTCCAGCAAAAATGGTGCCAATCATGCCAGTTTTGGCTGACATTGAACCAGACAGGAGAGTCAATGAGATCACAAGGGAGGAGCGGGAGCGCTTTGTGCGGACAATCAAGCATATGGAGCTCACGATAACAGGAGTGCGGGGTTACGATGAGGCAGTGGTCACCAAAGGCGGGGTACCGACCAGTGAAGTTGTGCCCTCCACGATGGAGTCAAAGCTTGTGCGTGGGCTGTATTTTGCGGGGGAAGTGCTGGATCTCGATGCACTTACAGGAGGATTTAATCTTCAGATCGCATGGTCTACAGGATACCTTGCGGGGAAAAGTGCAGTTTCTGGCACCATATCATGATGAGGATACATAATTTAGTAAAAGATAGGAGAAACTAACAGATGAGTAATAATATCGCAATTGCAATCGATGGACCTGCCGGGGCGGGAAAAAGCACGATTGCGAAACTGATCGCAAAGAGGAAAGGTTATATTTACGTGGATACTGGAGCGATGTACCGCGCTATGGCACTGTACTTTATCGAACAGGGAATTGGAGCGGACGAACAGGAACGCATCAGCAAGGCGGCTCCGGGTGTGGATGTGACGATCACTTACAAGAATGGTGAGCAGATTGTGTGGCTTAATGGCAGAAATGTGAATGGTTTGATCCGGACAGAGGAAGTTGGGAAAATGGCGTCTTCAAGCAGCGCCAACAGCGAAGTGCGAAAAAAACTTGTGGAACTGCAGCAGGCGCTTGCCAGGAAGGAAAGTGTTGTCATGGACGGCAGGGATATTGGTACTTGTGTGCTGCCGGATGCCGATGTAAAAGTATATCTGACCGCAGACAGTCACGTGAGGGCTGTGAGGCGCTATGAGGAGCTCAGGGCAAAGGGGCAGGAATGTGACCTGGATATTATCGAAAAAGATATCATAGACCGGGACAATCAGGATATGCACAGAGAGATTTCGCCGCTGCGGCAGGCTGAAGATGCAGTGCTTCTTGATTCGTCCTCCATGACGATTGAACAGGTTGCCGACGCAATCATGGATCTGTGCGATCAGGGAGTCAAGTGATGGAAGTGGTATTGGCAAAAACGTCGGGATTTTGCTTTGGTGTGAAGCGGGCTGTGGATACTGTATATGAGCAGATCGATAAAGCAGGAAAAACAGGTGATATTTATACTTATGGTCCGATCATACACAACGAGGAAGTTGTGAGGGATCTGGAGAATAAAGGTGTCAGGGTGCTCAACAGTAAAGAAGAACTCGAGCAGCTAAGTATGGGCTGCGTCATCATCCGTTCTCATGGAGTGTCGAAAGACGTTTATGAATTAATTGAAAAAAAGGGGCTTGTATGCATCGATGCAACCTGTCCATTTGTGAAGAGAATCCACAAGATTGTTGAGAAAGAATCAGGAAACGGCCGCCAGATTATTATTATAGGAAATGACGGACATCCTGAGGTGGAGGGGATCAAGGGCTGGTCAAAGACATCAGCCATTGTGATTGAATCGCCAGAACAGGCGCTGAAATTTGATGCGAAAAAAGACGAAAAACTTTGCATTGTGTCACAAACGACATTTAACTACAAGAAATTTCAAGATTTAGTTGAAATTTTTCGAAAAAAAGGTTATGATATAATTGTTGCGAATACTATATGTAATGCAACAGAAGAACGTCAGAGGGAAGCGGTTGAATTAGCTGCCAGGGCTGATGTTATGATTGTGATAGGTGGTACTCACAGTTCCAACACACGGAAGCTATACGAACTATGCCAAAGTGAATGTGAGAATACTTACTATATACAAACACTGGAAGACCTGCAATTAGAGTTACCTAATTCTGTAGAACTGGTGGGCATCACAGCGGGGGCTTCTACCCCAAACAAAATAATTGAGGAGGTTCAAAATTATGTCAGAATTAACTTTTGAACAAATGTTAGAAGAATCATTAAAAACTATTCATACAGGAGAGGTAATTGAAGGTACAATCATCGACGTTAAGCCAGATGAAGCAATCCTTAACATCGGTTACAAGTCAGATGGTATTCTTACACGTAACGAGTACACCAATGAGCCAAATGTTGACCTTACAACGCTCCTGAATCCTGGTGACAAGATGGAAGTTAAGGTTCTCAAAGTAAATGATGGTGAGGGACAAGTTCTCTTAACATACAAGAGACTTGCTGCTGACAGAGGCAACAAGCGGATTGAGGAGGCGTTCAACAACAGGGAAGTATTGACAGCAAAGGTTACACAGGTATTGGACGGCGGCTTGAGCGTAGTGGTAGATGAGGTTCGTATCTTTATCCCTGCAAGCCTTGTATCAGATGTATACGAGAAAGATCTGAACAAATATGCCGGACAGGACATAGAATTTGTCATCAGTGAATATAATCCTAAGAGGAGAAGATACATCGGTGACCGCAAGCAGCTTATCGTTGCAAAGAAAGCTGAGATGCAGAAAGAGTTGTTCGCAAGGATCAGCGTCGGTGATGTCGTGGAAGGTACCGTTAAGAATGTTACAGATTTTGGCGCGTTTATCGATCTTGGCGGGGTGGATGGTCTGCTCCATATTTCCGAGATGTCATGGGGGCGTGTTGAGAATCCCAAGAAAGTATTTAAGGTTGGCGAGACATTAAAGGTTCTGATCAAGGATATCGATGGAACGAAGGTTGCATTGTCACTCAAATTCGACGATTCTAATCCCTGGAAAAATGCAGCGACAAAGTATGCAGTTGGCAGAGAGGTAACAGGTAAGGTTGCCAGAATGACTGATTTTGGGGCATTTATCGAGCTTGAACCGGGTATTGATGCATTGCTGCATGTCTCACAGATTGCCAAGGAGCATATCGAAAAACCGTCTGATGTCTTGACTGTAGGTCAGGAAGTTACGGCGAAGGTGGTTGACTTCAATGAAGAGGGTAAGAAGATCAGTCTTAGCATAAAGGCATTGCTTGTTCCGGAGACGAGGGAAACATCGTCGGAAGAAGTGAAAGAAGATGATTCCGATGTGGTATCTGTGGATATTGATGCGGTGATTGCAAAACAAGAAGCAGAGGATGCTGAATAGATTTTGAATGTATGATAATATGATATCAGGGCAGATTGTTCTGATATCATATTTATTCATCTTATTAGGAGCTGTAAAGAAATAACATGACACTGTTGCGCAGGATTGTTATTTCTTTACAGATCCTTAGATGATGCAGCAGTGTGGACACAATGTTACTGTTCAGACAGGCATAATGTGCCGCTGGTGTTAAAACGGGAGTGTGCAAGGGGAAATTTATAAGAAAGAAAGGGGAATACTCATGGCATATGATTATGAATATTTCAAGAAAGAAGTTTTTGCACTGACCAAAATCGATTTGAATGCATACAAAGAAAAACAGATGAAGCGCAGAATCGATACCCTGATCGCAAAGCATAAAGTGACAGGTTACGATAAGTTTGTGGCAAAGCTTCGGGATGATAAGGCTGTTTTTGATGATTTTGTAAATTACCTTACGATTAATGTATCGGAGTTCTATCGGAATCCGGAACAGTGGAAATTAATGGATAAGGAGATCATACCGGAACTGATCGGAAGATTTGGCAAGAGTCTTAAAGTGTGGAGCGCAGCGTGCTCGACAGGAGATGAGCCGTATTCCCTTGTCATGGCGCTTTCAAGACATATTCCGCTGAATCAGATTAATATTATTGCGACAGATATTGACAAACAGGTTATTGAGAAGGCAAAGGTTGGATTATATAACGAGAAGAGTATCGTAGCTGTGCCGGATGATTTTAAGAAAAAATATTTTACAAAAGTAGGTCCTTCCTATCAGATTTCCAATGAGATCAAAGCGAGGGTACAGTTTAAGCAGCACAATTTGCTGAAGGATACATACCCTGACAAGTGCGATTTAATTGTGTGCAGAAATGTGTTGATCTATTTTACAGAGGAAGCCAAAGACGAAGTGTTCCGTAAGTTTAATGCTTCTTTAAAGCCGCAGGGAATCTTGTTTATAGGAAGCACAGAGCAGATCATGAATTACAAAGAGATCAACTATGACAGAAAAAATTCTTTCTTCTATATCAAAAATAAATAGGATTTAACGAACAAAAAATCCAGGACTGGTCAATCAGTCCTGGATTTTTTGGGGTATGCGGCCATCATATCAAGGATATGGTGTGCATACAGATTAAAGGCATCGCGCTGTGTCTTGAATTCATCAGTCAGTTCAAAATACAGATTTTTATCGTCATAGTCCTTTTTGAAAAATGGAGTGAAAAGGACATCCCACTGGGGGAGATAGGAAGATATTTTTCGGGTGTAACAATTTCTTGCTGTGGCCTGTTTTCGGTAATCCTTGTCCACAAAGGATGCCACAGATTTGTGGATCGCAAGATCTTCTTTTGGAAGGTAGTAGTAATCTTTGTAATTAGAATAGAAATACTTCAGTTCCCCCTCGAAAATCGGAACGCGAAGTTTTCCGTCTATCCCACATCCTGTAAAATAACAGTCGTTTGCGCCATAGGAGATCTCTGTGGGTAGCGCGGTGGGAAGTTTGAGGTTCATGATGATCTCTGAGCATTGCTGTTGATTGATATCTTTGTAGTAATTGGCCTGAACTTTTGTGACCTTGATCGGAAGGTGGAACAAGTCGGGGATTGCAAGGGCTGCGACAATCTCAAGCATTCCTTTGACATCTTCCTCATTGTGGAGCAGAAGAAAATGTTCTTTTTCTTCGTCATGGTTCAGGACATATTCGTGATAAATGTCAATTAGTTCGCCGCCTGTATACTGATCTTCGCGGACAGTAGAAGTGACAAAATGTTCAATCGTTTTTTGCTTACAGTTTGGAAGCTTCAGGAACGTCCTGTAAGGGGACAGGCGTCTGTAGATATCAATTCCTTCAAAATCGTCAAAGTGAAACGGGATATTGTATTGCTGCAGCTTGTTCTGTAAGTAGGGAATATCAAACTGGTTGCCATTAAAGTGGATCAGATAGCGGTATGGTCTGGCGAATGTGACGAAAGCATTGATGACGTTGACCTCGTCCTCGTAGTTGGTCGCAAGCCATTGGATCGTACGCCAGCAGGCGGGTTTTTCGCTGTCCTCGTCAAGATATGCACAGCCAATCATATAGAGATTGGAGCTGCGCACATATAATCCGGTTGTCTCTATATCTATAAACAATGTCTGGTTTGGTACACAAAAATTTTCGATTGGATATTTCGGGGATAGAATCCCTAAGTTCTTTTGAATACATTTCATAATTGTGTTTTTCGCATTCCTTTCCTGTTGGTTTCATTTTAAATCCTGTACAGATATAACTTACCATATGCGTTCTTTTGTGTCAAAAGATTTGTGCCAATATGCATAGGCTTTTTCGATGTTCCCATTGATCTTTTTGTATTTGACTGGTAAATGGATTGGGAAGAGGAAAGGAATTTTGTAAAAAATTATGAAAATTAATGAAATTTAATGAAATAAATAGTATAATGTATATAAAGATATGAAACGCAGTATGATTGCATGTCAAGATATATCTTTTCGACGGAATCCAACCATGTTCAGAACCAGTTTTTTAAGAATTTTTTGAGGATGGGTACGGAAATTAAAAGGAAAGAAGGAGCGGAAGATGGCAAAACTTACATTTCGAGGCGGCGTACATCCCTATGATGGCAAGGATCTGTCAAAGGATAAGCCTATGAAAACCATTGTGCCAAAGGGTGAGATGGTATATCCACTCAGTCAACATATCGGTGCACCAGCGGTTCCATTGGTAAAGAAGGGCGACAGGGTACTTGCTGGTCAAAAGATTGCGGAGGCGGGTGGATTTGTATCAGCCCCGATTTACGCAACGGTATCTGGTACAGTGAAAACGATAGAACCCAGGCGCGTTGTCACGGGTGATATGGTCAACTCTATTATCATCGACAATGATGGACTCTTAGAGGAAGTCGATTACATTCCACATGATCCCGAAAAATTGAATAAGAAAGAGATTATTGATCTGATCAAGGAGGCCGGTATAGTCGGTATGGGAGGCGCAGGCTTTCCAACGCACGTGAAGCTTTCGCCCAAGGAGCCGGACAAGATCGAGTATGTGATCGCAAACTGTGCGGAGTGTGAGCCCTATCTGACCTCGGATTACCGTAGAATGCTGGAGGAACCGCAAAAACTGATCGATGGTTTGAAGATTATCCTTCGGCTGTTTGACAATGCGCAGGGGATTCTGGCAGTGGAGGACAATAAGCAGGACTGTATCGAATTGTTGACGCGTCTTACAGAAAAGGAGAGCAGGATCCGCGTGGCGGCATTAAAGACAAAGTATCCGCAGGGTGCGGAGCGGCAGCTGATCTATGCGACAACCGGCAGGGAGATCAACTCTTCCATGCTTCCGGCGGATGCAGGGTGTGTGGTTGACAACGTGGATACGATCGTGGCGGTGTATCATGCGGTTGTGGAGGGGAAACCACTGATGAACAGGATTGTCACAGTCACGGGGGATGCAGTCAACGATCCGCGGAATTTCTATGTCCGGATCGGCATGAACTATCATGATCTGATCGAGGAGGCAGGCGGCTTCAAGACGGAGCCAGAGAAGGTGGTCTCGGGCGGTCCGATGATGGGATTTGCCCTGTTTGATCTGAACGTGCCCACGACGAAGACGGCATCCGCACTGTTGTGTATGACGAAAGATGAAGTGTCGGCTTTTGCGCCGAGTCCCTGTATTAACTGCGGGCGCTGTGTTGATGTGTGTCCGGGAAGAGTTGTTCCGAGGAAGCTCGCTGTCTTGGCGCAGCATGGCGACGAGGAGGCGTTTGTCGCAAATGACGGAATGGAGTGCTGCGAGTGCGGCTGCTGCAGTTTTGTCTGTCCGGCAAAGCGCCAGCTGACGCAGTCCATCAAGTCCATGCGAAAAACGATACTTGGAAAGAGGAAAAAATAGGGGGGGTTACGGAATATGTTCAAGGTATCATCAAACCCACATATACGGTCGAAGGACACGACATCACGCATCATGCAGTATGTGGTGGTCGCGCTGCTTCCGGCGACAGTATTTGGGGTATTCAATTTTGGCCTGTACGCGCTGCTTCTGGTGCTGGTCACAGTGGCAGCGACAGTGCTTACAGAGTACATATATGACAGATGCATGAAAAAGGAACTGTCAATCGGGGATTTTTCCGCGGTTGTCACAGGGCTGCTTCTGGCGTTGAACCTGCCGCCCAAAGCGCCGCTGTGGATCGGTGTGATCGGCGGTGTCTTTGCGATCATTGTGGTGAAAATGCTGTTTGGGGGATTGGGACAGAATTTTATGAATCCAGCACTTGGAGCCAGATGCTTTCTGATGATTTCATTTACCTCGATCATGACAAATTTTGACTGCGACGCATATACAGGAGCGACACCGCTTGCAGCGATCAAGACCGGCGAAGGTGCACCGGAACTTTTGGATATGATCATAGGGCGGACTGCAGGTACGATCGGTGAGACAAGCATGATCGCACTGTTGGTCGGTGCAGTGTTTCTGCTGGTGATGAAGGTGATCGACCTTCGCGTGCCAGGTTCCTATATCCTCAGCTTTGTCGTATTTCTCGTGTTGTTTGGCGGGCATGGACTGGACATCAACTATATCTTATCGCAGCTTGCAGGCGGCGGATTGATGCTGGGTGCATTTTTCATGGCGACAGACTATGTCACCAGGCCGATCACGAAAAACGGGCAGTATGTGTTTGGCATCTTTTTGGGTATCATGACAGGGATCTTTCGAATCTTTGGACCGTCTGCGGAGGGTGTCTCCTATGCGATCATTCTGGGGAATCTGTTAGTGCCTCTGATTGAACGGGTTACGAAGCCTACAGCTTTTGGAAAAAAGAAACCAAAGAAGGAGGCGGCATAGTATGGATAACGAGAAAAAATCAATGATCAAAGATGCACTGATCCTCTTTGCGATAACGCTTGTGGCTGGGTTGCTGCTGGGGGTTGTGTACGATGTCACGAAAGAACCGATCGCACAGCAGAAGGCGAAAGCAAAAGCGGAGGCTTGCAAGAATGTGTTTGCGGCGGCTGATTCTTTTGAGGCTGTGATGAGTGAGGATGGACCTACGGCATATTTTGTGGCAGGGCTGGAGTCCAATGTGGATATCGACGAGGTGATGCAGGCGCTTGACAGTTCTGGTCAGCTGTTGGGTTATGTGATCACGGTGACAGACCATGAGGGCTATGGCGGCGATATCCAGTTTTCCATGGGTGTGACGCTTGATGGGACGTTGAATGGGATCTCGCTTCTGAGTATATCAGAGACAGCTGGTCTTGGCATGAAGGCTGGAGATGTGCTTGTTCCGCAGTTTGCAAACAAAAAGGTTGAGAACTTTACATACACAAAATCAGGTTCGACAAGCGACAGCGAGATCGATGCCATCAGTGGTGCGACGATCACGACGAACGCAGTCGTCAATGGGGTAAACGGTGGTCTGTTATTCTTCAACAATGTGCTTGCAGGAACCGAAGGAGGTGTCATCAATGAGTGATCGAAACAGTGAAGCAAAGCAGAGTTCCATGGAGGTATTTTTCAATGGACTTGTAAAAGAAAATCCCACCTTTGTGCTGACGCTCGGCATGTGTCCGACGCTTGCGGTGACAACGTCAGCCATCAACGGACTTGGCATGGGACTGACCACGACAGCAGTGCTGGTACTCAGCAACGCCATCATTTCCCTGTTGAGACACATTATTCCGAACCGGGTTCGTATCCCGGCGTTTATCGTGATCGTGGCATCTTTTGTGACAATGGTGCAGCTGCTGCTGGAAGGATTTATACCAAGCCTTTACGCGGCGCTGGGGTTATATATCCCGTTGATCGTTGTAAACTGTATTATCCTTGGACGTGCGGAGTCCTTTGCTTCCAAGAATCCAGTGATTCCGTCTATATTTGACGGTCTGGGAATGGGGCTTGGATTTACCGTGGCGCTCACGGCAATCGGTGCGGTGAGAGAGCTGTTGGGGGCCGGTGAGTTTTTTGGAATTCCTGTCATCAACAACGTGCTTGGTCTGTTTACGACGGCGGAATATGTTCCAATCAGTATCTTCGTACTTGCGCCGGGAGCGTTTTTCGTGCTTGCTGCGCTCACTGCACTGCAGAACCGTGTCAAGAGAACGATGCAGGAAAAAGGGCAGAATGTGGACAAAATCCAGTCGGGCTGCAGTTCGGACTGTGCAAGCTGTTCCGACAGCGGATGTGCCCGCCGCTTTGTTGATGTGGACGGTGCACCGGGTTCTGTTGCAGATGCAAACGTGAAAAGTAGTTCTAAGGAGAACCATTAAGTTTCACGTGGGAAGAATGTAAGAAAAGCGTTCTTTCCTGAATGGAGAAATAGAATCGGAGGAATAAGAGATGCTTGATGTTGTAAAAGATTTATTAGTGTTGATGATCAGCTCCTCGCTTGTGAGCAATGTCGTGCTCAGTCAGTTTTTAGGACTTTGCCCGTTCCTTGGTGTGTCTAAGAAAGTGGATACCGCTGTGGGTATGGGAGGTGCTGTGATCTTTGTCATAACGATCGCGTCCGGCGTGGCGGCTGTTATTTACAAATGCATTCTGGTGCCTTTTGATATCACATATTTGCAGACAATTGTGTTCATTTTGGTGATCGCTGCGCTTGTGCAGTTTGTGGAGATGTTTTTGAAAAAATATGTTCCGTCGCTCTATCAGGCACTTGGTGTGTATTTGCCGCTGATCACAACAAACTGTGCCGTGCTTGGTATCGCGCTGACGAATGTACAGAAAAATTATGGAATCGGGTTTAGCATTGCAAGCGGATTGTTTACAGCTGTCGGATTTATGATTGCGATCGTGATTCTTGCCGGAATCCGCGAAAAGATGGAATACAATGACATACCGGAATCATTTCAGGGTATGCCGATCGTACTGATCACGGCGGGACTGATGGCGATTGCATTCTGTGGATTCTCAGGATTGCTATAATATAACGAAAAGAACATCTAGGGCATCAAAAGACGCTGCTCAAGATATTCTATGGTTCGTTAGAACGAAAAGAATATCTAGGGCACCAAAGGACGCTGCCCAAGATATTCTATGGTTCGTTCGGCAAGTTTGCGGAACGCAAACTTGTAGAATCGGGATGGAGGTTGAATAATGAACATATCAGCAATATTGACTGCAGTTGTAGTTGTTGGCGGAGTCGGTTTATTCCTGGGTATCTTCCTCGGTATAGCGAGTATTGTATTTAAGGTAGAGGTAGATGAGAGGGAGGAGGCCGTCCTGGGCGTGCTTCCTGGCAATAACTGCGGTGGATGCGGGTATCCTGGCTGTTCGGGGCTTGCCGCGGCGATCGCAAAGGGTGAGGCGCCGGTGAACGCCTGTCCTGTCGGCGGAGAGCCTGTCGGCAAAAAGGTTGCGGCCATCATGGGAGTGGAGGCAGGCGAGTCCGTCAGAATGACAGCTTTCGTGAAGTGCGCGGGCGACTGTGCGAAAACGACACAAATCTATGAGTATACTGGTGTGGAGGACTGTAGTATGGTCCGGTATGTGCCGGACGGCGGTGCAAAGTCCTGTGACCATGGGTGTCTTGGATATGGCAACTGCGTGAAGGCATGTCCGTTTGATGCGATCCATATTGTGAATGGCATTGCAAAGGTTGACAAGGAGAAATGCAAGGCATGCGGCAAGTGCGTGGCGGCGTGTCCGAAGCAGTTGATCGAATTGATCCCTTATGATGCGAAGGCGGTCGTGGCGTGCAGCTCCAGGGACAAAGGACCTGTCACGATGAAAGCCTGCCAGACGGGGTGTATCGGATGCAGTCTCTGCGTGAAAGTGTGTCCTTCAGGAGCGGTGACAGTGACAGATTTCCATGCGCATATTGATCAGAGCAAGTGTACTGGATGCGGTGCGTGCAAGGAGAAGTGTCCGAAGAAGGCGATTGTATAGTACAGTGTGGAAAAGAAATAATTGTTGCAGATAATTGTATGATAAAATGATAGTATAAGAGCGTATGGTCTCACAGGAAACCATACGCTCTATTTAGTCTTTTTGATAAAATGACTATATTAAAATTGATATTGATGCAATTTCATGATACATTTTAATAAAGTCATTAATGAAAAAATGACGATATATCTTATCAAAATGAGGTAAAAGAATGAGAAACTACAATTATGAGGATAAATGGCAGAAATTATTGACACCAGAGATTGTCGAATCCCTTACAATGATCATGAGTATAAGGGACAGCAGCACCTTATCGCAAGCAGGCATGCAGACGTTCTGTCAGATCTGGCGGAGCTGGCGCTGGTCCGGAGTATAGAGAGTTCAAATAAGATAGAAAGAATCTATACATCCGACGAACGATTGAAAAAATCGTTATGGACAAGACGATGCCAAAGACAAGAGATGAGTGCGAAATTGCAGGGTATAGGGATGTCCTGCATATGATCCATGAAAGTTATGAGCACATTCCGGTTAAATCTGCTTTTATTCTTCAGCTACATAGGAGTCTATATAAATTTGAAGATATTGGAACATTTCATCCAGTGGCAGCATGGGAAACATCAGAGTCGGTCGAGCGGCTTTGTGCGGCTTATGAGAATGCGGTTAACAGAACCAATGCAGATCATTTACTGCTGATACCAATGTTTATCCTGGATTTTCTCTGCATCGTAGATGCGATGGATGGATTGTACGCGCAGATGGATCAACTGAAAGAAAGTGATGTGAGAGGAGATGTGTATGAATACCTTCTTTCCAAGTTATCAACGGCAGGAGTAAATGGACAATTTAGGACTCCGAGACATATTATCAGGATGATGGTGATATGGACAGAACCATGCTTCGCATCGGAGCCATGAATATGATGACGCATGGCGTGGAAAGTCCTTATATTGAATACAGGGACAGCCTGTCAGACCAGAATCCGGACAAGGACCTATATTCCCTGATTCTTGCAAATCCGCCTTTTAAGGGGAGTCTTGATGCAGATATTGTTTCTGTAGACTTATTGAAAGTATGTAAGACGAAGAAAACGGAATTGCTTTTTTTGGCCTTATTTGTACGAATGCTGAAGATCGGCGGACGATGTGCCTGCATTGTGCCGGATGGGGTGCTCTTTGGTTCTTCCACAGCCCATAAGGCTGTCAGAAAGGAAATTGTAGAGAATCAGAGACTAGAGGCTGTCATTTCTATGCCTTCTGGTGTATTTAAGCCTTATGCGGGAGTATCTACAGGGATTCTTATCTTTACAAAAACAGACCACGGTGGGACAGATCAGGTATGGTTTTACGATATGCAGGCTGATGGATATAGTCTGGATGACAAGAGAACTGCAGTAAAAGAGAATGATATACCAGATATTATCGAGAGATTCCGCAATCGCGATGCAGAAATGGACAGGAAGCGGACAGAAAAGTCCTTTATGGTGCCTAAAGAGGAAATCGTTGGTAATGGATATGATCTTTCTATCAACAAATATAAAAAGATGGATTACGTGGTTGTAGAGTATCCACCTACTTCTGAGATATTGGAGAAAATAATGGAATTAGATGCACAGATCGCAAAAGAACTTGGCGAGTTGAAAGCAATGTTGTAGACTGGGAAAGGAGAGACAAATTACTATTTGTCGGGGTGAACAAGGAACGGAGGGGGACAATGGAATATAATGTATCGGAAATAAAAAAGTAATTTTTTTGAGTAAACAAAATATTCCATGGAATGATGTAGAACAATATTTAAAATACTATATCGGAAAAATGCATGTTGTGCAAGAGTATCAGGATTACATAAGTATTGCTGGTGATTTCCCAGATGAGTTTTCTGAATCTAAATATACGAAGAGTTTACGGGGCGCATTGGCAAAGGTAAAAGCAAACGCAGCGCAGATTATTGATCAGATGATTGAGAATGCAACAAACAGGCGTTGGGCTGAAAATAAAAATGTGAAGCATAAAAACAATGCATCAGAAGGATGGTTTCGCTATGATACATATTTTAGAATGCCAGTAAGGGGAAGTGGGGAGAATGTGGAACGGTTTAATCAGTATAAAGCAACTCTGGTAGTAAGAAAAACATCAAAGGGGTTATTTTTATAAGATGTTTTAGATATTAAAAAAGAAGCGAGTACGCCGCATGAGCCCCCAAGGAACTGTACGGTAAAAAAACCGCTTCTTTAAATAATATATTATTCGATATATATATAACGTGATTGATTATTGCTCATAAGCATAGGCGGTCTATGACCATTTGGGGA
>DKVL01000010.1:0-21682 GCA_002491195.1 Lachnospiraceae bacterium UBA7179
TACAGAGACCATGAAAGGTTTCGATAGACCTATGTTTAAAATTAGTTATCATGGTATGATAAATTTAAACATGAAATTGATGAATTGTGGTTTAATAGTTATTTTCCTAAATATTAAATAACAGTGTTATTCTCATAAAATACCCACTATTCTGCTAATACTAAAATTCACCAGCTAATAAAGCCAGCCCCACTAACTGAGACTGGCTTTATTTATTCCATCATACAAATATTAACGTGGTCACTGGACTTATCGCAAAACAGCGTTTTTTCATCACCAAATTTTATAAAGAATTCCGGAAAATCAAGGGATTCATATGGTCCATACCTGAAATGCTTGATTTTATTGGATTTTCGATAATATATGTGCTGAAAATGGTTTTATTTGGTCATATTGTGTCCAGTCTGGTCACACTGAATGTTCTATTACTCTATTGGTGTAATCCTCTCTGATCTCAATTGCCTTAGCATATATAAGGTTCTTTTGATATTCTGGTGTATCAGGAGCTATTCCATTTGCAATTTTGTATATTTGAAACGAATTATCAATATGTTTATAAAACTCTTCCATACTATTTTTCAAGTCATACTCGCCTAAAGTACATACGTGTATTCTTGAACCGCCATTAACCAAATAAAGTTTATAACAAACATTCTCGATGTTCTCAACTTCACAAGTAATTCCCTCTGGATTCTCTGTATTAAATGCATCATACCATTCTTTTAATACAATTGCACGTTCTTTTAGCAGCTTGTCTATATCAGCATTAATTTCTGATAGTTTTGCTTCTGATTCCTGTAAAGTCATATGCTCACTCCTCTTTAGTATTTATTGGTAAGAAAAGTATATATGCTTTTTGGTTAAAGGACAACTGTTATCAGAAATATTTATTGCAGATTTGATTCACCCGCATCCAATGTAATCAATACATCTTCTGGTGTTTTTTACAGTATATTAAAATTCTCCAAATACATTCTTAAAAACATCTTCACCATACTTTTCATACAACTTTGCAACCAGATCATAACAATAATTATCGTCCCTTTGCGAAATTACCATTATATTCATTGCCATTTTATCCATAACCAAAGTATATACTACCCTTATGCCAATTCCACGATACTTAATTTTAAAGAATCCTGTCAGATTATTACCATTCTTATTCCCCAGTGGTTTTCCATAGCCATTTGGACTTGGCAAAGGTGCTTTTGATACTTTAATGATTCCTGCCAATACCTGTTTGCGTATGCTTCCTTCTATTTTTTCGTAGTCCTTCTTCGCTTCATCTGTTATACGTATATTCCATGCCATTATTCAAATTCCACACTTTCAGAAATTTCTTCCAGTTCTTCCATTGAAAAACCCTGATCTTTAACAAATGTTTCAAAAGAAGACGTATTATTATCTGCCCTACTCTCTGCAAGCTTCAATAACCTGATATTTTCAATTTTTTCCAGTAGTTCTTCCAACTGGGCAGACTTTGCCTGTATTTCCCTATACTCTTTGACAGATAATAATACAGCCGTTGGCTGGTTGTTTTTCAATATTATATACTCATTGTTATTTTCCGCCACATCATTAAAAATTTTTCCTGCTTTCCCCTGGCTAAAATCGGATATTGGAACAAGTCTTTCCGTTAAATCTAATAAAGTTGCATTCATGACATCAACCTCCCATTTATTTAGATTATATACCTTGCTTTTATTATATGCAATAATTTCATGAAAATTTACATTAAAATTTACATTGCAAAATATTGAGAATTTAATTATGTGATTTAACAAAAAATAGTATGTGTTCATTGTTTAGCTGTGAATGATGCACAAAGTATGAATTGTTATCCTCGCCACGTATGAAGTCCTATCCTCTGTCTGTGAAATATTTGGTTACTTTACCGTACAGACATCAAAATAAGCCCTCTATCAATTATATTTCGACAACTGATAAAGGACTTATGTTGATGTCCTAAGATTCAATTTTTATCATATTAAGGCTCTTTCATAATTGGTGTATAAATGGTGTAAATTCAATTAATCCAACCGTTGAAACACGCATAAAATAAGACTTTCTGAAATAATGCACAACCAGAAAAACAAACCCTTCAAATAATCATGCTTAAAGAAGTATGATTACTTCAACATCTCCGCATGATTGACGATCAACGCATTATATATAAACAATACATCCGCGCCTGCAAAATCCACATACTCCCCAATCCGCGCAGAATCAATATACCGCAAGTCGATCAACACAATCTCCCCGTAAGCCCCCAACAACAGCGGCGCAAGACTGCTTGCGTAGGAATCCCTGAACATAATCAGTCGTTTGTCTGTGACCGCATTCGGATTCCTGATGATCTGCAGTGATGACGCTCCTCCCACAAAGATATCATACTTGTCAAGACTTTTCTCCTCCTCAAGCCTCTCTAAACGGTATACTGGCTTTAACACTGCCTCCGCCTCATCCGGCAAGGTAATCTTTCCAGCATTTTCCCCACTCTGAATATTCTCCTCAAGGCTCCATACATACGCTTCATCAATCACTTCATCTGTCAGATATCTGATCGTATCTGGCTCCATCGGAAGCGCCGCCTGTCCGTAATATACGCCATAAAAATCTTTGATCTCATGCTGCGCAAACCCATCCTGATAACCTTTGGAAAAATTCAGTGTACCGCCTGCTCCCATCGCGTCCGCGATATGGTGTGCCACGTCCAGGATCCGCTCCTGCCGCCAGTGCGTGTCGGTATGATAATAATCGTCGATCGTCAGGTCAGAAATGATATCAATATAGCCAAAATCTGTATTTTTCGCAAGCTCCTGCGACAATAACCGGATCATCCGTTCATAGTCAAGGGACGGATATCCGTTCTGCTCTGCCAGAAAGTAATTCTTATCCGGCACAACCGCATACCATACTTTCTGCTCTGGAAAATACTGCTGCCAAAGCCCTGTCATCTTAGCTGCAAGGCGCTCCACTGACGCCTCGTTCAGCGGATACTCCAGCTTTGCGGCGTGTCCGTCTGCCACATAGACCGCATTGTTTTCTTTCTGCTGCAATACATCATAAGCAAAATACGCCTTGACACGCCGCAGTCCATCGCGAAATGGAAAGTAATCCAGCAGATATTTCTCTGTATCGCCCATGAAGGACCGATCCATCACGCTCTCCCATGTCAGCTCAGGTTTCTTTGCCAGCCGCCTGCGCTCAGACCTGGACACTGCATCGTCGGAATTGACGGTCAATATCACAATCATACTCATCAGGCAGACCACAAAACTGCAGATCGCAATGCCCATTCTCCAACGGTCATACTTCACTGAAAACACCTCCTATGCAGGATACCTATCTAAAACAACCAAAAAAGCAAATCAAATGTCAACAGCCATTCCAATCAAAACCGAAATCAAAACATCCAAATGCATCTTCCGGAATCCAGACGTCAAAATCAGATCACCCATTGAGCCTTCAAACAAAGCATCCGCCTCAAAAACGGAAATACAGAAACGGATTGAAGGAACCGTCGATCAGATAAGCTGTGCACAAGATCAGAAGCCCCACTATCCAGATGCCTTTCATGATAGGAATCATTCGTTCTCCTATTCCATGCGTTTTGAGCCGCTCCCCCAATTTGGTCCAGAGCCACCATGGAACTGGCGTCGCACCAACCAGTCCTATGCCAAGAATCACAACCCGATTTCGCAAAAGATACGAGAATACCGCCTTCTGTGCATCACCTGCATCATGGGCAATACAGCTTCCGCAGGAAAAAAGCGCCTGAATATCCGCCAATCCCCCCGACAGGCTGTCATTGTGAAACACCAGAAAGCTTACCAGCACCACCATAATTACATAGATATGACGCGTCCCCGTGACCATCATCTTTGGCAAACTCTTTTTCCGTTCATACAGCTTGCGAACGCCTTTCTCAAAGACCAGAAGCACCGCAAACAGGAGTCCCCACACAATAAAATTCCAGCCTGCCCCATGCCAAAGGCCCGTAAAGAGCCAGACAACCAGAACATTTCTGATCCATCTCACCATACTTACCCTGTTTCCGCCCATCGGAATATAGACGTAATCCCGAAACCACGCACCGAGCGTGATGTGCCAACGCCGCCAGAACTCACTCACACTCCCGGAGATCAATGGATAGCGGAAATTCTCCGGAAACTGAAATCCCAGCATACTGCCCAGACCGATTGCCATATCTGAATATCCGGAAAAGTCAAAATAAATCTGCAGTGCTACCGCCACTGCATATGCCCAGGAAAGTATCAGGTTCCTCTGTCCAAGCGCTGCAACCTCCGCCACAAACTCACCGATCACATTGGCAATCAGCACCTTCTTCCCAAGTCCCACAGCAAAGCGCACCATACCATTGCCAAAATTGTCACGAATCTTCGTAAAGTCCGCTCCATGTGTCAACGTCTGTTCAATCTCACTGTATCGCACGATTGGTCCTGCCACCAGCTGAGGAAACAGCGTCACATACGCCGCATAAGTGACAAGATTCTTCTGGCGCTCCACCCGCTTGTGATACACGTCAACACAATAACTCACGATTTGGAAGGTATAAAAGGAGATCCCGATGGGCAGCGCAACCGTTCTTGTTTTCATTCCAAATACCATACGCATGAAAAAGTTAAAATATTTAAAGTAAAACAACGCCATAAACGGCAAAAGAACAGACAGAATATAAACTACTCTGGCTGCTCTTCTCTCCCTGAATCTGTCCACCAGCCACAAAAGCACATAGGAAACGACAATCTGTGCGAGCATCAGAAGAACATACATTGGCTCTCCCCATGCATAAAACAGCAAAGACATCACAAAAAGCACAAGATTCCTGCTCTTTTGTGGTGCCGCAAAATACAAAAAAATGGTGGCTGGCAGAAATAAATATAAAAATGTAATACTGGAAAAAAGCATATCCGCTCTCCTGATATGTGCACTTATATCGGATTCGATTTCTCAATCTTATCAGAAACCTTCATGTTCCTCGACTCTGCCGCAGCGATCGCCTTAGATAATACTTCCGACGCAGTGTCCTGCTGTCCCATCACAAAGAAGACATCATTGCCAAGGATGACAGCGTACTCCTGTTCTGCTGTGACACAAACCCACTTTGCCGGATTGATATGATCCATAATCTGCTGGCGGATACGCTCTGCGTCCGCGTCGTCTGTTGTCCTGATGTATACAGCACTGTATGCTACGGAGGACATCATCGACTCTGACAGATACACCCCCTCGATTCCGTTCGCGTCGGTCAGACCAGTATGATATGACAGCAGATCCGCATCACCTAAGTCAAGCTCCGTCGTCGTAACCTCCATAGGGAGCAGATCCTGTGCCACTCCCCCATATACCTCATCGAAAAACGCAGACACTTCGTCCACACTGTCTAAATGTACCATCCCTGCAGTATCCGCACTTTCCGACGCCGGCACCTCGTCCGAGCTGCGGTCTTTGCTTTTGCCACACCCAGTAAGCATCGACATAGAAAGTGCCATTACCATGACGATCATTCCGATTTTATTGACAATTGTTTTTTTCTTCATAAGAGTTTGCCCTCCTTTTCTGGAACGTATTAAAAACACGCTCTGTTCTTATTATTCCTCCCACATTGTAGAAATATTCATTCCGCGGTATCATTTACAAGCCAATACCTATTTTCCCCGCTGGAATCATCAGAATGCTCATCGCGCAGCATTAAGTCATAGCTTTCTGATTCTTCCAGCACCGCTGTGGAACTAAAAATCTCGATCTCACTGTCTGCTTCGATATTTGGATTCTCCGACGTGATCACCTTCGCCACATACAGGATTCCGTTATTCATAGAAACATCTGTATCAAGGATTTCGACTGTAACCCGAAAGATGTACGGATCCTCCTCCAGAGCGTCGCTGTCAACTTTGACAGCATCTGCATTGTTCGTTACCGTTGCGCTCCCACTCATAGTATTCTCATCCGCGGCGGCGCCGTTGTCTGCAGCCGCTTCCTCGATTGCCTCCTCTGGTCCTGCACTCTTAGCATTTTCATACGAATCCGCCTCCTGCGGAGCAGAATTGCTGTAACTGATACCATCACCTCTCATCAGGATCGTCCTTGCCATGGCGGGTACGATCAGAGCAGCGCACACACACGCTGCGGCCAGCCCTGCCCATACCTTAAAATTCACCTTTTTGCCGCGCACATTTTCCGTTTGGGAATCTGTCTTTGGAAAATCCGCCGCCTTCTTGTCTTCCAGCCCCGCCTCGATGCGGGCCCACAGATCCGGCGCTTCACTGTTTACAAGCGCCCTGTACTCCCTCTCCAAATTATCACTCATAACCGCATCTCCTTAACTTCTGAATCGCATTCTGATAACGCCAAGTCACTGTCCCAAGCGGAGTTTTTAAAATATCTGCTATTTCCTGGAAAGTCAGATCTCCCATAATCTTCAGGTGCACGACCTCCCGCTCCTTCGGTTTGAGCGCATCAAGCGCCTGCTGCAGGCTCATATCGGATATGACCTCATGTTCTATGGAATCATTCGAGGCATTTTCCATCATCGTGTCTGTAAACTCATCCGTCAACACTTCCCGTTTCGTCTTCCGCAGAAAGTCAACTGCCATATTTCTGGCAATCGTGGCCATCCATGCCCTGTGCCCATTTCCTTCCCGATATGTATCCGCAAGCCGCCACAGTTTCATAAAAAATTCACTCGTCACGTCCTCTGCATCCTCGCGGTTTGATACGGTCTGAAGCACAATCATGTAAATATAACCGATATATGCCTCATAGATTTCATGCAGTGCACTCTTGTCACCGGATTTCATCCGATCCATGCAGGCACTAAACTGTTTCTCTTCCACACTGACTCCCCTCTGGAAAAAACAAAGACCTCTGATAATCTATATACGTATTTTCCTCTGTATTTTTATGGCTTATTTCCTTATTTGATCAAAATAGGCTCCGAAAACACCTCACAGTAACGCTCCGCCCGCTCCCAGATCACTACATCAGGGTTGTACCGTTCCAGCATACTGTACTGAAAATCGCGCGCGTCCTCCCAATAAACTTCCTTGTAATAACCTTTGCAGATCTGCGACAGAAAGCCTCCAAAAGAATCTCCTACATACAACAATACCTGATCATGGTATTGCGCCTTGTCTGCCGAATCTGTTTCAAATGCATACACTGTATCAATACCATATTTATCTGCCAGCCCTGCCATTGTCACCAGATCGCCTGCATAGTCTGTAATATCCTTTCGAAATCTCACAGAGTCAATCTCTGCAGATGTGCCATAGACCGTCCTGAAAAATTCCTGCATATTCACGAAAGCCCCAATCTGGTTGCTGTGGGAATCTGTGCTGTAATAGAGTTGTATCTTATCTTTGTTCGCCATCAGCGCATCCTTGGGATAGACAAACACAAGATCCGTATTTTCATGCAGATACTCAGCCAGCTGCTCCCCACGGGAAACCTCGTTCACACGCGCGATCGTATCCGGCATGTTTTCCGCATAGATAATCTCCTTATTGGGTATGCACATCGTATAAAACTCAATTCCAAGCCCATTCAGATGTTCCCTTGTCGCCGTCAGGTTCGCTGCGATCGCCGCCATCTCTTCCTCTGTAAAATGATTGATCCCCATATAATCCCAGATCGGTTTCCCGTCAAGCTCTGTCTTATAAAAGAACATATTATTTTTTCCCTTAAGGGTCTGTGTCGATTCAATATAAGTCCCGCCAGTCAGAAAGGATGTGAGTCCTGTATTAAAGGCAATCAACTTCGTCCGCCCGAACAGACCATCCGTAAACTGATTGATCCGCTTCTGAAATCCCGCAAATCCGGACTCTTTAGGTGTATAAACCTGTTGGGTCTCTTCCTTAGACGCACTCCCTGCCTGTACTTCTTCATCTTTTGTCATAGTCCCGTTTTGCTCCAGAACCGCCTTCTCCGCCTCAGAGAGTTCCTGTTCCTGACGATGTGGCAGGATATCTCTCACCACAGTCACGAAAGGGATCACCAGTATAAAGATCAGAAAGGCGACTGTGATCCATTTGTCCCTGTTCTTCATCATATCTTTCATCTCCATCAAAAGTTAAAGTAAATAAAAGGATTGTAAGCATTATTGCAGATAAAGGACGCACTGACAACCAGACACACAATAATACCTGCCGCATACACAACCTGCCATACCCTGCTTTTCTTCAATTTGTCATCCAGCCGCGGCATGATCGGTGCGCATCCAAGGATTGCAAATACAAAGTATATCCAGTTCTGCGCGATATATGCCCAGACTGCCTTGTCAATCATTCCCTTGGCACCGATGCCAAACATTGCCTTGATATACAAGAAAGCGTTTCCCATACCCGTTGAACGAAAGATTACCCATCCGATGATAACAAGCACCATCGTATAAATGTGCCCCCACCAGTACTCCTTCTTGCTAAGTCCCGTCAATTTTTCGAACGTGAGTATCACAAAATACATCAATCCCCATGCAATAAAAGTCCAGTTCGCACCATGCCACACTCCAGTTAACAGCCACACAACAAAAAGGTTAAAAACCAGTCTTGGCCTGGAAACCCTGCTGCCACCGAGTGGAAAGTACACATAGTCCCGAAACCATGTCTGCATCGAGATATGCCATCTGCGCCAGAATTCCGATACTGTTTTTGATATATATGGATAATTAAAATTCTCCTCAAAATGAAATCCAAACATCTGACCCAGGCCGATCGCCATATCCGAATATCCTGAAAAATCAAAAAAGATCTGAAGCGTGTACGCGATCGCGCCGAGCCATGCCATGCCCATCGATGCCTGAAACTCGCCGTTGATGATCAGTCCGAACGCATTGTCCGCAATCACCGCCATATTGTTGGCAATGAGCACCTTCTTGCCAAGACCAATGCAAAATCTGGTTACACCAGCTGAAAAATCCGCAAAATTCTCAACCCGGTTCTGAATCTGCTCCGCAATCGTCTCATACCGGACAATCGGTCCCGCGATCAACTGCGGAAACAGTGCGATATAGAGTCCGACCTGCAGCGGATTTTTCTGTACCTTGCCACGGTTCCTGTACACATCGATCACATATGACATTGCCTGAAAGGTATAAAAAGAAATACCGATCGGAAGTGCCACGATCGGCACTGGAATATTTGTGTGCAGGAATCGATTGATCTGCAGCACTGTAAATTCACTGTACTTATACCATCCCAGTGTCCCAATATTGACCAGAACCAGCAGCACAAACAGAACCTTCACCACCGCTTTCCTGTCGCGGAAGGCATCCACCGCGATACCAAAGAGCCAGTTGACCAGTATCGTGCCAATCATCAGAAATACATAAGCCGGCTCCCCCCACGCATAGAAAAAAAGGCTTGCCACCAGCAGAAATATGTTTTTTAGCATCTTTGTCTTTCGCAGCAATGCATAGTAGACCACCAGAACGACCGGCAAAAATACAAACAAAAAAACCTCACTTGGGAAAAGCATCTTAAGTTTCCTCCCGAACTATCATCTTATCATCAATCTCACCATCAAATACCGTAACTGCGGGACCTGTCATATAGACCAGATTATTCTGCCTGTCCCACTCGCACAAGATCTCACCGCCGATCACCCTGACATTGACCCTCGTATCCGTCATCCCGTTCAGAACACATGCCACCGTCGTTGCACAACACCCTGTCCCGCAGGCAAGCGTCTCCCCTGTCCCGCGTTCCCACACACGCATCTGCACGTTGTTTCGGTCAATGACACGCACAAACTCTGTATTGGTCCGCTCTGGAAAACGCGCATGATTTTCAAAATACGGTCCGACAGCCTCGATGTCAAAATCGTTTATATCCAATTTTTTCTCATTCAAAATATCATTTATAAAGACAACTGCATGAGGATTTCCCATCGATACACAAGTCATCTGATAACGCTGTCCATTTACCTCGATCTCCTCACTGACAACCTGCTCATGATCTGAAAGAACAGGGATCTTTGCCGCTTCCAGGATTGGTACGCCCATATTGACTCTCACAGTCGATACTTTGTTATCACTTCCAAGTGTAAGTTCCAGATACTTTACCTTGCCAAAACTTTCGATTGTTATATTCGTCTTGCTCGTGAGACCATGATCATAGACATATTTTGCCACGCAGCGGATACCGTTCCCGCACATCTGTGCCCTCGTTCCGTCCGCATTATACATTTCCATCTCAAACTCAGCATTTTCTCCTGGATTGATAAAGATCACACCGTCCCCGCCGATACCGAAATGCCGGTCACTGAGCCGTCTCACAAGTTCCGGTTTCCTGCCCGTGTCAATCTGCACTGCAAATCCATTTACATAGATATAGTCATTTCCACAGCCATGCATTTTTGTAAATTTCATATTGTTATCCTTTCATCTCATCACGTTGCTGACCAGCTCCAGTTGAAAACCTCTGTGTCACCTTCTGTATTGTCCTCGCTGATCTGTACCGATATCAGCTGAAGATCCTCAAAAGCCCTGATCGCATGCTTCTGTCCTCTCCTGATAGAAATGGTATCGCCGCGGGAAAGCTTCATCAGACAGCCGTCTATGACAAGCTCGCCCTGTCCGTTTGCCACTGTGATCACTTCATCCTTGAACTTGTGTACATGGTAATCCTGCGCACACCCGGCATTGACGGTGACATGCTTTGTGAGCGACTTTGTCCCGTCGGCATACTTGCTGTAGTCATACACTTTGTACTCACCCCAGCGCCGCTCCTCATACATCGGACGGTTATCAATATTCTCCACGTACGGCTTGATATAGGAGCTCTTGTGTTTGTCGGACACAAGGATCCCATCCTGCCCTGCCGCTACGACAAGATCCTGCGTGCCAAGCACCACAACCGGAATCGAGAGTTCATTGATCACATGGGTATTGACACACTCCTCCCCCATAATGACATCCCCGATGCTCTCCTCCTTCATCTCCTCCGTCAACGTGTTCCATGTCCCGATATCCTTCCATGCACCACTGTACGGAACGACTGCAAGCGCATTCGCCTTCTCAACAACCTCATAGTCAAAGCTGTCCTTTTTCAGATCCGCATAGTGCGCCACGACATCAGAGAAATCCCTGCTCTCCACATACTCGTCAGCAATCCCCATCAGATACTTTAATTTGAATGCAAACACTCCCGCATTCCAGAGCGCGCCCTTCTCGATCAGATTTCTTGCAGACGCCTCATCGGGCTTTTCCTTAAAACCAGTCACGCTGCCGCCCTTGCCTGGTATGATATATCCGTATTTTTCAGAGGGATATGACGGTGTGATTCCCATGAGAACAATGTCCGCCCCTCCCTGCTGCACACGCTCGTCCATCTTCTTGAACGTCTCAAAATATTCCACATCCACATAAGGATCAACCGGAAGCACGATCACCGTCTCCTCCGGGTTCATCTTCTTGCGCGATTCCAGATAGGACGCCGCCAGCACGATCGCCGGAAAGGTGTTTCTGCGCTCCGGCTCCACCACAATATCCACGTCGTCTGGCAGCTGTCCCCGGATGGACTCAACCTGCGTTGCTGATGTCGCCACCACAATATCCGCATCGATGCCCGCCTGCGCGATCTGCCGGTACACGCGCTGCACCATGGACTCATGACCGCCGTCCGCATCGCTGAGCAGCTTCAGAAACTGCTTTGACCGGATTTCATTTGACAAAGGCCAGAGCCGTTTTCCCGATCCACCTGACAGTAAAACGATATTCATATCCCATTACCCTCCATTATTTTTATTTCAAAGCTAATACCATCTGCGCCGTCTCCACCATACTCGTACCATTGTCCATGCTGTGTTTCTGCAGGTACCGGTGCGCTTCCTCCTCAGTCATATTGTTTCTCGTGATCAGCAGCTGCTTTGCATTCTCTATGACAGCAGCTTCCTTTTCATCGCGGATTCTCGGCTTTTCCCGCTGCTTCTTCCTGCGCCGGACAATTCCCTGTGACAACATATCAACCGTATTGACCAGCTCGTGCACCTTAAGCGGCATTGCAAGTCCGATAATACCATTTCCAAGCACGTCCGCCAGAACCCTCTGCGACGCCATGACCACCATCTCAAAGCCTTTGGGCAGATTCTCCTTGATCTCCACACAGATCATGTCTGTAAGCCGATACCCGGCTATGACAATGCCGTCGTGAAATTCATCGGCATACCCCAACGCCTGTGCCCCGGAAGTACAGACCGCTGTCACACCAAAACCATTTTTGACCAGAATGTTTTTGATACTCTTGGCATCCTCAATTTTGGCAAAAACCACTATAATATTTGTCAATCGTACACCCCCAACCCACACTGAAATGAATCTTGTATTCAGTCATTATAAGTGTACTTATATCTTATACAGATACGACTCGATCTCCCAGTTTGTCACCTGGGAATCATACTCCTTCCACGCTGCAAGCTTGGACGCATAGTACTGCTCAAACACACGATCCCCAAGAAGTCCGCGCAGCAGCGGATCCTTCTTCATCTCCTTGCACGCCTCCAGCAGATCTGTCGGAAGTTTCCTGATGCCGCGCTTCTCAGCTTCCTCCTCCGAAATCACATTGATGTTATCCATCACCTTTGCATCTGGCAGGGTCTTGTTCCGGATGCCATCAAGCCCCGCCATCAGGCACGCCGCGATGGCAAGATAAGGATTGGCGGAAGGATCCGGGCTTCTCAGCTCGATTCTCGTGTGTTCCCCGCGGATGTTCGGTACACGGATCAATGTGTTTGCCCCGAGTGTGCTCCACGCGATATACACAGGCGCCTCAAATCCGGGACGCAGCCTCTTATAGGAATTCACTAAGGGATTTGTCACCGCACAGATGCCTTTTACGTGTTTCATCAGCCCCCCCATAAAATAGTATGCTTCCCTGCTCAGCCCGTTTTCATCAGAGGGATCGTCAAAAATATTCCTGCCATCCTTGCTCAGCGATATATTGATATGCATACCTGAACCGCAGAATTCCATTCTCGGCTTTGGCATAAATGTCCCATGAAGCCCATGGTGCTTTGCGATGGTCTTGACCGCCAGCTTGAACGTCATAATATTGTCCGCCGTCGTGAGCGCCTCGTCATAACGGAAATCCACCTCATGCTGGGAAGGTGCCTTCTCATGGTGCGACGCCTCCACCTCAAATCCCATATCCTCCAGTGTCAGCACGATGTCACGTCTGGCATTCTCGCCGTTGTCAAGCGGTCCCATATCAAAAAAACCCGCCTGCTCATTCGTGTTTGTCGTGGGTCTGCCATTCTCATCCGCATTGAACAAAAAAAACTCGCACTCCGGTCCCACCTCAAAGGTATATCCCATCTCCGCCGCTTCCTTCAACGCTTTCTTCAGGATATAGCGGCAGTCACTCTCAAACGGCGTGCGGTCCGCACGATATACATCGCAGATAAAACGCGCAACCTTTCCCTGCTGCGGACGCCATGGAAAGATCGCAAAAGTGTCAAGGTCAGGATACAGAAACATATCCGCGTTATCCGTGGGCAGCATTCCCTTGACCAGCGAACAGTCAAACATGCAATCGTTGCTCAGCGCCTTCTCCAACTGGCTTGAAGTGATCGCCACATTCTTAAAATTCCCCTCGATATCCGTAAACTGCATACGGATAAACTCCACATCCTCATCCTCCACCATCGCGATGATATCCTGTTTTGTATATTTTGCCATAATCTGCACCTTTCCTTTCCAAAGATCTTAACTTTCACACTACTATATGAATACACTTTTTGTCAACCCTAAGGATCCTTAAAGAAATAACTTGACATCTTGCTTGCCTTTTTCTCCGATAGCACCAGACAAAAATTAGTTACATAGCCCACTATGTGCCTAATTTTTGCCTGGTACTCTCGAAGAAAAATTCTGCGCAATCTTGTCATGTTATTTCTTTAAGGCTCCTAAGCATAATCTGCGCACGCCGCTCATACCATTATAAAAAGAATGAAAATGGAGTCTTCGCATGAGCTCTAACACAAAAATCGTTGTACTTCGCTCAAAGGAAATCGTCTATGCACTTGTGCTTCTGGTTGTAAGTGTACTCATTATAATGGTGGCAGTATCTCTTTTCTTACCCACAAAAGACTCTGCTTCCCCTGTTCCTGCCCAGAACGAAGAGGAGACAATAGAAACAACTCCCGCGGGTGAACCGCAAAACGACACCCCTGGCGGAACGCAAAACGGTACTTCCGGCGGAACACAAAACAGCACTTCCAGCACGAATACACCGACTGCACAAAACCTCTATGTCCCCGGCATCTACTCCAGCACGCTGCTGCTTGGAAATGCCAATGTAGAGTTGCAGATCGCCGTAGACAAGAACCACATTAATTCCATCACACTGACCAACCTTGATGAGTCGATCACTACCTTGTATCCGCTGATGAGCCCTACACTGTCTGAGCTGGCAGCAGTCATTTTATCCGAACAGAGTATCGATAATATCAGCTATGGTACAGAGAACCGATACACCTCCATGCTGCTGATGCAGGCAATCACAGAGGCGTTAGACAAAGCGGCCGCATCGGAAAATGCCGACAGACCTGAAAGCAGTGTAATCTATTAATACGTTCCTATTTCGCACCCTGCAGCATTTGTTCAAGGTCGTTGATCTCGAAATTGTACAGTTTGTTACAGAACTGACACCGGACTTCAACTGGCTTGCCATCGTCGATCATCTCCTGAATGTCCTTTTTCCCGATGCTGATGATCGCACGCTCCACACGCTCGCGGCTGCAGTCGCAATAGTACTGTGCTGGCATGGTATCGTTAATCTCAAGTCCCAGATCGCCCAAAAGAAGCTCAAGAAGCTGTTCCGGCGTGCTGCCACTATCGAGGATATTGGTGACACTGTCCATCGTCTTGAGCTTCTCTTCCAGGGCATTGATCGTCTCATCATCGGCAAAGGGCATCAGCTGAATGATAAAACCACCTGCCTGTCTCACCGTATTGTCCTTTTCCATCAGCACACCCAGCCCAACTGCCGACGGAACCTGTTCCGATGTCGCAAAATAGTACGTGAGATCCTCCGCGATCTCTCCTGTCTGCAGCTGTGTCTGCCCGACATACGGCTCCTTTAACCCCATATCTTTGATGACACTCAGGATTCCGTTTCCTACAGCCCCGCCCACGTCAAGCTTTCCAAGCGCATTCGGCGGAAGCATCACCTGCGGCTCAAGCGCGGCACCTTTCACATTTGCCCTGGCATCAGCCGTCACAGCCAGCCCGCGCACCGGTCCATCACAGTGAATCTGCAATGTCAGAACATCGTTCTCCCCCTTGAGCATACTTCCCATCATGGCGCCTGCTGTGAGAAGCCGCCCCAAAGCCGCTGTGATCACAGGGCTTAGATCGTGAATCCCCCTTGCACGCTCCACAAGCTCCCTCGAAGTCATCGCAAACGCCCTGATCTGCGCATTTGCTGCCGTCGCCCTCACAATATAATCACTCATACCCTAACTCCCTCTATTCGTTTCGTTTTTTCCTGCGCCACACAGTAGATCCGCTCGCTTGTATCCGTCACCTCACCGAGCGTGTCTGCATCGTAAGCCCTGATAAATGCCAGCCCGGACAGCTCCACAAAACGCTGCATCTCCTCCAGTGTATATCCTCTCTGAAGATGAACCTCCTGAAAGCGGTTAAAAAGTTCCTGCCCAGACGCCGACATCTCCGGGTTCCTCACAAATATGGTCAGGTCGTACTCGTTGATATCGCTCTCCGGATCATAATAATTTTCCCAGATAAAGCTGCAGTCCTCCCGGTTCTCAGCGATCACGCTGTCTCCGATCACAGTCTCATACTTGTATCTTGTGTTGAAATCAAAGATAAAAACTCCCCCTGGATCAAGGTAATTATTGACAAGCTGGAAACACGCGGCCAAATCCTCGTCTTCGAGTAGATAGTTTAAGCTGTCGCACACGCTCACAACAGCCCGCACTGTCCCGTACAGCTCAAAAGAACGCATATCCTGATTCAGATAGAGGATATCCGAACCCGACTTTTCCTTCTTCTCACAGGCGATATTCAGCATCCCATCCGAACAGTCTATGCCAATCATGTCAAAGCCCTGCGCGGCGAGAAGTTCCGTCAGACTCCCTGTGCCACAGCCAAGCTCAAGCACCAATCCATCCCTGATGCCATATTTCCCCAGCTCCTGCACAATATTCCCGCACCACTGCGCATACGGCGTCTCGTCCATCAACTGGTCATACACGCCCGCAAAATCGGTATATGCCTCCATATATGCAGCCCCCCTGTTTCACACTCCCCGTCATGCCGCCCTCAGCATCACAAACAATACGCGAGAAGAATGCCTGTCCTTTGGCATTCTTCCAGTGTGAAGTTTTAGATTTTCTTAGCGGGCGTCTTTTGGCCGCTTAGAAAATCTCTTCACACTATTCTCCACCTAATTTCAATGAGATCAAGAACCCGACTGCCAGCAGGACAATCCCTGTCAGGATCTCCACAACACCGATTGCACCCACTTCCATCATGATCAGGATCGCAAACGGCGAAGCAACAATCAATCCTATAATCGCCCAGTATGTGATCAGCGGATATTTCTTCAGCATAAACTCGATCAGCTTTGCCACTGCGACAATACCGACCAGCACACCGATACCAAACGGCACCAGCACCACAAATGTATCAAGCATTGCTGCAATATCAAAAGCTTTCAACGCATTGATAAAATCATTGATCGTATCGATGATCGTATTGTAATAACCGAGGATCATCATGATCATTGAGCCGCTCACGCCGGGAATAACCATCGTTGCAGCCGCAATAATGCCAACACCCAGGAGTTTGATCACATTGCCGACACTAAAGGAGATATCCGCGCTCGAACCGCCGCCTTCCCCGACAATGGCAAAACCGACAACCATCACAAAAAACAGCACAAATGCGATAATCTGCGGAATCCTGATCGTATTTCCCTTAACCTTGCCATAGATCACTGGCAGGCCGCCCAGGATCAGTCCGATAAAAAACAGGTTTGTCTGCAGCGGAAACCGCGGAAACAGGATCTCGGAAAATATTTTTGCAAAAATCGCTATGGACAAAAGCATTCCGACCAGAATCGGCACCAGAAGGGCTATGGCCTCCTTCATGCGCTTGATAAAATGCGTCAGCACCAGAATCAACTTGTCATAGATGCCCATAGAAACCATCATTGTTCCGCCGCTGACTCCCGGGATCACGTTCGCGATGCCGATCACCATGCCCCTTAAAATGTTTACGATAAATTCTTTCATAGTCTGATTGTCTACCCTTTCTTTATTTGATTCAATATTATTTGATACATTTTCTATTTGTCAGATACTCTTCCAGGAACGTGAGCACCTTGTCCATCTCCTCGTCTGTCCCTATGGAAATTCGCAGATAATTCTCGATACGCGGCTTATTCCAGTGTCTTACATAGATCTTGTTTTCCCGCAGCACATCGAATAGTTCCTGTGCGGGAACCGTCTTGTGCGCAGCAAAAATAAAATTGGTCTTAGAGTCAGGAAAGACAAATCCGAGCTTCGCAAGCTCCCTTTTCGTGCGCTCCCTCGTCGCGACAACCCTCGCTGTCGTCTCTGCAAAATATGCCTCATCCTCCACCGAAGCTACTCCTGCCGCGATCGTGACCGTATTCATCGTGTAAGAATTGAAAGAAAACTTAATATCATTTAAGTATCTGATCAGTTTCCTATTCCCCATCGCGTAGCCAATGCGCATCCCCGCCATGGAACGCGATTTCGAGAATGTCTGCACCACAAGCAGGTTGTCATATTTTTCAATCAGGGGCACACAGCTCTCCCCGCCAAAATCCACATACGCTTCATCGATTATGACAACCGAATCTGGGTTCTCCCTGATGATCTTTTCGTATACAGACCGCTCTGACGCCACA
The DNA here is from genome assembly GCA_002491195.1 of Lachnospiraceae bacterium UBA7179. GTDB lineage: Bacteria > Bacillota > Clostridia > Lachnospirales > Lachnospiraceae > COE1. The sequence continues at coordinate 17,919 of DKVL01000010.1, forward strand.
CCTGTCGGAGCGTTGGGATTCGCCAGGATGATGCCGCCATTTTCCTTAAAATAATCTTCCTCTCTGACGCAGAAATTTTCGTCCAACGGCTGATCCTCATAAGGTATCCTGTACAGATCCGCCCACACGTCATAGAAGGAATATGTGATATCCGGAAACAGGATCGGTTTCCCGGAATTAAAAAATGTCAAAAAAGACATCGCAAGAACATCATCCGAACCGACACCGACAAAGACCTGCTCCCTGTCCAGTCCATGATGACCTGCAAGCGCAGATACAAGCGCGGATACATCCTGATCCGGATATTTGCGCAGGCTGTCATAATCAAACCTCCGTATCACTTCTGCAACCCCAGGTGCCGGCGGATACGGATTCTCATTCGTATTTAACTTAATAACAGTCGGATCCTTCGGCTGCTCACCCGCCACATAGGGCACTACCTTTCGCACATTCTCTTCCCAACTCATACTTTCCACCCATTCTCCCTTATCATTCATCTATATTCATAAAAAATCCCTGACTCACATCCGTGAAGAATGCCTGCCCTTTACATTCTTCTAAAAAGCTTGGCATTTCTAAAGATATGTCCTTGGAATTGTTTTGTTTTTGCATGTTTTTTTGCTTACAACCGCTACATTTTCATACGTGGCTTGTAAAGCCATCATTAGCAATAAATGCTAAGTCCTGTGTGAACAGTAACTTTATCATAACAAAATTTACAAGTTTATGCAATGTCTGTTGACTCCAAAAGAATTTCATTCTACTATTAAAATATAGTATATTTTTCCATTAAAATGAAATCCTTATACTAAAGCGGAGGTTCAATATGTATTATCTAAAGATTTTTACCAAAAGTTTTTTGTCGCTTTTTGCCATAATGCGCGTTACAGGAATATCAACCCAAAATCCGTTTTCCGTCATTTTGTTTTTGCTATTGCTGTATGTCTTTGCAAAGCTTCACAGCGACCACATTGAAGGCCACATCGTCCCTGGAGATATGACACTCTCCACTATTTTAAGTGTACTCTTCAGTATATTTACTCTATCCGCACAGTATTCCGTGATTCTGGGCAGCCTGACAAACTCTCTTTTTTGCGTTGTTGTCCTGCTCCTGACAGGAATAGGACTTTGGATAATCTACTACTATTTGTCCATATGGCTGCTGCAGACAGCAGCTGACCGAAAACTCACTGGTTCCAGCTACTCCTACGCCTGGATTCCATTTCTGACCGCCCTGATCTGCCTTTTATGCTGGACTCCGTATTTTCTATATGAATATCCCGGCATTATGACCCCTGACAGCATCAACCAGTACGCACAGGTTATTGGCGCCTATGAACTGTCCAACCACCACTCTGTCGTTCACACGGCACTGATTGGTATCTGCTGCAATATCGGCCTGTCCCTCACTGGCAACCCGCATACAGGCCTGGCTCTGTACACCATCGCTCAGATGATTTTTATGGCATTTGTTGCCGGATATGTTGTTCGCACGCTGCAGAAAGCGAATGTCATCACGCCAGTTCTGCTCATCACCATATGCTTTTATGCCCTGATCCCCTATCATGGCGCATATGTTGTCACAATCTGGAAAGATATTCCGTTTGCAGGCTGCATGACCCTTTTTGCCGCAGCGCTGATGCGCTTCCTGCTGCGCGGCAGCTTTGCCTCCTCCTCCGATACCATACCAAAACTACAGCACAGCGAATATTTTACGCTGCTGCTTCCTTATATGATATCCGGCATTCTACTGTGCCTGCTGCGGTCAAATGGCTGGTATGCATTCGTACTGTCGATGCCTTTGATCCTGATCACATACCGCCAATGGTGGAAAGTTATGCTTCCAGTACACCTGATCATCCTATTACTGGTGCTTTTTGTCAAATACCCTGTCATGCATGTGTATGAAATCCGGCAGGCAGACTATGTTGAATCCCTGTCCATACCTGTACAGCAGCTTGCGCGTGTCGTTGCAGCCGGTGAACCTCTCCCGGAAAACGAAACTGCGTTTCTTGAACAGCTGATGGATTTGGAGCAGGCTGCAAAACTGTATCAACCTGATGTTTCTGACAATATCAAGAACCTGATACGCCCAAACAGCGATTATCTTGAATCACACAAAGCTGCCTTTTTCAGGATATGGCTTACCATTGGCCTTGAACATCCAAAAACATACTTTGATGCATATGCAGCACAGACAAAAGGCTACTGGTATCCTGATGTCAGCTGCGAAGTCGGACTGTCTGACGGCATCTATCCCAATGAGTTTGGCCTTCACTGGCAGCCAATCATAAAAGGAACTGTTCTTATCAAAATAAAGGAAATTCTGTTCAAACTTCCCGATCTGATTCCGCTGTATGGAATGTTGTGGAGTATGGGATTTATCCTGTGGGGCCTCTTGCTGCTCACGGCACTCAGCCTGCGCATGAACAGCCCCGCGGGCGCATTGGTCTGTCTGCCTTTTATTCTGTTGATCGCTACTTTGTGCATCGCAGCTCCTGTTGCTGCAGAATTTCGATATACTTATGCCGCCTTCTATGCATTGCCGCTGTGTGTCCTATCGCCATATGTACACGAACGATGACTCTTTTCTCCGACTGCACATGTTATTTTTTACAGTTTCTAATAGATCACCGTGACATTTTCTATTTCATGAGTGTCCTCATTGACATCGAAGGCTATGATATTTTCACTGGTTCTATGATGCGCCATATAATATCGGCCTTCGATTTGCGTGATATAGTAAGGTGTGCCGCCAGATATTCCAAATTGTCCATAAATGTCCTCATATTCTCCTGTGGCAAGTTTTTCAAGACTGTCTGTCCTGATAATTGTCGCAAAATCCTGATTTTCGTGACTGTCCGTTGATATCGTAATATAATAGAAGCCGCCAATCTTTGTCAGCTGCACCATCCCTGCAATCTCATCAGCAACACGGTATTTTGCAACCACATCAAACCCATCACCTGCATCATTTACCACTGCTTGGATAATCATCTGGTTATTGTGCCCTGATACGAAATAAATACCGTCCTCCATCACCGTAAATGACCGCACATAGACACCATAGAGTTCATCGATTTTCAGAATCTTATCCACATAAAGCGGATAAATCCCATTCTGCTGCGGCGCTGCAGCTCTTTTGAGCAGATACATTTCCCCTGTGATGGAACTCCATGCCATAAAAACCTGATTTTTGGCATCATATTGAATATAATGGGGACGCATCCCGATATTTTCGAGCGTCTGGGTATGCACATATCCATTCTCCGTCTTCTGAAATACCAGCAGCCGGTTATTTTCTGTGTCATCAACAGTTAACAGGATCCCGTCCGACGCAACCGTGTGGGCATAATGAACCTCGTTGGTGAGCACAGACCACTCAGTTAACGGATCTGCGATATTGTCATGATAGATAACCTGATCATGATAACAGTCCGATATGAAATAGGTGTCCTCTATTTTCGTGATATATGTCGCTACGTTCAATGTGTCATATGCATTTTTCTGATCACAGGCTGCGGGAGCAGGAAGGATTCCCTGGTAAACTATGTTTTGTTCTGTTATCGCTGACTGCTCATTTTTTCCTGTGCAGGCGGAAAGCATAAATGTGATCACGACCATAATAACGATCCTGTCCGCCATATATTTCTTTCTGTTTCTTATTGTCATTTTCAATCATAACCTTTCACGTTCCTTTGCGCGTTACAGTTCAGCCTTGCCGAACTGTAACGCATCAAGCCATGCAAAATCGCTTCGCGATG
>DKVL01000010.1:21971-41926 GCA_002491195.1 Lachnospiraceae bacterium UBA7179
TTCGCGATGGCTTGATGCATCTCAACCACTACGCTTTCTCACGGACTTCGCAGCGCAGTGCGAAGTTCTGGGCTGAACTGTAACCTTTGCGCACACAATTATAGCACCACTTGGCATTACACACAAGAGCCGTATTTCAAGGCATTTTAACCAGAAAACTCTGTGTTTAATTGTACCTTTTGACGTTATTTGTGAACAAACTGTGAACGCATGGTAAATATTAAGTAACTATAAAATGAATATTTTTTTCATTTTGCTATTGACGTTTGCAAAAATTTATGTATAATAATCATTTGTAAGGCACAACAGGAATAACAAATCATTATATTTATTCCTGAAAATTAGTTTCGCACTACATAGTGCATGCGCAATTGCGCAAATGGAGGAGAAAAATTATGAAGAAAAGAATTTTAACTACAGTTATGGCACTTACATTAGGCGCAGCAATGCTCACAGCTTGCGGCTCTAAGGCAGATGAGACAATAACGAACGAGACAAGCGTTGTTGATACAACAGTTCCTACAGAGGAGACAACTACTCCGGCTGCAACAGAGGCTGGCACAGAGACAGCTACTACCGAGGAGGCTGGCACAGAGACAGCTACTACTGAGGAGGCTGGCACAGAGACAGCTACTACTGAGGAGGCTGGTACAGAGACAGCTACTACTGAGGAAGCTGGTACAGAGACAGCTACTACTGAAGAGGCTACTACAGAGGCAGCTGCTAACTAATTTATAAAAGACTTTTATAAAATCGAGCAGGAAAACCTGCTCGATTTTTGTTAACTCTTTATTTATTTTCTGATCAGCCTAACGCTCATTCTGATCCGGAATCTGCCTTCCCTCGTGATCCATGTGGTAATTGTCCCTGTAGATCAGCTCAGACAACGGCACAAACTGATAACCTGCATCTTTCAATGTCTGAATCAGCGTATCTAATGCCTCCACTGTGTACTTCGCTCCATTGTGGCATAAAATGATCGAACCATTTCCAAGATGTTCATTCTGTGTAACCATATTTATGATAGAATCTGTGCCATAGTCTTTCCAGTCAAGGCTGTCAACATCCCACTGAATTGGATAATAATTACATTTTCTTGCGACTTTGATCAATTTTGTGTCGTAATCGCCATACGGCGGTCGGAATAGAAACATATCATATCCAGTAAGCTCTTTGACCTGATCGTGCACTGACATGATCTCCTTTTCCTTTTCCGCATCGGACAGCTGACTCATATTCTTATGATTCTGGCTGTGGTTTCCTAGGTCATGACCCTCTGCGAGTATCTTTTTTACATCCTCTGGATAAGATTTCACCCATCCGCCTGTCATAAAAAAAGTTACCTTGACATCATGTTTTTTCAATATTTTCAGGATCTCCTGCGTGTCGTCATTTCCCCATGCAGCATCAAATGTCAACGCGATCTTTGGTTCGTCTGTCTGCACACAGTAGATCGGCAGTTCTTTTCCTTTCACAGCGGAACTTGTGGGAAGAATCGTCCCCGCCCCCCTGTATCGCACACCTAAGAGCCCCGCAAGCACCAGAACTGCTGCTGCCAGCGCTGTTGCCTTTCTCGAAATATTTACTTCCCGCAAATACGCACTGATATCGCGCATATACTGGATCAACACGCCGCTTGTCTGTGAATCATTGTCTCCATTGCTTCTGCCAAGCATAAACTGTCCTCTTGCATTCTTTTTATAAAATATATTATTTTTCCCTGAATTATATGACAGTTATAGCTCTTTCACATCAAGAGTTCCTTGTTGACATAGCGTTCACATCATACTTCCTGAATGCTCCAGCTTCCTCTGTTTACCACATGAACGGAAAATCGCGTGCCATCCGTCAGGTAGATATTTAATATATCATTATTGTCCTCAGCGACAATATCCTGTATCGGAAGCCCGTTTGTATCATTCAAAATATCAAATAACCGGTCCTTAAATTCATTCTTCTCCATTGAACATTCGTCCTTTGTACTTCCATGCTTTTGTTGAAAAGAAACAATAACAACCTTCTACCTAACGATATGGTGAGTGACTTTATAGTGAATTGCTATACTTCCATTCATTATATATAATTATGGGTGAAAAGTAAAGGAGATTTTCATATGAGACCTACAAATGATAATTATGGTAATTTATATCTGCGAATCAATGACATTCTAAAGGCCAAAGGCATCAGCAAAAATCAAATCTGCAAAGATCTGGATATCCCACGCTCGAATTTCAACAGGTATTGCCGTGACGACTTTCAGCGAATCGACGCTGTGCTCATCTGTAAACTGTGCTGGTATCTCAACGTTGAGGCCGGAGAATTGATCAAGTACAAACATTCTGACGAAACCAAACAGGATATCACCTAATAACAACCGTCAAACCTGTGTATCTCTTCGGACACCCTGCGATAATCCTCCTCATTGTCAATCTCATCAATGTAATGCTGCTTATATGACATTCCCCAAATGCTAACGTCAGATGTAACCTCATTCAGTGCTTCCTCTGCATATACCTGATTTCTTCCTGTCTCCACAAACAGGTTCACTCTGTCCCGCCAGATTCGGACAGCATCAACATTGAGTTTGTACAATGGCTGAAACGCATAACAATCGTCGCCAAATATCCGCACAGACACTTTTCTTAACAGTCCATCACGAAACTGCGCCTTAAAGTCTTTTCGCGGAAGGAGCTTATCTTCATGATACAGACAAAGTGATCCTGCAGGATTTAACAGCATTTCCCGCACCAGCCCTTCGCTAAATACAAGGTCTCCGTGCAAAAGCAGCAGATCCGTATCCAGATAGTCCCTTGCATGGTACATCGAGACAATGTAATTGGTCGTGCGGTACTGCGGATTGGGTACAAAGATAAAACGCAGTCCAGGATTGTGTCTTTGGCATATTGCTGCCGCTGTCTCGATCTGATCCGCAAACGGTCCTGTCGTGATGACAAACTCCTCGACGCCGCACGCACTTAAAATCCGAATCTGACGCGAAAAAATTGTTTCTGCGTGATCAAGTGCTGTCATGCATTTGGGCTGCAGACGGGTGCGTTCCCCCAGTCTGCTCCCCACTCCTGAATCAAAAATAACTGCCCGCATTACAGCCTCCTTTCGCAGTTTCTGCGCAACAGCTTTATATTGAGCTGTAGAAACAGTCTGGCGTTCTCCCACAAAGACACCCGGTCCATATATCCTGGTGTCATTTGTGTGCCCTCGTTCGAAAAAGAGCGCTCTGTATATAGATACGGTGTCAGGAGTGCATCAAGTTCGCGGATGTTGTACTTGTAATATGGCTTTACAAGGCGGACGGTCCCGCTCAGTTCCACGACCTTGCCCACAAACGACATGCAGTTGTATGTACCCTTCATCGCAAACCCATGGAATAGGGGCATTGTGATCATGGAATACAACTGAAACAAATAATGCTCCTGATTTTGTTCGAGATCTGCAAGGAAACGGCAAATCCTTCTTTTCCCACGCTGGTCCACGGGCAGCTTAAAGATCTTCAGCTTTACCCTGTCATACGCTCCAAAGCAGTAACAATCGCGCGTCTCATGCATAAACCCTGCATCGAACGGTGCATAATGCCGCCTCCTTGAGAATGTAATAAAATCCTCAAAACTGTCATCTATGCAGACTGCGATATGGGAATACTCATATCCGCCAGACAACACCCTCGCAGCCTTGCCAAGCCCCGTATGCGCTTTCACAAGCACAATGTAAATCTCATCGTTTCTTATCATAATGGCTCAACCTCTGAAACAGCTGTATCTGCAGCCGGATCATCTCATAGTACATCAGCACGCCTCCTGTCAGGACAAGGATATCCGCCACATTGTACGCAAATCCGCATAGTTCACCACCCCAGCTGCCAGGATCGATCATGCCTATGATACAGACTACCGCAAAAAACAGGTGTGTCTCAATCGGTCCAAGCCTTGGAAACAGGAATTCGTCCAGATGTAGGATATAGTTCATGGCAGAAAACATCAGCAGTGCGTATACCGGCACCATGAAAATCGCAACATGGAAATGAATCACTCCCGCAAAAGCAAGTGCAATGATCAGGTACGTAATATGCAGAATGTCTGTGAGCAGGTCAAAATATCCCCCTGCCTTAGAACTCTTATTGCGTTTCCTTGCCACATATCCATCCAGATCGTCGCAGACCAGATGGCATACAAGCCCGCAGATCGTCCCTATGAGGAACCATCTGTTCCGCCCTGACAACACAGCGCAGACAATTCCTGCAAGTCCTCCCAGTGCACCGAGAAGCGTGATCTGATTCGGTGTCACGCATTCCGGAATCCGCTCCCCGACCGATTTGTACAGAAGCCGCTGCACCCCCGTTTCCAGCCTGCTTGGTATAATCTTTTTCATCCTTCCTCCTAAGTATCCTTAAAGAAATAACTTGGCATTGCGCTCGCTACGCGTCATCATTGCGCCGTTTCCTCCGCAGGATATTTCCGACAAACGACCTGATGTAATCCCCGTAATCGATAAAATCGTACACGCCCTCCCGCTTCGCCTTGAGAAAAAGCCGTATCAGCAATATATAGTAATGAAAGTAAAAACTTCCCACACGCATATGGTCCGGTTTTGCAACAAGATGAAGATAATCAAAATGCGAGGGATTGTCTGTAATGATCCTGTCCCTGTACTGCTCATAGGTCGGTGTGCCAAGTTCGGGTGTAAAGATCGACAGCGCCACATTCCTTACCTGATACGCCGCAATCCACTGATAGAGCGCGCGAAAATCCTTCGCACGAAAGCCCAGATCAATGATAAACATTCCCATAAGATGGATTCCCAGCTCCTTACAGATCGCAATACTTTGTATATTGTGATCCACGTCGGAATGTTTCTCATAACGGTCCAGATAACGGTCTTCGATCGCTTCCAACCCCACCAACACGTAATAAAGTCCAATTTCTTTCAATTTTTTCATCATATCAGGATTTTTGGCGATATAGTCCGCTCTTCCATAACAGATGTAATTTTTATGAATCCCACGCTGTCTGATCCTGTCCACAAAGCGGTTAAGCCTGTCCGTATCATACAGGAAATCATCGTCCACGATATAGATGTTATCGGAATCAATCTGCGCAATCTCATCCACCACATCATCCATGTCGCGGCAGCTCAGCTTTCCCATATTCATCCTGTTTCTATGGCAGAACGCACATCGGTACGGGCAGCCATACGCAGTCCGCACCCACGCAGCATGACCGAGTTCCAGATACTGATACCGATGTGGAAACGCATTAAAATAGCTCCTGTCCGGTCGCGGCAGACGTCTGATGTCAAATGGCTCCCCCGCATTGTAATGCCATACCCCTTCTCTCTGACAACAGACTCCCGCTAGCCGCGCCAATGCCCCTTCCTCATGATACACCGCGTATTCCACAATGTCCACAATCTTGTAAATGTCAAATGTCGTGAGAATAAAATCCACATAGGGACGATACATCCGCTCATAGCAGAGCTGCGCGTGCAGTCCGCCAATAATTGTAACAGCTCCGCATTCCTTCGCGTATTCACAGTACTCTAACATGAAATTTTCCTGCCTTGCCCTGCCGCATATGTACACGACATCCGCCTTGGTCTCCTGAATGGCCGGACCCACGCCAAAGGTCTCTACCTGCGCGTCATAGAGCACGACTTTGTGCCCTTTCTTCTTCAGCATTGCGGATATATACTCAAGCTCGAGACACTCGTTTTCAATGACACCCACAAAATTGTAACGGGTTCTTGAGATCTCCGGGTGTATCAGCAGAAATGTCAGTTTACGCCGTCTCACCAGACTTTTCCTCCTTTGTCAGAAGCTCCTTATACGCTACCTTTCCTACTAAAGTCCTGGGCAGTTCCTCGATCGCTTCATACGCATATGGCCATGCGTACTTTGCGAGATTTTTTTCACAGTGCCTGCGGATATCCTGCAGCAGTTCCTCCCTTTTCCCGGCATCCTTCTCACCGTTCCGCAGCACGATATAAGCCTTTGCCACCTGCACTTTGTATGGGTGATCGATTCCCACAACGCAGGACACCAGCACGTCCTTGTGCGAATCAATCACATTTTCAATATATTGGGGATACAGACAATAACCGGAACTGATGATCAGTCTCTTGAGCCTCTGTTTGAAATAGATAAAACCATCCGGATCCATCACTCCCAAATCGCCGGTATGAAGCCAGATCCTGCCGTCACCATGCCTTTTGAGCACCTTGTCTGTCTCCTCGCTGTCATTCAGATATCCTTTCATGACCGTCGGACCACTAAGGACAATCTCGCCCTCCTCGCCGTAGGGCAGTTCCATATCTGTCTGCGGCTTTACAATCTTGTAATAGGTGTCCGGATAAGGGATCCCGATACTCCCCTCCCTGTAACCGTGCAGCGGCGTCAGGCAGCTGCCTGTGACACACTCTGTCAGGCCATAGCCTTCCCTGATCTGCACGTTTGCCCCATGCTGCTGCAAAAACTGATCCACTTTTTGTTTGAGCGCGGCAGAGAGCGAATCGCCGCCTGAGATAACGCATTTTAAAAAAGACAGGTCACAGCCCGCAAGCCGGTCGCTCTTTAACAGCGCCTCGTACAAAGTCGGCACGCCGGCTATGATATTGGGCCGATATTTTTTCAGCAGCCTGTCAAAATGTTTCGCATCAAACCGGGGCAGCAAAATGTCCATACATCCTACGCACAGCGCGGTGTGAATGCAGATTCCAAGTCCAAACCCGTGGAATACGGGCATAATAGCAAGAAGCCTGTCTCCTGGCTGCAGGCAGGCGCACATTTCCTCCCCCTGCATGGCCAGCGCATTAAAATTCAGGTTTGTCAGTTCGATTCCTTTTGGATACCCTGTCGTGCCGCCGCTGTATAAGATCGCAGCCACATCGTCCCCTTTGCTGCGGCGTCCTGTGTCATCGGATTTTTGCACTCCCTTTTGTCCCAGCGCCATAAATTTTTTCCACGACATACAATCTGGCCGGTCCTTCTGATCCGGCTTTTTTGATTTTGCATTCCTGCCTTTTGTCAGGTAATAACCGCATTTCACAGGAAACGGCATGGAATCTGTTACCGATACCAGAATACACTTTTTCAGGTGCGTCTCTTTCCTGATCTCCTCCAGCTTTGTAAAACAGAGATCCACAGCCACGATGTATTCGCTTTCCGAAACGGTCAGATAATGCCGGATCTCGACTGCGGCGGACAGCGGGTGAATCATGTTCGCAACAGCGCCGATTTTATTGAGCGCATAAAAACTAATGACCGCCTCCGGCGTGTTTGGCATACAGATACTCACCCTGTCGCCGCGTTTCACACCAAGCTGCCAAAAGGCATTCGCACAAGTTTCGATCGTTTTGTGCAGATGCGCATACGTTTCTTTTTTTCCAAAATAATCATAACAGATGTTATCTGGAATCTGTTCTGTCCTTTGCTGCATCAATTCATATAAGGACAACTCCTGTGGGTAGGTAAGATGCGCCCTGACATCCTTATAAAAAGCATACCATGGTGTCTTAATCTGTTCTGTCTGCATGTTTGGCCTCCTGTATTAACAGCTCTTTTACTGTATTGTAAAGCAGCGTATTTGCCTCCTCCACTGTGAGGTTCCCCACATCGAGCGGCTCCCCGAACCGAATCCGAAGATTCCTGCTTCGGATTCGGTAATCTCCTGTGATCGCATAGGGAATAATTCTGCTCTGCGCTCTTTTTGCCATCACAACCGCGCCATATTTAAATGGCAGCAGGATCTCATCGGTGTAGTTGCGCTTTGCCTCCGGCGATACATTGATCATACAGTCGTTCTTAAGATATGCGACAGATTGATCAAGCGCTGCCGGATTGTGCGCTGCATGAAGATCTACTGGTATCGTTCCAACACCGCGGAACAGCCAGCCAAAAATCCCGTCGTGGAGATCTTTCTTGGCAAGCGTATGTACTGTCCTGTTCGTACAACAATCCACTAAGATCGGATCCAGCGCATGTTTGTGATTGCCCGCCAGAACGGCTCTCCCCTCTTTCGGTATCAGGGACTGGTTCACGATCCTTGGGCGGTATACCGCCATAAACGGGACATAAAAAATTGTTCTGATGATCTTATATAGCAATGGATTCTTCTGACGGTTTGTCATTCTTTTTCATCCTTATCCAACATTTTATTCAATCGCTGTCTTTAGAAACTGTCTTCCAATCACGCGATCAAATACAGTATACACGATTTTCTCTTTAAACACAATTCATAAATACAAATCGGTATTTTTGTATAATTTGTTACATTTCCCGCTCGAAAATTGTGTAAAAATAATCAAAGCTGTCCATAGTGACCTTATCTGGTACTCCATCCTGACAGTACAGTTACTGACTGGCTGGGCGGAGTACTATCGCGTGTCTGACAAATAATTTCTTCCAATATGAATTGTCAACAACAGGAAACCCGTTGTATAATAGACAGAATAGCTTATTAATTTACTACCGAACCGAAAGGAACACACCACCATGAACAACAAACTGATCAAAGCCATAAACTGTATACTCTATTCGCTGATTATATTCATAGCGTCCAATTTTTATGTCATAAGAAGCAGGACAGGCCTGTACTGGATTTTCCTTCTTCTATATATCGCGGTCAATCTCTTTCCCGCGTTTGTTCTCCCCCGCACCAAACGGCTTAAAACCTGCGCAAGAGGCAATGCCCTGCTCACAGAATTTCTGGGCTCTGCCGCCCTGTCTGTCCTTTTATTTGTCCTGAGTTTCACCAAACTGCTTGCTGTCGAGAATATGTTTCAGAATCCGAAGCTCTGGATCATCAACACACTGCTTGCTATCGTGCTGGAAGCAGTCGTGTTCTGGAACGGTATGCTGCGCATCTTCTTTTCCTCAGAACAGCTTGGCATCAAGATGCGCGTGATCGCTGTTGTCTGCGGTATGATACCAATTGTCCATCTTTTCGTCCTCGGAAAAATGATTCGGCTTGTTTCTGATGAAATCACGTTGGAAAACCAGAAAATCATCACTGATGAAAAACGCCGCGCACAACAGATCTGTGCCACAAAATATCCGATCCTCATGGTGCATGGCGTTTTCTTCCGCGACTTTCGCTACTTCAACTACTGGGGGCGCATTCCCAGGGCTCTTGAAAACAACGGCGCTAACGTTTTTTATGGAGAACACCAGTCCGCAGCGTCTGTCGAAACCAGTGGTCAGGAGATCGCAGAGCGCATCCTGAATATCGTTGCCGAGACAGGCTGCGACAAAGTAAATATCATCGCGCACTCCAAAGGCGGTCTGGACTGCAGATGCGCGCTGAATCTCCCCGGCATCGCCGGTCATGTCGCCACACTCACGACAGTCAATACCCCGCACAGAGGATGTGAATTTGCAGACTACCTGCTCACAAAGATTCCAAAGGCGGAACAGGACGCCGTGGCAAAAACCTACAACGCCGCACTGCTGAGGCTGGGAGATCCCAATCCTGACTTTCTGGCAGCAGTTAACAATCTCACTGCCTCCTTCTGCAGGGATTTTAACAAAAAGTACCCCGATGTGCCCGGCATTCTGTACCAGAGCATTGGTTCCAGACTCAACAAGGCAGGCGGCGGACGCTTTCCCCTGAACTTTACTTATCACCTTGCCAAATACTTCGACGGGGCAAATGACGGCCTTGTCGGTGAGAAATCCTTTTCATGGGGAAAAACGTTCCAAATGCTCACCGTAAACGGAACGCGCGGCATCTCCCACGGGGACATGATCGACCTGAACCGTGAGAATATTCCGGAATTTGATGTGCGGGAATTCTATGTACAGCTCGTTGCAAACCTAAAACAGAGTGGATATTAAGATTCCACTCTGTTTCTACCGATCAGACTGTCAAGCATCTCAAAATAGTCCTCAAACGTTTTCCGGCAGCACATCGGATCTGCAATCTCGATTCCCTCTACCCTCAACCCAATCAGTGCAAACGCCATCGCCATGCGATGATCCTCATAAGTCTGTACAACCGCTGGTTTGGGTGTACCCGGGTGTATCGTGACAGCGTCTGCATCTTCCTCGCAGGAAATGCCAAGCCTCGCAAGCTCTGTCACAATCGCATGGATCCGATCCGACTCCTGCAATCGGATATGACCAATATTTTCAATGCGGACATCCCCGTCTGCAAAAGGGGCAAGCGCCGCAAGCGTCATGGCCTGATCCGAAAAATCCTTCATGTCCACCGTGACTGCCTTTAATCTGCCGTCACGCGCTCCCCGCACCTCAATGCCATCAGAACAATCGCTGACCGTGCACCCCATCTGCGCCAACAGATCCAGAAATTTCAAGTCGCCCTGCATACACTCCCTTGTGACATGTCTGACCAACGTTCTTCCTCCAGTGAGCGCCGCCGCCGCATAAAAGTAACACGCCGCTGACACGTCCGGCTCAATCTGGCAGCAGTCTGGCCGGTATGCAGTACCGCTCTGTACCGTATAATCCATGCCGTCAAAATCAACCTTCGCTCCAAGCCGCTCCATCATTTTTCGCGTAATCCGTATATAAGAACCATCCTTTCGCTCACTCGTGATCCGGATCCGAAGCCCCTGTTTTACCATCGGGGAAACCAGCAGCAATGCGCTCAGAAACTGTGTGCTCTCGCTGATGTCCAGCTGTACCTGACACATCTCATCCGCGGGCAGTCTGCCACCGATCCCCCTGATCCGAACTGGCAGAAATCCCGCCCTTTCAAGGCAGGTAATTTCTGCCCCCATATTTTCCAACACTTCAAAAAGCGGTTTCATAGGGCGTTTTTTCATCTGCTCCGAGGCATTCACCACAAAGGTTCCCTCCGCCATCGCAAGCATTGCTGTCAGAAACCGCGCAGCTGTTCCGGCACTTCCGACATCAATCTCGCCTTCCGTGACAGGGATTTTTCCGTTTCGTCCTTTTACCACAACGCTTTTTTTGGCCTCGTCAATCTCCACCTGAAAGCCAAGCGACTGCAGAGAACCCAGGAAATGCCTCGAATCATCGCTAAACAGCACTCCTTTCAGCGTCGTCGTGCCATCTGCCAGCGCTGCCATCAGAAGCGCCCTGTTCGTCATACTCTTAGAGCCCGGCACCTCAACCACCCAGTCAACGGGCGAAGCGAGTCTGCGCACTTTATATACATTATTTTTCATCGTTATCTTGACCGCCCCTTCCTTAGGAACTGTAGAAAAATAACTGACACATCTTGCTTGTCTATTCCTCCGATAGCACCACTCCGCAATCAGTTACATAGCCCGCTATGCGCCTGATTGCGGAGCGGCACTCTCGAAGAAATATCCTGCGCAATCTGCATCACTTATTTTCCTACAGTTCCTTATCAACTAAACTAAGTTTACCACACCTCCAGACTTTTCACAATAACTGCCGCAAAATCAAAACCCTATCGTATCACATACAGCTCATGCAATGCTCTTGTGGCGGCTACATACAGGAGTTTGGCGAGCTTTGGATTGTCCTTGTACCCCTTTAAGTCCGGCCGCCACAACAGCACACAGTCAAACTCAAGCCCCTTTGTCTCCGGCACAGTGAGCACCATCACGCCCTTGCAAAATCCGCTCTTGTCCGAATCCGTAAGCTGTATCTGGCGTCCAATACGCCTGATCACCGCCTCCTTCTCCTCCTCCGCAAAGCAGATTACCGCCATCGTCTCATAACCTTTCTGCCGCAGATCTGATAGGATGTCCGCTGCGAGGCCCGCTGCCTCCTCCTGCGAGATACTCTCTACAAAATGTACTGGCTCGCCATGCCTGATCACCGGCTCAATTTGATAGGCGCCTTTTGAGGCACTGCTTAATATCTTCCCTGCAAAGTCCGATATTTCAATCGTATTTCGGTAGCTCTTTGCCAAAACGCGAAAGCTGTCGGTGCTGCTGTCGAAAATCTTCTGCCGCATATCATTCCACTCATTCATGCCGCACTCGTAATTAACGTTCTGGGACACATCACCCATGATGGTAAAGAAACACTTTGGCAGCACTGTCCGCAGCGCATAGTACACGATCGGTCCAAAATCCTGCGCCTCATCGATAAAAATCTGTCCAAACTCCTCATCCGGCTTTCTCTGCAGCGTCCTGTAATAAATAATCAGCATCGCCGCAATATCGTACACATCAAAGATACCATCCGACACCCGCTCGACCACGGGCGCCATATCGATATAATATGTCTTTCCATACACATCAAGAAACTGCAGATACAGACTCACCACACTGCCCTTGTAACAGTACTTTGAAAAATAGTTTTTGTACTGCGTGAGTTTCTTCTTGTAAATCCCGACTTCCTCACGGTCCTGGCACTGCAGTCTGATGCGGTTTCTCAGCCGTTCATCGAGTGTCACGAGAATGCGGTTGATTGAAAAACCAGGATTTCCCTTGATAAAATTATCATTGTTTTTCTGTGACAGGAGCATACCAATCTCCTCGTCACACACGACACAGTTTCCAAGAATATGGTCGCGCAGCCGCTGCAGATGCTGTTCGAGTTCCGATGCAAAAAGCATCTTGCTCTTCCACGCGAGATTCGGTGACGGCGGTATGATCCGATACTTTTTCTTCCACTCTTTTTTCAACAGATGCGTCAGCAGCTCATCCATGCGCATGTGTTTTACATCGTATACATCCAGCTCCGGGAGACCGCCTGTAATGTAGTCGATCAGAATATCGCTCCCTCCCACGATGCAAAACTCATTGGACATAAAGTGCTCTTTATAGTTGTACATGATATAGGAAATCCTATGCATCGCCACGGTTGTCTTTCCGCTCCCTGCAACTCCCTGCACGAGAATATTGTGAAACGGGCTCTCCCTTATGATCTCGTTCTGCTCTTTCTGTATCGTAGCGATGATATCGCCGAGCACGGCGTCCCTGTTTTTGCTCAGATACTTCACCAGCAGTTCGTCATTTGCCGCCACATCACTGTCGTAAAAACCCTGCAGGCGCCCCTCCTCAATGTCATAAGTGCGTTTCAACGCCAGATCGATATGATACGCGCGCCCCTTCCCATCACTGTGACTGTCCGGAATACTGTACGTTCCCTCTCCGATTTCATTTTCATAGTAAACACTCGAAATCGGCGCCCGCCAGTCCACGATCTCCACATTGGTCTTATCCCGCAAAATGCCATGTTTTCCAATATAAATCGATTCCGACAGCCGCTCATCCACATTGCGGTAATCAATCCTGCCAAAAAACGGCTTGTCATATGCCGCCTGATTCTTGTGCAGCTGATTCAGACTGTGTTCCTCCAGACTTTTGGATGTCATCATCTGATCATACAGCTCGACATTGCCGCCCTGCACCGCATCAAACAAATCCTTTGTCTCCCTGTGCCGCGCCTCATACTGTTTCTGATACTCCTTAACATTCGCAGCAATCAGCGCCTGACAGTCCCTCAGATGCCGCTCCTCCCTCTGCCATTCTCTGTTTTCTGATGTTTTGTTCTCTGACATATTTTACCCATACCTTTCCAAGAACCAGAAAACTGATTTTCTCCGGTTCCCTACCTGCATCTGTGCAGGTTTATACATGTACTTCCCACCCAGACATGCTTACGGAAATAATCTGTTCCTTAACACACTTCGGCAGGGTTGCATATTGTGTTGTTACAAATAAAATTATACCTCATAACAAAAAAAAGACTAGACTTATATTTTCCATTATGATATAGTGTTGTATAGAGTCGTAAATAAAAAACACTTTAGCAAACTAAAGTGTTTTTTTGTCATAAACGAAATCAAAATCAACTATTTTTTACTTTTAAAAATTCAAGATAACGTTCCACCTCAATGGGCTTGGAAAAATAATAACCCTGTATGTAGTCGATGCCAAGCCGTTCCAGCTCTCTAAGCTGCTCTGCTGTCTCAACGCCCTCCGCAACAACCTTAAGGCCCAGCCCCTGTATCATATCCGTCGCCGCCTGCAGTACATATCTTGCCTTCTCACTCTCAAAGTACGCCTGTGTCATATCCCTGTCGAACTTGACAATGTGCACTGGCATATCTACGATATAATTCAGGTTGGACTGACCGTTTCCAAAATCGTCAAGGGAGAAGCTCACGCCATAATTGATCAATGCCCGCATATTGTCCAGCAGCGTCTTGCGCATGACGATGGACGCCGATTCCGTGATCTCCAGATTGATAAATGCAGGATTGATTTTGTACTTGTCCATAATGTCACTGTAACACTTTGCCAGCGACTTCGCCTCACACTGTACCACAGACAGATTAATCTCAATATACTCTACACCATACTGCTCCGGCGTATACTCTGTGATAAACCGGCACACCTTTTCAAACACCCGCTCACCAAGCCTTACGATCAGTCCTGTCTCCTCGGCAATCGGTATGAATAAGCCGGGCGGAATAATACTTCCGTCCTCTCTCCGAATCCGCACAAGCGCCTCAGCTGAGACAAATTTTTTCGTATGTGTCGAATAGATCGGCTGGAAGAACACCTCTACCCTGTCCTCCTCCATGGCCTGGATGATCGTTGCGAGCATCGCGTCCCGTTCCCTTTTCTGCGCCACGCTTTTTTCGTCAATCACATGGATATGGATTTCAGGATTGTCCATACAGTGTGCCCTGAAATACCTGACAAATCCCAGCATTTCATCGGCACTGTCGGCAACTTTTGCTGTCGGAACCAGCACATAATACGGTTGCAGGATCACTGGAGTTACATTGGCTACATTCTCCAGCCATTCCTTCTGAAATCGGCTATTGATCATATTATATGCGCGTTCCATCTGCTCACTGTTGTCAAACATCAGTGTAAATTCCCTGTCGTCTGTCTTAAATCGCTTTGTCTCTGGAATCCGTCTGATCAGATCTGTTACCTCTGCCATGATGTCTGCCATGTGCTCAATCCGAATATCATTGGAATGTGCGTTATCAAGAGAAACCAGCATACCAGCAGCTTCTTCATCACTATTATATTTGTGCTTTACATAATCCGCAAATGCCCTCGCATTGAAAAAACCAGTCTTTCTGTCAATGTTTGCCTCCGGATTTTCGAGTTCAAAAAACAAGATAAAGATTCCCAATGCACCCGCAAACCCCACTAACAGGATCTGACTGTTCAAGAGCTGGATCAGTGCGGAAATCAGCCAGATTGCCATCCAGGTCCGAATCGCCCTGCGCCGTCTGGGATTCATTCCGCTTTCCCGTTTTGCAGTATAAAACAGTGTTACCAGTATGAGCACTACTGCACCTATATAAGTTGCAATGCAGGCAGGCCCATAAGTATACACATCCCTTCCCTCGCAAAAAATACTGATTGGAAGCAGGAATATGACCACACCAACCGCTGCCGCCGCAATTCCCATTATTTTAATAAATCTGTTAACCTTCACAAGATTATAAACATCTGCACAAGCGTATACCAGCGCCACATAACCTGTCCCCACCAAGGATACCAGATACATTTTGCACTCCGCTCTCACGAGTAGTCCCGGAAAACGCTCCTGATTTACAATAAGAACTACAGACAGGATATCCAGCACAAGGCATCCCATACATGTATACAACGCACGCTGAAACAAGGCCTCTGTATACAACCCGACCGTCTCCTGTCTCTTATAAAAAAACAATATCAGCAGCAAAATGATCAATCCACAGACCTGCATCTGAATATTCATATAACCTGCTCCTTCATCGCTGAAAATTTTGTTACTTCTATTGTATCATTAAATCATTCTATTTGCAAACTTCTTCAATTCTGATTCATCTTTGCCAGCTTCGCAGCCTGGTCAGCAGCTGTAGGCATATGCCGTTATCTTTCAGGTTGTCAGCATATGCAAACATCTTCGGCAAAGCTCCGTCAGGCTGTATGAAAATGCCCATAACTCCAAATAGATCAATTTCTATTTCATCCGTATTACCATTTCCTCAAATTCCTGCTCTGTATCCACAAAATGATATGGTTCGTATTCACCATACGCAGACGGGCGGCTAATCGTTACTAGCTGGATATCCTCATATCCCACAGCCTGCACTAACCTTTCTTTAAAATCCGCCAAGTGTTTACCATGTGTCATCTGCAAAGCCAGACACCCTGTTTCACTAAATTTTTTCGCTATCAGATAACACATCTTTTAACATCTCCCTAAACTCATTCTCATTTCTTATTTTGGCATTCTCATATGCCTGACGCAACATACATCCAATTTGATCATCAACTTCTCTTTTATAAACATACTTATGAAGCCAATTATTGAACTGCCTGTCATAATATGTGTTATATTGGATTTCAATTGGATAATGAAAACTGCTGAGTTGAAAATATATATGCACACCCCTATAACCATCATCTTTTGATTTTCCATCAGACATATCTGCTACACGAATCCATTTACATATCTGTAGTACCAATATATCCTCATAATTATCACAGAGAGTGCGAAATCCTAACATATCATTAAAAACTTTAGCTGTCTGATGATCCGGATAATATCGATCATATTTAAGCATTGCTGATTGAATACTTTTAATGCGATAATCTATTGCAATATTATGAAGATATTCACAGGAATCATACCATTTATTCATTTTTATCAACTCATCAAACAACATATTTTTCTCAAAATAATGCAGATTTTTCTTCAGTCGTATTCCTAATTCAGTTTGATATGATAACTTTTCTAACAAAGCAAATGACAAGCCATCTCTTTTCAATATATTTTCCAAAATTTTACCCTTCCTATAAGCGTATCTTTCATCATATTATATAGGAATCATAACGCTAATGCCAGACGGTTTTCAAGCCCTTCCCTCCTATTTGTCCCGTATTGCTCCTTAAAAAATCATTCCATCCCTCTCATACATCCCCAACATACACTATTCCTCTTTCAAATCTGCGTTCTTTTTTCTCACATATATTGATATTTCATTACTAAAGTGTTCAACTTCATATCATCAAAGACTTCCCCTTGGTACGTCAAATCACACAGAACACTCAAATCACTATAAATCTCTGAGGACAAATGCATCTTTACTTCATTGAGCATAACACTTATTTTTTCCTTGACCTCCGTAAGCATATAAGTAAGATATTCACTATCCTCATCAGACAAAAGCAATTCTCGGTTTTTGGAATATATCCATAGTTCCTGCCCTATATCACCAATATATCTGCTATATGGATTCATATTTTCTTTTGATTGCAATTTTACATCACTGCCAAAACAAGCAAGCATCTTTGATGTCACTTCTATCGGATATGGTGCTGGCAGGGAATCCACTGCCTCCTGCTCTTTGGAAACAAAAGCTCTATGTAATGCTTCCAAACATTGTTTTGAAAATCTAAATGCCGTAGGCCAGATTTCCCCTTCCTCATTCCCCCACATAAGAATTAAAAATTCAAAAGGAAATTCTGAAATAGATGCAACACTAACCAAAAAATCCTGTATCGCCCCTTCGTCTGTAATATCAAATGACCTAAGTATTATTGGATAATACTTAAGTATTCCATCTTCATATATCTGTATCGGAAACTCTGCATGATACTCTTTTTGAATCATTTCAAATACCGAATTTACCCTGTCAAGTTCTTTCTTGCGCATGGATGTATACCAGTTTTTCACTTGATATTTATTGAAATCTGTATTTGCCTGATGCTGTGTGTAATATTCACAGCACATATAAGTTTCTATCAATTTCTGATTTTCCTGTTCACACAACACTTTATGTTTGTACTGGTAAATCTGACCCAATGACATATTTCCGAAAAAATCCTGCATTGACGAAAGTACAACCATCGCCTTTCTCAAATAAAAAAGTGCCAGTCTCTGCATCTGAGCATCTCTTTTTATAAGCCCAACTACCTGCTTAGCAAAATTTTGTATACTTCCGAAATAGTCTCTTTGAACCGCCAAAAAATTTTTCGGTATCTCTGGTGATTCTTCAAATGGTCTATGCTCTTTCGGATAGGATAACACTCCGCGCAAATAAGTATCATACTGTTCCCTTTTCTCATCAAATTCTGCACCTGAGTTGCCAATAGGCCTTCCCTCCAACAATTTATACATACAGATACAGACCTTCTCCAAAAGTCTGCAAACGCATTCTCGAGTATTGAACCAATGCTCAATCCAATCGGTCACTGTATCAAACTCATAATTACTCTGTATCGTATCTAACCATAACGACGCAAAATTCTGCCGAAACATAATTATCAGATTTCGAATCGGCATCTCTTTATGGGCATCATCAGGTATTGTATACACATCCAACACATCCAAATGAGGCATTATCGCATCTGAATGATATGTTTTAAAAATTGGCAAAGTCCTGCAAATTACTTTCAAACGCGAAACACTTTCCTGATTTCCTTTTTCTATTTCACTTACCCTGAAAACGTATTCAACATATATCTCTTCCTTGTTATCACTGACATACAGCCTATGAGATTTCGTTTTGTGCTTGAGATAAGTTAATATCATCGGAAAGTTTGACTCTACAAAACCAAGATACCTCTCCCTATTACCACAAAATGATGTATACATCAATAAAGACATGGTATCAATATTGTATTTTTCCGAATTTGACCAAAGATTTTCTAAATTGATATTTAATGATAAATTCATTACAGAATATAAATGGTAAAGCAAATCTGCTATCATAGCATAGGAATCCATATCTATAATTTCCGTCGCATTTATACCCTTTAATTTTTGATATATTTTCAAACTTAGAATATATACATCTGTTTGCGTTGTTTCAATCTTCGGCGTACTGTCCCTTAGCTCAATTAAATATTGAATCTTTTCATTATCAGGTGACATTTCCGCCAAGCCATCAAGTGTCTCTAAAGATTCATTCAATTCTCCAAATCTAACAAATGGACATAATTCTGTCGCAAAAACAAACAATCCCCCACACGCATTAGCCTCATTAAATGCATCCCTATTGTTTAAGAAATACTGCATAACACTTCCTGAAAAAGTCCCATGAACCGCAAGCAGGTAGCATTTCAAATCCGTAACATCCCACCATTCATCTACGAAAATTGAGTAAAACTCCTTTTTATCAAACTCAAACTCGGGATAATGAGCAAAAAGTATCGGGAAATCTTGAATATTTGCAATCCTTGTAATATCGAGTGCTGTTTCAACAAGTGGATAATATTCATGCAGCCGATTCACGATATGCTGTGATCGGACTGGATGTAACCCTTCAACATAATCTCCATCCTGACTAACATGAACCAAAAATTCATCTGTCATACTCTTTAACAGCTCTCCAATATCACGCTCTGTTTTGGGTGATAAATTCTTTAAAAGTTTTCTTGTTGGCAATTGAACGCCACATATGTCAGCAAAACATACTTTCCGCAAAATTTCAAATTTGATGCCTCCTTCTGCAGAATCCCCAATCCCTTTCATTTGCGCGGATATACGCTCTTCTATCATCTCTCCATGTGTAAGAAGATACACATACTCTATCAACAATTTCCTATCGGCTACCTTTGCCCATGCTTTTCTCCAGTCTGTTATATCAGGATGTAAATATCCCGTATTCTGTAGTATACGAAAAATTTGTGCTGCTTCATCCTCCATCAGAACAGGTTTCACAATATTCAATTCGTGCAGATTGCTTAGATCCCCACTATAATTATACCAATCGTTCTCCCGTGAAGTTACAATCAATTTATAATTCTGCATTACCCCCGATTGCATAAGCTGCACAAGTTTGTTCCATTTACACAAATGTGCATCCAAATTATCAAGCAGTATCAATGGCTTTTCTCCAAGCCTCGTTCTGGCATAAAAATAATCTACAATATGACCAAGCTCCTGCACATCATCGCAACACAATATCTGATAGGGCGTGTATTCAGCCTGCAAAGCAAACTGCGTTTTTAGTGCTAATGAAGTTTTTCCTTGCCCACTTGATGATTTGATTACCGTAATCATATGATTGAAGCGACAAAAG
>DKVL01000077.1:0-353 GCA_002491195.1 Lachnospiraceae bacterium UBA7179
GGGCTGATTGTTTCGTGCCAGTGCAACGCAATGGTGCGGAACAGGCAGTCCCAGACTTCAATTTCTAACCGGATGGAGTACTAATCCACTATACAATTTTATCTCAATACTGTCAAATCGAAATGTCAAAAATCGCCCGAAATGTCAAAATTAATACACCTTTATATTCCTTCCATTACAATTTGCCTCCGCAAAATGATTCTCCGAACGCGAGGAAAAGGACTGCCTGAATATCAGACAGTCCTTTCCTATTCCGAAACACGCTCTAAGGAATTGTAGGAAAATAAGTGATGCAACTTGCGCAGGATATTTCTTCGAGGATGTATGTCAAAAACGCAGGCGTAGCGGGCTAC
>DKVL01000077.1:667-6643 GCA_002491195.1 Lachnospiraceae bacterium UBA7179
GTTATTTTTCTACAGTTCCTAAGACGCATCCGAGACATAATACTGCGCCTGTGTGTTCCACAGCTCCCTGTACTTGCCGCCCTCCTGCTCAAGGAGCGCCTCATGGCTCCCCTGCTGCACCATGCTTCCCTCGTGGAAAACGATGATCTCATCGCAGAAGCGGCAGGAGGAGAGGCGGTGGCTGATATAGATCGCCGTCCTGTCCTCGACAATCTCATTCAGGCGCGTGTAAATCTCATACTCCGCCATCGGATCGAGCGCGGCAGTCGGCTCGTCGAGGATCAGGAACGCCGAATCGCGGTACATCGCCCGCGCGATCGCGATCTTCTGCTCCTCGCCGCCGGAAATCTCCACGCCCTCCTCTGTCATATCCTTGTATAATATCGTGTCCAGGCCCTCTGGCATCGACTTTACGCGCTCCCAGAAACCAGCTTTCTCACAACAGCTCTCAGCCTTTTCCCGATCGTATGACGCGCGCGCGGCAATATTTTGCCCCACAGAGTAGGCAAGCAGCTGAAAGTCCTGAAATACCACAGAGAACACACTCATATATTCCTGGTAATCGTACTTTCGTATATCGATCCCATTCAGCAGGATCTCGCCCTCTGTCGGATCATACAGACGGCACAGCAATTTGATGAACGTTGTCTTGCCAGAGCCATTCTGCCCGACCAGCGCAAGGCGTTCGCCTACCCGGAACTTCAACGAGACATTTTTCAGCGCATATGCCTCTGTGTTGGGATATCGGAAACTCACATTGCGAAATTCCACCTCGTAATTCTTATCAGAACGCTTCTCCACGGTAAGTGACCCCTGATACATGCGGTTCGGAATATCCAGAAACATAAATTCCTTTTTCATATAAAAAGCATTGATGCCTGCATCCCCTGCAAGCTCCAAAAGCTTTGCCAGTCCGCCCGACATTGCAGTGACCGCACCGATATACTGTGTGACAGAACCGACGCCAAAAGCACCTCCCCACGCTTTCAGACAGACAAAGAGATAGATCAGTCCGCCAAAAATTCTGGATACCGCTGCCGATGCCGCACTGGCAATCCCCATTCTTCCTCTGGAAAACCGCGCAATCTTCGAGTTGACTCCAAAATCGTTTTGGATAGGATTCAACTGGGTCAAAAAACGCTCCTGGCCATATAATCGCACATCCAGTGCACGTTTATCCGCACTCACCAAATCTTCAAAAAATCCGAAAAAACGATTGCCAAGCTTGAGATCCTGCTCACATTGGATCACACATCTTTTTCCAACCATTTCCAACCATGGTGAGAGCAATGTCACACCGCAGAGGAACAATGCCAGCAGCAAAATGCACAAAGGATGATTGAGCATCGTAAGCCACCCTGCATCTGCCCGGACCGGAAGCTGGAACAGAGATACCGAAAGGCCTATCCCACCCAGCAACTTAAACAGCGCCTTCAAAAACTCCTGATACTGCATATACACTCTCCGCACACCATAGTTTCTCCACATCGATGTCTGCTGTACCTCGCGCAACAGCGCCTGTGTCCAGGGAGACTCAACGTCGCAGAAGTCCATGGACAGCAATTTATCAAACTGTCGTTTGCGGTCATAAAAATATATGCAGGTTCCGTCCGACAACACATTCTTCCATCGGCAGACCACCGCTTTGAGTAGCAGCACAAAAGCCTCTGCTGAAAGTAATATGATGATTTTCTGTATCAGTATCTCTTTTTGCCGTGCTCCTGCCAGCTCATTGAGCAGCTGCGCTGAGAAATACAGTATTATATATGGAAATACAGCATCAAGCATGGAATATATTCCTGTCGACACAAACAGTGCCGGATACTCCCTATACCAGATAGAGAACGCCCTTTTGTTCAATTGAATCTTTTCCTTCCGCGTCATTTTTTCTGTTTCTTCGCTCATACCCGTTTTATCCTCCCTGAAGAATGGTGACTTTGTATTCTTCTAAAACTAATTTTGCTGATAATATCTGCTCTGCATCTCAAAAAGCTCTCTGTAGCGCTTCCCGTTTCCGAGCAGTTCCTCATGCGTCCCCTCCTCCACGATCCTGCCATTCTCGATCAGCAGGATCCTGTCACAAAAGCGGGTGGACGCAAGTCTGTGTGATATAAAGACCGCACTCTTTCCTTTCGTGAGCTCATTGTATTTCTGATAGATATCATTCTCTGCAATCGGATCCAGCGCGGCAGTCGGCTCATCCAGCACCACGATCGGACTATCCTTATACAGGAGTCTCGCGATCATCAGTCTCTGTAATTCCCCGCCAGAAAGCTCCACAGCTTTTATATGAACATCCCTGTCAAGAAGCGTCTCATACTTCTGGGGAAGCATCTCTATCTTTCTTTCCAATCCTGCCTTTTCAACACAGTCCCGAACCCTTTCCATATCGATTGCCGCCGCATCCTGTGCCACATTCACCGCCACTGTCGATGCGATCACTGAGAAATCCTGAAAAACGCCGGAAATCAGCCTATAGTAGTCTCTGCGGTTATATTTCCTGATATCGACACCATTCAGCAGCACCTCACCCTCATCCGGATCATAAAATCCGCAGATGAGTTTCACTAGTGTTGTCTTCCCGGCTCCGTTTAAACCCACGACCGCAAGTTTTTCGCCCGGGTAAATCGTGAGGTTGAGATGGGAAAATATTTCCTTCGCCGGCTCTGACTCAGATCCAGCATACTGAAAGCTCACATCCCGCAGCTCGATCGTGTAATCCGTTCCTGGTTTCTGACAAAGCGGTTGCCCTCCCTCCATGCAAAATATCTCTTTGTAATCCAGAAACTCCCGCACAGACTGCAGCTCCAGCCCCTGTCTGTGAAGCGTAGAAACACTATTCATAATACCATTGACCCACGCCGTGAACCCACTGACTGCGGTAAAATATAACAGAAATTCCGCAGCTCCGATCCGTCCCCCCAACACCATATAAAGAAAATAGACATAAGCAATCCCATTGCGCAGGATTCCCAGTACCAGATTCGTCAGATCTGCCACAAAATACCGCCTTTCCCTTCTGCCGCAGAAATCATGATAGAGCTTCCTGTACTTGTCATGCAGCCCGCAGAGCCACTCCCGCATTCCGAAGATGCGGATATCTTTTGCCAGATAACGGTCCTCTGCCCTATCCAGAATATATAATACGCGCTTGCAGATCTCCTCATCCTCTTTCCGGTGCTGGTAATTCCACTCATTGACATAGTAATTGACCAGATACCCCAGAACAGTGGTTACGACCGTCACAAGGATCACGACCACATCCACACTTTTCAGCAGATACAGCCAGACCGCAAATCCTAATGTATTCTGCAGCAGTTCTGTAAATGTATTCCAGATTGCCTCACCTGCCCCACTGTTATCATTCAATGTATCATTTGCCTTAGCCAGCAGATTCACAAAATCCTGCTTATCCCTCAGCGGATAAGAGCTTGTGCTCATCTTATATCTGATTTTATTCAAGATATTGCTCCGCACCTCAATCCTGCCATACAACAAATTCTGCTTTACATAGGCCTGAATCGCACTGGCTGCTGTAATTCCTACTGTAAAAAACAGGATTGTATACAGCAGCCCGGATAACGTGCTGTGCATCTCCAGCTTTTCCAGAATCGACGGCGCCACATACAGCTCGATCACAGATACCGCCACCGCGATCAGTCCATCCAGCACTGCAAGCCAGATGACACTCGGTACACTTGTTTTTGCCTCCCGCAGCATAAAAAGCGCATTGCTGAGTACACCATACTTTTTCTCTTTTTTTCTATACAAATTTTTTGTGAACATTATTTCCTCCCTGCCATTCAGTTTCTTTTCTTTCATATTTCAGAATCGTTTCCTTCGTAAAACATCTGCATTGTAACATGAAAAATCCCCAGAGATACAATCCGGGGACGAAATGTATATACCAGGGGACGAAACGCATTCACAGTCTTTTTTCTACTTCTTACTGCGGTAGCAGGATCTCTGTCGTGAAAGCGCCATCCTCACTGTTTCTGCTGATATAGCCCTGATAGCGCTCGATGATCGTGTCGATCCGCACCAACCCATAACCATGTCCATGTCCTTTGGAAGTCAAGAAACGCCCGTTTTCCTTATGCTGCTTTTTTACCGCAGTGCGGTTCGTAAAGGACATATAGAGCTGCGTATTTTTCATATCCATATAGACGCGGATCATGCGCTCTTCCTTTGGCAGTGCCATGCTCGCCTCAATGGCATTGTCGAAAAGGTTCCCGATAATGATGCACAGATCGATCTCCGCCGTCGTGAGTGCCACCGCCACATGGGCGTCCGCTGTCACTGTGATCTCTTTCGATCTGGCCAGGGAAATCTTGCTGTTGAGTATGACGTCCGTCATCTTATTCCCTGTCTTCAGCGCCATATCCACCGTGTTTAAGTCCGTATCCAGCTCGTCCAGATAGCGCTTGATGTCATCGAGCGCGCCCATATCTGCGTAGCTTTTCAGTACCTGTATGTGATTGCGGTAATCGTGTCTCCATCCGCGCATCTGGCGATACATATTCTCCACCTCCGCGTAGTGTGTTGCCAGCAGATCGCTCTGATACGCCGCGATGCGCTTGTCGATCATTTTGTCAAAGATAGACATTGTTTCACTCCTTAGATTTTTCCTACAACCTCTAAAAATATTGTATCATCGCGCGGTTGATCCTCTCATACAAACCTCTGGAAAGTGGAACCTGTGTCCCGTCCTTCAGAACAACCTGCGACTTTGTGATTTTCTGTACAAATCTCAGATTCACGATAAAAGACCTCCCTGTGCGGAAAAAGCTCTCATCCAGCTCCCGCTCCAGCTCAGCAAGTGTCTTTTTGACCGTGTAGTTTTCCCCGCCATAGACCGTCACATAATTTCTCTGCACCTCGAGATAACGGATCTCACTGACAGGGATTCGCACGATACCTTCCGATGTCTGCAGACACAATTCCATTTCCCTGCTCTTCACCCGCTGCACCGCACGGTCAAGCACACCGCCAAGCCGCTCCTTTGTCACAGGCTTTAGCAGATAGTGCAGTGCCTCCACGTCGTATCCCTCGGCAATATAATCCATGTATCCCGTTACAAAGACAATCTGAATCGCATGGTCGCGCTCCCGTATTTTTGCCGCCAGGTCGATTCCGTTCATGCTCTCGTGGTCCGTATTTTTATCCATGTTTTTTGGCCGCATCTCAATATCAAGGAACAAAATATCAAACGCCCTGTCCTCATAGCAAAACCAAAAGGCCTCCGCAGAAGGAAACTCCTCCACCTGCACCATGACCGCGCGCTCCCGCGCCCACATTTTTATAAAGTTCGTTACATAGGAAGCATCTGCCTGCTCGTCATCACAGACTGCTATTCTGTACATCGCAAGTTACTCCTCTTCTGATGGAATCTGTTTTTATAAGTTACAGACATCATCCCATGCAAAACACTTCGTGTTTGGGCTGATGCATCGCTTCCATTACGTTTTCGCACAAATTTTACAGCAAGTGCAAAATCCTGACCTGAATCGCTTTTTTATATTTATTGTACAATAAAATGCAGTATCAATGCAATAATACAACAGAATTTGGCTTTACACTCCACCCGGAATCCGCTATAATATACATGAAACAAAATGCGAAAGTGAAAATCTGAAGCTTTTAGCATTTTGGCGCATGATTCCCACTACTTTGGCGTGGATGAAAAGTAACGACGAAATAACTATCTGCTATCAACAATACAAGGTGGTGTGCCAATATGAAAGTATTGGAAATGAATACTGGTGAGATTATAAAAATGCACTGGAAGATTTTGATAAGGAACTGTTAAAAAATAACTTGTGCAAATGACGCAGAATAAATCTTCATACGCAAGGCGGAGGAATGAGGCGTACTGGACGTACGCCGATTGACGACAACGCAGTATATGGAGATTTAGGCAAGTCAGATGCATAAGTTATTTATTGACAGTTCCTAGTACTCCATCCGGCTAGAAAT
>DKVL01000056.1:0-95192 GCA_002491195.1 Lachnospiraceae bacterium UBA7179
AACAGTTTCTACCATACAAAAAATCTTAGGCGGTAAATGGAAAATTGAAATCATCTATTATATTGCCTTTAGGGATATACACCGCTTTGGAGAGCTTCGCAGGCATATTGGTGACATTACGGAATCAAGCCTGACAAAGCAGCTTCGGGAACTGGAAGCGGATGGCTTCATTACCCGTTATGACTACAAAGAAGTCCCTCCCCGTGTGGAATATAATCTTACCGACTTAGGAAAAAGCTTCATTCCCGTTTTTGAACACATGAAACAATGGGGAGATGAAAACCTACATATATAAACAAAATTCCGTATAACCGCAGAACCGATGCACTGTGAGTTCATCTCTCACAAGGTCATCGGTTCTTTATGCTTTATGGGGTATTAGGGGCAAAAGCCCCTAACAAGCGAATTTGGATAACTAAATTCAGTGCTTGGTAAGACATAACTTTTTTCATATATACTCAAAACTATATCTTCTGTCATCTTTCTGAAATCATATTATTGTGTCGCTTTGCCTGTTACTGGAACGGAGTGAACAGTAACCTTTGCATATATTAATTTCAATGTTGTTACCCAAATATTTGATTTATTTTGGAATAATCTGTTATATCATAAGGGACACTTCCTTATGTGAAGTGTCCCTTTCCATTGCATTTTTCATGTACAGGGAAGGTCGCAGTTTCTTGCAGAAAATCGATGTTGTTAAGGTAACGTATAGGACACGCGGCGAGTGGGGGAAAGGCTTTTCATCTACCTGCTGTGGCTGTGGTGGTCGATCGCAAATATGGCAGTATTATATCAAAGGTTTAACATATTAAAATAGCCGAAAAATGGTCAAACATTAGTCAATTTAGACAAAAAACCATTCAAAAAACCTCAAAATTGCAAGCAGACTTGTGATAAAACGCCGAAAAATATGTTAAACGATTGACATATTGAAAAAATAATGCTACCATCAATATATCAACAGAACGGAAACAAAAAAATGATTTGAAAAAAGGAGGAAATGTAAAATGAAAAAGAAACTACTTGCAATGACGCTCACGACAGCTATGGTGTTATCGCTTACGGCGTGTGGTGGAAACGGCGGAGGGGACACGGCTGCCGGGGGAAATGCAGAGAGCGGCAGTGCGAATAAAGACGGCGTATCCATCACGATCTTTAACTCCAAGATTGAGGTACAGGAGCAGTTTGAGGAGATGGCAAAAGAGTACAGCGCATCGAAAGGCGTGAATGTGGAAGTCTACTACTCAAATGACACAGTTGCTGCCCACATGGCGACACGGTATTCTGCAAATGATCCGTATACACTTTCAATGGTAGACGCAAAAGATATCTATTCCCTTGCGGGGGAGCATGCGGCTGATCTGACTGGTGAGGCGTGGGTTGACAAGACAGACTATGCGATCTCTGTGGACGGCAAGGTGGTAGGTTTCCCTGTGTGCATCGAGGCAAGGGGCCTGATGTACAATGCGGACGCGATCGAAGCGGTTACAGGTAAAACGTTTAACCCGGATGAATACAAGACACTCGACGCATTTCAGGGACTGCTTGAGGAGCTGGTTGCAGGCGGCATGGAAACGCCGACAGGCGTTATGAAAGAGGATTGGTCACTGGGCGGACACTTCCTGGCAGAGATCTATGAGGAGCAGCCGGATGTAAACGGGTATGTCAGCTCGCTGTATGCAGGTACGGCGGACCTTGCCAATAACGCAAAGTGGAACTCCATGATGGATACATTTGATACACTGCTCAAATACAATTATGCTGCAAAGTCTCCGATAGCAGCAGAGCGCGAGGTCTCTGAGCAGAAACTTGCCGAGGGCGAGATCGCATTTATGTTTGGCGGCAACTGGGACTGGTCTATGATCAACGCCTATGATTATTCGGAGAACATGGGAATGATGCCGCTGCCGCAGAACACGGATGACGGTTCCAATGAAAAGCTTGTCGGCGGCGGTTCCAAGTACATATTTATCGATTCCTCCGACAATACCTCCGATGCGCAGCGGGAGGCGGCAAAGGATTTTCTTAACTGGCTTGTGCTCGAGGAGGACGGAAATCAGTTTCTGACCGAGAAATGTGCACTTGTTCCGGCTTACAGCAATATCAATGCGGATTCCCTGGATCCGCTGTCCATATCCGTAAAGAAGTATGCAGATGAAGGGATGCTGATCGGAAACTATGACTATCTGCCGGACGACCATTTTTCACGCTGCGGCGCTTCTATTCAGAAATATATGGCAGGGCAGACAGACCGTGCAGGTCTTGCGGCTGAGATAGAGAGCTACTGGTCTTCGACGACGCCGGTGGCGCAATAGGGAACTGTTCGTTCCCAGAACTTTCAGTTCCCGAAACGAACAGTTCCTAAGCAGAAAACTGATTGCTTCCGGTGCTGCGGACCAGAACATTTTAAAACATGCTCTGGGTGCGGTGCCGGAGAGAAAAGGGGGTTAAACGATCATGAACACAAATTCGATGTCTTACAAATGCAAACACTTTCTGATGTTTGCAGGTGTGACAACAATAGTCTTTGCTGCTGTTGTCATCATACCGTTTCTCTATGGCCTGTATCTGACTTTTACAAGCTGGGACGGCGTCTCGGCAAGCAAGCCGTTTGTCGGCATAACAAACTATCTGTCAACTTTTTCAGATGCCGCTTACTGGCAGGCGCTTGGAAGGACGCTGGTTTACTCGCTGATCGCTGTCATTCTGGTGAATGTAGTGGCATTTGTGCTGGCGTTTCTGGTGACCAGCGGCGTGAAGGGGCAGAATTTTTTCCGCGCAGGATTCTTTGTACCAAACCTGATCGGCGGCATTGTGCTTGGTTATATCTGGAAATTTGTGTTTAACCGTGCATTTGTGGCGATCGGAAACGCTCTTTCAATCGAGGCATTGTCTACTTCATGGCTGGCTACGACAAACGGGGCGATGCTCTGCCTGATCATTGTGTCGGTATGGCAGTATGCAGGTTACATGATGCTGATCTATGTGGCCGGATTCATGAGCGTGTCGGAGGATGTGCTGGAAGCGGCAAGGATTGACGGCTGCACAAATTTCCAGTCCATCATACATATTTCTGTGCCGCTGATGGTATCGTCCTTTGTGCAGTGCCTGTTCCTGACGGTTACGAGATGTTTCATGGTATATGACGTAAACCTGTCACTGACAAACGGGGAACCGTTCAACAGTTCTGTCATGGCGGCGATGCATGTGTACAATCAGGCATTTACATACAAAAATTATGGTACTGGCCAGGCGGAGGCGCTGATCTTGTTTATTGTCTGCGCGGTTGTGGGTGTACTTCAGGTATACATTGGTAAGAAAGCGGAGGTGTCAGCGTAATGGATGATTTGAATGCAAAAGCTGCGCGTGACCGGAAGATCCGGCACGTCGTTGAAATAATCGTTTTGATATTTTTGTTTATCTGTTTCATATTTCCATTTATATTAGTAATTATCAATGTGTTTAAGGTGAGGGCGGATATTACGACGAACCCGCTGTCACTGATCGGGGAACACGGATTCACGCTGCAGAATTTCCCGGAGGCAATGGAGAAGATGAATTTCTGGAGATCGTTCGGCAATTCCATGATCGTCACGGTTTCTGCGACTGTTCTCACAATCCTGCTTGCATCGATGACTGCGTACGTGATCGTGCGCAATAACTGGAAAGCCTGTGGTGCGCTGTTCGGACTGATGATCGCATCCATGGTAATACCATTTCAGGTATTGATGATTCCACTGGTATCCCTGTACGGAGGCGTTCTCGGTGTCCTGAATCACCGCGCGACACTGGTGTTTATGCACGTAGGATTCTCATTGTCCATGGCGACATTTATGTTCCATGGAGCGATACGGACAAATGTTCCGATCGCGCTTGAAGAGGCAGCTACGATTGACGGGTGCACCAAATGGCAGACTTATTGGAGAATCGTATTTCCGCTGCTCAAGCCGACGATTGCAACAGTGGCGATTATTGATGCGATGGCATTCTGGAACGATTACCTGCTTCCGAGTCTCGTGCTGGGCAGAAAAGAGTTATATACCATTCCGATCGCGACGCAGATCTTCTATGGAACGTATTCTACGGATATCGGGCTTGTCATGGCGGCCCTGCTGCTGGCGATGCTGCCGATCCTGATCCTGTATCTGTTTATGCAGCGCTACATCGTGGAAGGCGTGACGGCAGGAGCGGTAAAATAAGGAGTATGTTGAAACCGGAATGACGGACTGCTGTTCCGGTTTCCTTGATGCACAGCCCCATGCAGAGGAAGTTTGCCGCAAAGGCGGCGCATGGGGCGCGCGGCGTGTAGGGAAAATCTTTCCCTGCTCGATTTTAAATTCAGGGAGGTGGTCTTATGGCATATAAGGAAAATTATAGAAAGCGGTATGAGCGGCATCACGACGAGCTTCGATGGCTCTATATGGAATTGTATGACAACGGGGATATGTTTGCCGAGCTGTGTGATAATATGCAGCGTTTTTACCAGGAGCGCGGCAGGGAACTGAAGAGTATGGACTGCCAGCGCGAAGCCGATCAGGACTGGTATCGGCAGAATGACCTGCTGGGAATGATGATGTACATAGATAACTTTGCGGGAACGATCAAAGGTGTGGAGAAAAAGCTGGACTATATTGAGCGGTGCAATGTGAACTACATTCATCTGATGCCGTTTCTGGAGACGCCAAAAGGGCGTTCGGACGGCGGGTATGCAGTATCTGATTTCAGGAAAGTGCAGGAGCGCTTAGGCTCTATGGAGGATTTGGAGAGTCTGACAGCGGCCTGTCATAGAAAAGGTATGAAAGTATGTATGGATTTTGTCATGAACCATACTTCGGAGGAGCATGAGTGGGCGAGAAGGGCGCGCAGGGGCGAAGGGGAATATATGAGCCGCTATTTCTTCTTTGACAACTGGGATGTGCCGTCGCAGTATGAGAAGACGGTGCCGCAGGTATTCCCGACGACAGCTC
Organism: Lachnospiraceae bacterium UBA7179; assembly: GCA_002491195.1. Classification (GTDB taxonomy): domain Bacteria; phylum Bacillota; class Clostridia; order Lachnospirales; family Lachnospiraceae; genus COE1. The sequence goes on from DKVL01000056.1 coordinate 4,971, forward strand.
CAGGCAATTTCACATGGATTCCCGAGGTGGGGCATTTTGTCATGACATCGTTTTATCCGTACCAGTGGGACTTGAATTATAAGAATCCCCGCGTATTTAATGAAATGATGTATAACTTCTTATATCTGGCAAACAGAGGGATTGACATTATCCGGATCGATGCAGTACCATACATATGGAAGGAGCTTGGTACACAGTGCCGTAATCTGCCCCAGGTGCACACGATCGTGCGCATGATGCGGATGATCAGCGAGATCGTCTGTCCGGGAGTGCTCCTGCTCGGCGAGGTGGTTATGGAGCCGGAGAAAGTAGTACCCTATTTTGGGACTGTGGAGAAACCGGAGTGCCATATGCTCTACAACGTGACAACCATGGCGACAACATGGCATACCGTCGCGACGAGGGATACGAGGCTTCTGAAAAGGCAGCTTGACATTGTGAGTTCGCTTCCCAAAGATTATGTTTTTCTGAATTATCTGCGCTGTCACGATGACATCGGCTGGGGGCTTGACTTTGATACGCTGGAAAAGGAAGGATTTCGGGAGCGCCCGCACAAGAAATATCTGAACGACTATTTTCAGGGATATGCGGGTGGGAGCACCAGCCGTGGGGAGCTCTACAATGCAGATCCGGTTACGGGAGATGCGAGATTCTGCGGAACGACTGCGTCTATGTGCGGTATCGAAAAGGCAGGGTTTGAGCAGGATGAGGCTGGGATGGAGCGTGCGATTCGTATGGATGGGATGCTTCATGCGTATATGTTCATGCAGTCCGGGATTCCGGTCCTGTACAGCGGCGACGAGATCGCGCAGGTCAATGACTATACTTATAAAGAAAATCCGGACAAGGCGGCGGATTCCCGCTATATTCACCGCGGTGCGATGAACTGGGCGCTCGCAGGCAATATCTCCGATCCGGACACGGTGGAGGGAAAACTGTTTGGACAGCTTGGACAGCTGGAGCAGATCCGCAAGACGGAGAAGGCATTTGTGTCCAATGCGGATATGTGGACGATCGATACCGGAGATATGGCAGTGCTGTGTATCGGAAGGTATTTTGAGGGCGACAAGGTTGTGGGACTGTTTAATTTCAGCGAGTATGACAAGACAGTGCGTATTCAGGAAAATGACGGGGATTATGTGGATCTGATCTCGGGAGAGAGAAGAACCGTTTCTGAGATTGATATACCAGCGTATGGTTTTTATTATTTAAAGAAGAAATGAGGCTGCTGTTTACAGGTCAGGAATGCACTGCACTGTGCATTTTGTGAGACATGATTTAGGAAATAAGAGCCGGAAGGAGGTTTTTTATGACAAGCCAGACACTGCGCGAAGCGCGTAAGTACGAGGAAACTGTTGAAAAAAATATCGCAAAGGAGGAACGCCCTGATTTTCATTTATGCTCCCGCGTCGGGTGGATGAATGATCCGAATGGATTTTCGTATTACAATGGGATGTACCACCTGTTTTACCAGTACTATCCCTACGAGTCCAAATGGGGGCCTATGCACTGGGGGCACGCGGTGAGCAGAGACCTCCTGCACTGGGAATACCTTCCGGCGGCACTTGCGCCGGACGAGGCTTACGACAGGGACGGGTGCTTTTCAGGAAGCGCTCTGACACTCCCTGATGGCAGGCAGCTGCTGGTATATACCAGTGTCATAAAGGAACGCCAGGAAAATGGTGCGATCCGTGACATCCAGACGCAGAGCATTGCCGTCGGTGACGGACTTGACTATGAAAAGTATGAAAACAATCCCGTTCTTGGCGAGAGGGATTTACCCGAAGGCGCCAGCAGGTTTGACTTCCGCGATCCGAAAGTGTGGCAGAACGCGGACGGCACGTACAGCTGCGTCTTTGGGAACGCGCTGGCGGACGGCGACGGACAGATTTTGTTATACAAAAGCGCAGACGGTTTCCAGTGGGAATTTCAGAAAGTGCTGGTATCAAACAATGGCCGTTTCGGCAAAATGTGGGAGTGCCCTGACTTTTTCCCGCTGGATGGAAAATGGGTGCTTCTCGCAAGTCCGACAGATATGCTGCCGCAGGGATTTGAGTACCACAATGGCAATGGATCGCTCTGCCTGATCGGAACTTACGATGAGCAGTCGCAGGTATTCCATGAGGAGAGCGACCAGTCCATCGACTATGGCATTGACTTCTATGCATCGCAGACGACGCTTGCGCCGGACGGACGGCGGATCATGATTGGCTGGATGCAGAACTGGGATTCTCTTCCCATGCGCTCGCAGGAGGAGGCATGGGCCGGACAGATGAGCATTCCAAGAGAGCTCTCTATACGAAACGGCAGACTTTATCAGACACCGGTCAGGGAGCTTGACGCGATGCGGTGCAACAAGGTCGTGCACGAAAAAGTTTCCTTTACGGGCACGGTCAGCTTAGAGGGTGTCAGAGGGCGCCGCATTGACATGGAGCTGACACTGCGGCGCGGGGATGCACAGGCGTTATACCAGAAGTTTGCAGTGCGTTTTGCACAGAATGACCAGTACCATACTTCGTTGAGTTTCCGCCCGCGGGAATCCATACTCAAGGTGGACAGAAAATTTTCCGGTTCGAGAAGGGCGATTATTCACCAGCGGCGCAGTCTTGTCAACAGCGTGGACGGCAGCCTTAAACTGCGCATCATTCTCGACCGCTTCAGCGCGGAGGTGTTTGTCAATGACGGGGAGCAGGTTCTGACAGTGACAATGTATACAGACCAGGCAGCGGACGGCATTTCGTTCTTTGCGGACGGAACGGTGGAGATGGATGTTATCAAATATGACCTGCTTGGAGCGGGCGAAAGGAGCAGTGAGGGATGAAGAATTATGATGTAACGGCATTGGGAGAACTGTTGATCGATTTTACAGAAAATGGTGTGAGCGGGCAGGGCAATCCGCTGTTTGAGGCAAACCCGGGAGGAGCGCCCTGCAATGTGCTGGCAATGCTTTCGAAGCTGGGGCATAAGACTGCCTTTATTGGAAAGGTGGGGAACGATTTTTTCGGAGAACAGCTAAAAAGCGCAGTCACCGAGACTGGCATCAATGCGGACAGCCTGTACATGGACGAGGAGGTTCACACGACGCTTGCTCTTGTCCATACCGGTCCTGACGGAGACAGGGATTTTTCGTTTTACCGCAATCCGGGGGCAGACATGATGCTGACGGAGGCGGAGATTCCGGCGGAACGGATACGGGATTCTAAGATATTCCATTTTGGCACACTTTCCATGACGCATGAGGGAGTGCGTGCCGCGACGAAAAAGGCGGTCAGTATCGCCAGGGAGTCCGGCGCAGTGCTATCGTTTGATCCGAATTTAAGGCCGCCGCTGTGGAAGTCGCTTGAGGATGCGAAGGAGCAGGTCAGGTATGGACTTGGGAACTGTGATGTCCTGAAAATATCAGACAACGAGATCCAGTGGTTTACAGGCGAGGAGGATCTGGATGCAGGCATTGAAAAACTCCGCCGCCAGTACCCAGTACCGCTGGTATTGCTCTCCATGGGAAAAGAGGGCAGCAGGGCGTATTACCAAAAACTTCGCGTTGAGGTAAAACCTTTTTTGCAGGAAAAGACGATCGAGACCACCGGAGCGGGAGACACCTTCGGCGCCTGCTGTCTGCACTATGTACTGAAATATGGGATTGACGGTTTTGATGAGCAGAAGCTCACAGAGATGCTCACGTTTGCCAATGCTGCGGCGTCGATCATCACGACGCGCAAAGGCGCGCTGCGTGTGATGCCGTCCATTGCGGAAATTGAAGAATTATTCATCTGACACCAATTCACGAAGGGATTGCGATGCAGATGAACACATAGAACTTTTAAGGCATTGTTATGTTTTCAAAGAGGAGAATCCGTATCAGAAGATCCTGCAGGGCTTTGCATACTAAAACGATTGACAGTGTTCTATATAAATGATAATATTAAACCGACAGCCAGTCGATAAGGCGGAGGAGTGAATCAATCCAATGCGTGTGGTAAAAGAAGCAGAAGAACGAAAAAATGAAATATTGGATGTGGCGGAAAGACTATTTGGGACAAAAGGTTTTGACAGCACCAGTACCACTGACATTTTAAATGAAATCGGTATTGCGAGAGGGACGCTTTATTATCATTTTCAATCGAAAGAGGAAATTTTAGACGCTATGATCAGCCGCATGACAAACCGACTGATTGAGAAGGCGGGAGCGATTGCAGCGCAGAAGGAAGTACCTGTATTACAGCGCCTTACGATGCTGCTGCGCTCCCTTAACGTGAGTGATGGTAATCTGGGTCAGGAACTTTTGGCGCAGGCGCATAAGCCGCAGAATGCCCTTATGCACCAGAAGATGGAACAGAGTATGTTGTCGGGGATCAATCCGATCCTCACGGATTTGATCAAAGAGGGGACCGCAAAGGGAATCTGTCAGACAGATTATCCGGAAGAAGTTGCAGAAATGACTTTTTTGTATGCGAACACGGTGTTTGATGGTCTAATGGAACACAGCGAAGAACAGCAGCAGAGAAAGATCGCGGCATTTATTTATAATTTGGAACGGCTCTTAAATATGGAGCAGGATTGTATGAAAGCAGCTATCATGCCTGTTTTTCAAAGGGATAACAAAATAAAATGCAACATTGTCTGTGCAGAGAACGAGGACAGGGAAAGCGATTGAAAGGGCAGGTTTATCCATTATGGGAACAGTGATAACAGAGATTCTGGAAACGGTTGCGATTGCGGTCAGTGGTTTTTTGATCAAAAAGTATGTGTTTTTAGAACCAGATATGGAAGCGAAGCGGCAGCGTATTTTTTATTGGATCAGTTTTTTCCTGATTGGCAGCGTTTTCTTTGCATTGGGGAAAGATGCTGCAACAATGGCAGCGCTGCTTTTGATTGGTTTAAATATCGGTCTTGGCAGGAAGAAACACCGGCTGCGGGGACTGTTTATGATGGTACCGTTTCCGGGCATTATCAATGGGCTTTTCGTACCTGTTCTGCTTGTGCCGCCGTACCTGTTCGTTCTGTCGCCGCAGAAAACAGTAATATATCAGTTGATGTTTTATATTTTTTTGTCTGTATTGCTGGTTTTATTCTATGTGAGAGGGAAGGAATGGCGCAGCTGGTTTCATGAGAATATGCAGCACAGGAGTCTGCGAAGGGCAGAGAAGTGTCTGCTTTGGATCATAGGGCTCTTAATGTTATTCTTTTCCAATGAAGTGGCAACGCTGCTTGTGGCAGAAGAAGGGAGTGTGCAGGCAGTGGGGGGAACTTACGGATACAGGCTTGCTTCCTTTATTGGGATCAGCAGTGTGGCAGCATTGGTCATGACAGTTACGATCATCGTGCTGATCATGCAGGGCAATAAGCGTTCCTTTTACCATGAACGGGTTTCAAGTATGCAGTCCGGCATGATTACGTTTATGGCGGAGGTTGTGGAGAACAAGGACGACAATACAGGGGGACACATCAGACGCACAGCAAAATATGTAGAGCATATCGCAAAGGAGCTAAAAAGGCAGGGCGTGTACAGCACGGTTCTGACTGACAGGTATATGACTGACATGGTGGTGGCAGCGCCGCTTCACGACATCGGGAAAATACATATACCAGACGCTGTCCTGAACAAGCCGGGAAAACTGACGGAAGAAGAATTTGAGATTATGAAAACACATACCACAGCCGGAGAGGAGCTGCTTACCCATGCAAAAGCGGAACTTGGGGAATCCGGGTATCTGAATACGGCAGTGGAGATGGCAGCATATCATCATGAGTGGTGGAATGGAAAAGGTTATCCGTATGGTATAAGCGGGGAAGAAATACCGTTATGTGCGAGAATTATGGCAGTTGCAGATGTATTTGACGCACTGACTTCCAGGCGTTGTTATAAAGACGCTATGCCTCTTGAAAAGGCGTATGCCATTATCCGGGAGGAATCAGGAACTCATTTTGATCCGTTTGTTGTGGAGGCTTTTTTGGCAGTGGCGGAGGAGATCGCAGTGATACCTGTGCAGTAGTAGACGTTTGCTGCATAGCGTTTTGGGAACACACAGGCTATCATAACGTGAGGAGATGGCAAAAGGATTATGTAGAACGCTGGAGCGCCCCCGAAGGGGCGTTTTTTATATTTGACAGAAGCGGGCTGGCGTGTTACGGTATAGAAAGTGGATTTATTTGCGTGAAGGAGAGTTGGAGGTTTGAGATGGAGGACAACAAAAATGCAGGAGTGGGCAGGAAGTTTTTGGAAGGGATTCTTGTAAGCTTTGAGATTATGGCAATGTTCATGGCGCTGCAGATTATGGTGAGTATCGCAGGGGCGGCAGGAGCGCTGACGGCGTATATACTGCAGACGGGCGAGGATGTCACGCATGCCCAGTATGCTCTGCTGGATATCATGTCAGACAGCAGCTATATGACAAAACTTATGGTTATGGCAACACTCGCGTCGGCGGTATTTTCAGTGCCGGCATACTGGATCATATGGGGCAGGAACAAGACGGCGGAAGACAGGTTGTTTTTTAAGGAAAAGGTGCTAAAGCTTAAGCCGTTTGCGATGATTGTCATAGCATCCTGCGGACTTTATTATCTGGCGTTGTTGATCGTGGCAGTGATCGCTGTCGTCAGCCCGTCAACAATGTATGAGTATAATGAGATGATGGACACTGCGCTCGGCGGAAGCGAGATGCTGGCAATGCTGGCAGCCGTGATCCTGGCGCCCATCAATGAGGAGTGTATCATGAGAGGGCTGATTCTCAGGAACCTGCAGCGGTTTTTTTCGGCGCCTGTTGTGATCATAATGCAGGCAGTTATGTTTGGAATCTTTCATGGAAACTGGGTACAGGGGCTCTATGTGCTTCCGGTCGGCGCGGCGCTTGGATATGTGGCGGTCAGGAGCCGGTCAGTGATTCCATGCATATTCATGCACTTGTTTTACAATTCGCTTTCCTTTGCGGTGGGGATGCTGCCAGAGTTCTGCCAGACAGGCATTTTTGCCATTATTGTTGTGGTGGGGAGTGCGGCAGCAGTATTGTTTATGGGTAAGACCGGGTGCACGCCGCAGGTTTCAGGGACAGAATATCATTAGGAGATGAGAATGGAATGAGCAATGCAAAAACAGATCACCGAACAGCAATCTTTGAGAGCGTGCCGATACCAAAGGCGGTAGCGCTTCTGTGCGTTCCTACGATTATTAGTTCTCTTGTGATGGTGCTTTACAATCTGGCAGATACGTACTTTGTCGGAATCCTGAATGATCCGGTCCAGAATGCGGCGGTGACGCTTGCAGGGCCTGTGCTGCTTGCGTTTAATGCAATCAACAATCTGTTTGGCGTGGGTTGTTCAAGTATGATGAGCAGGGCATTGGGACGCAAAGATTACGATACCGTACACAGAACTTCCGCCTTTGGTTTTTACTGTGCGGTGGTGTGCGGCGTGCTGTTTTCCCTCGTCTGTACGGTTGGAAAATCTTCCCTGTTACAATTGCTGGGAGCAGATGAAGTCACCATGCAGGCGACGGCGGATTATATGAAATGGACTGTGACTTTCGGTGCAGTTCCGGCGATCCTGAATGTGGTTATGGCAAATATGGTGCGTGCTGAGGGCTCTGCATTCCATGCGAGTATCGGAACGATGAGCGGGTGTCTCTTAAATATCGTGCTGGATCCGATTTTTATATTACCATGGGGCCTGGGCATGGGAGCAGCAGGAGCGGGACTTGCCACCTTTTTATCGAACTGTGTGGCTTGCATCTATTTCTTTGTATTATTGTATTGTAGGAGAAAAAGCACCTATGTCTGCATCCGCCCGAGCAAGTTCTGCTTAAGAAACGCAATTGTGCTTGGCGTGTGCGGCGTCGGAATCCCAGCGTCCATCCAGAATCTTCTGAATGTGACTGGAATGACGATTTTAAATAATTTTACTTCTGCATTTGGCGCAGACGCAGTGGCGGCAATGGGAATCACGCAGAAAATATACATGGTTCCGATGTACGTCTGTATGGGAATGTCGCAGGGGATCATGCCGCTGGTAAGCTACAATTATGCCAGTGGCAACCAGAAGAGAATGAGGTCGGCAGTTGTCTTTACAGGCGGAATCAGCATTGGATTTATCACAGCGGCGTCATTGTTCTTCTATGTGGGGGCAGAGGGCGTTGTGCGGTTCTTTATGGACAATCCATCCATTATTGCGTATGGAATCCGCTTTTTGAGAGGTTTTTGTCTTGGACTGCCGTTCTTGTGTATGGATTTCCTGGCAGTCGGTGTTTTCCAGGCGCTTGGTTTTGGCAAAAACGCACTTGTGTTTGCTATCATGAGAAAAATCGTGCTGGAGATACCGGCGCTGTATCTGCTGAACAATCTGTTTCCGCTGTATGGACTTGCCTATGCGCAGTTTGTGGCGGAGTTCGTGCTTGCGATCGCGGCTGTGATCGAGCTGGTCCTGATCTTTCGCAGGCTTGGCAGGAAAGTGGAAGATGTGGAGGATGTATGAAGGCAGCGTCCTTCACGGATTGTTTGTGGCGTTAAGGCGGTATGGCGGGAAGTGAGAGAAAGTAACAGGCAGTGTTTTTGGTCTGTATGGAGGTAAAATAGTATGTTTGAATTGGGAAAAACACAGACACTGATGATCATAAAGGAGCTGGATTTTGGCGTGTATCTCGGTGAGACGCTCGATGCGTCCATGGATGACCAGGTGCTGCTCCCGAAAAAGCAGGTGCCGCAGGACAGTAAGATTGGCGGTGTCATAGAGGTATTTCTGTACAAGGATTCCAGGGACAGAATCATCGCCACGACAAACAGGCCGCGGCTGTGTGTGGGTGAAGTAGGGAAATTAAAAGTTTCGCAGGTGACAAAGATCGGCGCTTTTCTTGACTGGGGGCTTGAGAAGGATGTGCTGCTTCCATATAGAGAGCAGACGGCCAAAGTCAAGGAGGGCGACGAGGTGCTGGCGGCCATTTATGTGGACAAGAGCAGCCGCCTTGCAGCCACGATGAAGGTGTACCGTTATCTGAAGTGTGGCGGCGATTATAAGAAGGACGACATCGTGCACGGAACTGTGTATGAGATCCGGGAAGATATGGGCGCTTTTGTTGCTGTTGACGACCGGTTCTCCGCGCTGATTCCCCAGAGGGAACTTTATGGGGAGATCAGGGTTGGAGATGTCGTGACAGCGCGCGTTTCCAGTGTCAAGGAGGATGGAAAGCTGGATTTGAGCGTGCGTGAGAAGGCATACCTGCAGATTGGGAAGGATGCAGAAAAACTTGTGGAAATTATCAGGAGCTTTGACGGTGTGCTGCCGTTTACGGACAAGGCAAGTCCTGAGGTGATCAGGCGTGAGACGGGAATGAGCAAGAATGAGTTTAAGCGTGCGGTTGGCAATTTGCTAAAAAACGGGAAAATTATCATGAAACCTGATGCGATCCGTCTGAAATAATCTTGCAATAAATCAGAACGAAAAACAGCCCTAAAGGGCTGTTTTAGGTCTTCTATACACTGATATCGATATTGCCTCCGATATCCGGATTGACAGAGAGCTCCATTGCGGATGCATCGAGCATTTCTGTCATGGAAGCAGTGATCACGTTCGCCTGCTCCATTGATTTTGCCAGCATGGCCGTGCCGACATCAGTCAGAAGATTTGACTGAGCCATATGCATGGAAAGACTTGGTATATCCATAGTACCAACCTCCTTTGTTAAAGTGCAGTATACGGAAAGTTACTTTCTGCGCAGTTGAGTGTATGCACAAAGCTGCCGTATGAAAAAACTTCCATGTTTTCACACAAACAGATCTAATACTGCACTATGTATTTCGGCTAAAATACACAAAAATTTAACACAGCCTCAGTCCTTTTTACAATGTAAAAATTTTTTGTATATCTTGCATAAATGTGTAAAAAGGGACGTTTTTTGTAGAAATTTTCCAAAATGCATAAAAAAGTTGTTGTTTGCTATAGATTTATTTGTGTAAATATATTAAAATAATAACAGAATGCGAGGAAAAGAACAGGGTACATCTGTTATTTTTTGTGGATAATGTATAAGAAGGAGAGTGGCATATGATATCAAATCAGATTATACAGAATACGATCGAGGGGATTAAAGCGATCGCAAGAGTTGAGCTTTTTGTAGCCGACATCGATGGGAAACTGGTGGCATCGACCAAAACGACCGGAAATAGTTTTGAAAATTCAGTACTTGAGTTCGTGAAATCCGCAGCAGACAGCCAGGAGATACAGGGGTGTCAGTTCTTTAAGATTTATGATGACCAGCAGCTTGAGTATATTCTGATTGCCAATGATGCGGGTGAAAATGCCTATATGGTGGGAAAGATGGCTGCATTCCAGCTGCAGAATCTGATGGTGGCGTACAAGGAGCGGTTTGACAAGGATAATTTCATCAAGAATCTGCTGCTGGACAATTTATTGCTGGTAGATATCTACAGCCGTTCCAAGAAGCTCCATATACAGACGGATGTGAAACGCGCTGTTCTGATCGTGGAATCCCAAAACGGAAAAGACACGAATATCCTGGAAAAGGTGCGGGAGAACTTTGGACAAAATGGCAGGGACTTTGTGACTGCGGTTGATGAGAATAATGTGATTGTTGTCAAGGAGATCGCGGACAATGAGATGAACCGCGACATTGACAAGTATGCACGGGCGATCGAGGACTGTCTTGTCAAGGAAGGCATCAAGAATGTGCATATTTCCTATGGCACGAACGTCAAGGAGATCAAGGAGGTCAGCCGTTCTTACAAGGAGGCAAAGATGGCGCTTGATGTGGGCAAGATTTTCTTTGCCGAGCGGGACATCATCGCGTACAGCGAGCTTGGTATTGGCCGTTTGATCTACCAGCTGCCGATTCCGCTCTGCAAGATGTTTATCAAGGAAATCTTTGGCGGAAAGAGTCCGGATGATTTTGATGAGGAGACGTTGACCACGATCAACAAGTTTTTTGAAAATTCGCTGAATGTGTCAGAGACTTCGAGACAGTTGTTTATCCATAGAAATACGCTGGTCTACAGGCTTGATAAGCTCCAGAAGAGCACGGGGCTTGATCTGCGGATCTTTGAGGATGCCATTACATTTAAGATCGCACTGATGGTTGTGCGCTATATGAAGTATATGGAATCGTTTGAATATTAAAAGGCAAAGGCGAATGATAAGGGATTAATATATTAGGGGTGAAATTGGATTTTGAAAACGACAGGGACAAGAAGGCGCACCGGTTCTGGTATTAGCGACAAGGCGATCGTACTGGAGCACGTGAGCAAAACATACACAGCGGGTGTGCCGGCATTAAATGATGTTACATTGCATATAAATAAAGGAGAGTTTGTGTTTATCGTGGGGGACAGCGGTTCGGGGAAGTCAACCCTGATCAAGCTGCTGCTGCGGGAACTTTTGCCGACATCCGGGCGGGTGATCGTAAACGGCACAGATGTGGTGCATCTTAAGAGACGCCAGATTCCGAAGTTTCGAAGGAGTCTTGGTGTCGTGTTTCAGGACTTCCGGTTATTAAAGGACAGGAATGTCTATGAGAATGTAGCTTTTGCACAGCGCATTATCCAGATGCCTAACAGGGAAATTCGGCGCAATGTCCCCTCGATTCTCTCGACAGTGGGGCTTGCGGGCAAGTACAAGGCAAGGCCGAAACAGCTTTCCGGCGGCGAGCAGCAGCGCGTGGCGCTTGCGAGGGCGCTTGTGAACAAACCGCAGATCCTGCTTGCAGACGAGCCGACAGGAAACCTGGATCCCAAGAACTCATGGGATATCATGAACCTGCTGGAGAAAATAAATAACAATGGAACCACCGTTCTGGTAGTCACACACAACCGCGAGATTGTGAATGCCATGCAGAAAAGGGTTATTACAATGAAGAAAGGCATCATTGTCAGTGATGAGGAAAAGGGTGGTTATATCGATGAGGATTAATACATTATTTTACTGTATCAAGCAGGGAATACGAAATACGTTTAAGAACAAATGGTTTACTCTGGCGTCCGTAGCAACGATCTCAGCGTGTCTGTTTTTGTTTGGATTGTTTTATTCAATACTCACAAATTTTCAACATATGGTGAGGAATGCAGAGCGGGAGTTGTGTGTCAGCGCATTGCTTGATGCGGGATTAAGCGATGAGCGTGTGGCGGAGATCCGCGGTATGATTGTCCGCAGGACAGAGGTCAGCAATGTGGAATATGTCACCGCGGAGGATACATGGATCCAGTTTGCGGAGGAAAGTAATTTTGGGGATATCAGTATTTTTACAGAAAATCCATTGGAGGACTGTGCGCATTTTGATATTTATCTGAATGATGTGTCCATGCAGCCAACTTTGGTGACATATCTCGAATCCGTCGAAGGGATCAGGAAGGTGAATCAATCGTTTCTGACGGCACAGGCGTTGACGGGAGTGAATGCGATCATCGGTTATGTCTCGATCGGTATTATTGTGATCCTGTTTCTGGTGTCGATCTTTTTGATCAGCAATACGGTTTCGATTGGTATTTCGGTCAGAAAGGAGGAGATCCAGATCATGAAATATATCGGTGCGACGGATTTTTTTACGAGGGCGCCGTTTGTGATCGAGGGTATCGTGATCGGACTGATTGGTTCGTTTCTTCCATTGGTCGGTGTGTATTTTATCTACAATGAGGCGATGATGTATGTGGCGAAACGCTTTCCGTCATTGTCGCAGCTCCTGGCATTTCTGCCGGTAGAGACTGTGTTTGCGAATCTCGTTCCAGTATGTATAGGGCTGGGTGTAGGGATTGGTTTTATTGGAAGTTTTACGACAGTGAGAAAACATCTTAGCGTTTAGGAGCTGTATTACTTACAGATCCTTAGAACAGCGGTATGTGGAGAATACAGAAAGGTAAGGATTTATGCAGCGTAAGCAGTATGATAGAAGAACAAGGACAAAATTGGCGCTGTTGACAGCAGTGACAGTATTTGTGACTGCTATGTTTTCTGGTATGTATCCTTTGATCAGCAGAGCGGATGATATATCAGAGTTGAAAAATAGTATCGAGAAGAAACAGCAGGAGATCAAAGATGCGCAAGACCAGAAAAAGCAGCTTCAGTCGGGGCTCACGGATGTGAAAACGATCATTGATGGGTTGGAGCAGTCCAAGAAAGATCTGGCGGCGTATGTTACCCAGCTGGATGCAAATCTGACTGAGATACAGGCAAAGATTTCTGAGATCAAAGAGATGATATCCCAGAAGGAGATTGAGATCACGCAGACGCAGTCGGAGCTGGATGCGGCGGTAGCAAAAGAAGAAGCGCAATACGAGAACATGAAAGTCCGGATCAGGAGTATGTACGAGCGCGGCGATGATTTTTATTTTGAAGCGATCCTGAGCGCGCGGTCTTTTGCAGATATGCTCAACAGAGTCGATTATATGGAGAAGGTATCGGCGTCTGACAGGCGGATGCTGGAAGAATTTCGAACGACGAGGGAGTATGTCGAGGTATGCAAGGCGCAGCTGGAATCAGAGCAGGAGCTGTTGGAGGAAGCAAAGCGGAACGTCGAGGCCGAGGAGGCTTCCCTGGAGAGTCTGATTTCACAGAAAGAGGCAGAGATTAAAGCGTATGAGGAGGATATCAGCAACCGGGAACAGCTTTTGAAGGAATATGAGGCAGAGATCGCGGCGCAGGATGCCGAGATCAAGGAGATGGAGAGAGCTGCCAAGGCGCTGCAGACACAGCTGGAGCAGGCAAATGGACAGAAAAGGACATATGATGGCGGTATGTTTGCGTGGCCGGCACCGTCCTACACACGCATTTCGGATGATTATGGCAATCGAATGCACCCGACATTAAAAGTGCAGAAGTTCCACAATGGCGTGGACATGGCGGCACCAGGCGGTTCCCCCATTTTGGCAGCGTACAATGGTACGGTTGTGGCGGCGTCATACAGTTCGACGATGGGGAATTATATCATGATCGATCACGGTGATAATTTGTATACAATCTATATGCATGCGTCAGCGTTGTATGTTTCACAGGGGGCAGAGGTTGTAAAAGGACAGAAGATTGCCGCTGTCGGCACGACAGGGAGATCGACGGGGAATCATCTTCATTTCGGCGTGCGGTTAAACGGAAGTTATGTAAGTCCGTGGAACTATTTAAAGTAAGGAAGGAACGGTTTCGTTCTGAAAAAAGAAAGAAATAGAGATAGGGATAGAAAGGCAAACAATGCAAAACCAATATTCAAATGGCAATGATGGGACTAATAATCAGTATGGCAATCAAATGAATTATCCGGTGCAGGTGAATCCAGGCCAGAAACCAAAATCCGGTACAAAAAATTATATGCTTGGATTGTTGACCGGAATTTTGGCGTCTCTTGCGATCACGCTCGGTGTATTGGGTATGATTCATTTATGCAGGATCGTATTTCCAGCAGGCCAGGGGAATGCTTCCCTGGAGGCCGGGGCCGGCGAAGTGACGAGCATCACCGATGCGAGTGTGGAGAAAAAACTGGCTGTGCTCGAAGAGACGATTGGAAAATATTTCTGGAAGGACGTGGAGGAGGAAACGCTCGAGGACGGACTTTACAGGGGACTTCTGGATTCTCTGGAGGATCCGTATAGTGTTTACTACACAAATGAAGAGCTGCTTGCGCTGCAGCAGCAGACGGAAGGCATTTATTATGGAATCGGAGCGTATATTCAGGACGGGGATATCGGCTATGTGCAGATCAGCAGAGTGATCAGGAATACACCGGCTGAAGAGAGCGGCCTGATGCAGGGGGACTACATCTATAAGGTCGATGATGAGGATATGCAGGGCAAGGACAAATCCTATGTCGTGAGCAAGATCAAGGGCGAGGAGCACACCTATGTGACGCTGACAGTTGTCAGGGAGGACGCGGCAGCGCCGATTGATATTAGTGTGGAGCGCAGAAAAATCGAGAGCCCTACGGTTGAGTATGAGATGTATGATAATGGTATGGCATATATACAGATCACAGAGTTTGATCTGGTGACAACAGGACAGTTTGAGAATGCCTACAATCAGGCGCAGGCGGAGGGAATGAAAGGGCTGATCATCGATCTTCGGAGCAATCCTGGCGGAAACCTCTCGACAGTCTGTGATATTTCCCGCATGATTCTTCCAAAGGGAATGATCGTATACACAGAGGATAAATACGGAAAGCGCGAGGAGTATACCTGCAAGGGCGATCATCAGATCGAAGTTCCGCTTGTCGTGCTCACGAACGGCTACAGCGCGAGTGCATCCGAGATTCTTGCAGGTGCAGTGAAGGACTACGGGATCGGTAAGCTTGTGGGAACTACAACTTTTGGTAAAGGAATCGTGCAGAAGGTCATCAATTTGTCGGACGGTTCGGCGATTAAACTGACAGTGAGCAGCTATTTTACACCAAACGGAAATAATATTCATGGGATTGGTATTGAGCCCGATGTGGAAATCCAGTTTGATGCAGACCTTTATAAGAATGGCACAGATAACCAGCTGGAAAAAGCGAAGGAAGTATTGGCTGAAATGATGCATTGATATGAGGAGGATGCCCCCGGAAGTAAGTATACTTTTGGGGGTTATTTTGCATAGAGCCATGAAAGAGAGAGCGAGGTAACAGGAATGAAGAGAGCGTATACAGTAGGTCTGCTGGCAAGTGGAATCGCAGATAATTTTACCATTGCAGTCTGCAGGGGAGCGATGAAGGCGGCGGAAGAGAGTGGAGTGAAACTTGTGATTTTTCCTGGTAAATATCTGGACAGGGATCTCACGGAGAGAAAAGAGATCATGTATGAGTATCAGTACAATACATTGTTCTCTTACGCAAAAGGGGAGCGTCTGGATGCGGTGCTGATCATGGCAGACAGCATCGGCTGTTATGCTACGGCTGAGCGGATCAGAGAAATGGTGGGACAGTATCGCAATGTTCCCTGTGTACTGATCGCCTCGAAAATCGGCGAGTACGTCAGCGTCAATTATGACAATTACAATGGCATCAGTGATGCGATGAAATATATGATTCATGAGCTTGGCATGACAAAACTCGGAATGGTCGGCGGACCGGACGGAAACACAGATGCCAAGGAGCGCAAGAATACGTTTATCCGTGTGCTTGGAGAAAATCAGGTGCCCTTTGATGAGAATTGCTTTGTGGAGGGAAATCTCTCGAGATTTTCGAAGAAGGCTTTTGACACATTGATCGAGAACAATCCGCAGCTGCAGGGAGTATTCTGTGTCAATGATGATACGGCAATTGGTCTCTATGAGGCGTTGAAACAGCATGGACGGATACCTGGAAAAGATGTCATGGTATTTGGTTATGACAATATGCTGTCCTCGGCAAAGATGGAGCCGCCGTTATCTTCTGTGTGGGCGGATCCCGCACAGCTGGGTGAGAATGCGCTTCAGACAGCACTGCGGCTGATCGACGGTGAGAAGGTTGAGAATCAGGTATTATCCACGAAATTTATCAAGCGGGATTCTTTGGGAACAGTGACGAAAAAGAGTGGACAGGAGTATGACAGGCGGCTTGACAGAAAGTATATCGATACATACTTTAATGAAATCTTTTACCGCTATGAGAAGGAGGAGAAAGATACCAATATTGCAGATATTAAAGCCACGTACAGGGAGTTGATGAGCAAGATTATCGATCGTTATGAGGCTGGTACATCGACAGGGGAGCAGAGAAATGAGATCGTACGACTGCTGGATGCATTTATTGGCTATAATGCGATGGATTATGCAGATATGGAGAATTTTCTGATTCATATAGAGCAGCTGTACCATGCGTTTCAGAAAAAGGGAAACGACTTTTATGAGCTTGAGGATATGTTTTCTATTGTTTATCATAAGACGGTTATGGCGTTGGAGCAGCATTTGGGCAGGATTTCGGAATCGAGGGAGAATGAGCAGTATGTGATGAAGCTGTTTGTGCGGGATATCATGCAATTTGAGAAAGGCAATGACCAGAGTTATGCTGTGCTGCTCGAGCATCTGGGCTGGCTTGATATTCAGAATGCGTATCTCTATGTGTTTAAGAAACCAGTGATGCACCTGGAGCACGAGGAGCTTGAAATCCCGGAAAAACTTTATTTGAAAGCAGAATGCAAAGAAGGCTGCGTGGAGAGTATTCTGGGTGCACAGCAGGAGCGGAGCACCGCGGAAATTTTCAGAAACAGCGAACCGGGGAAGAACCGCACATCGCTTGTCGTGCTGCCGCTATTTTCGAATGAGATGCTGTATGGAATTCTGGTCTGTGATATGACCGAGAAATTGTTTGAAAATGGGGAATTTCTGGTCAATCAGATGGGTTCCGCGATTAAGATGCTGGAATTGCTGAAAGCGAATGAGCAGATCCAAAGGCAGTTGGAGGACAGCCTGATCACGCTCAAGGAAAACAATATTGAGCTCGATACGTTGTCAAAATCAGATGTGCTGACGGGCATTAAGAACCGCCGTGGGTTTTATCATTCTGGAGAAAAGCTGCTGGAGAAGAATAAAGCAGCGGGCGAAAGGACGCTGGTTGCCTATGTTGATATGAACAACCTGAAAATCATCAATGACAGGTATGGGCACGATGAGGGGGATTTCTCGATTAAATTAATCAGCGAGATTCTGACGGAGGTGGCAGCAGACACAGGGCTTGCCGGACGTGTCGGAGGGGACGAGTTTGCGCTGGCGGTACCTGTACAGCCTGCTGTTCCGGCATCGCCTGCTGACGAGGAGAGGGCATTTGTCGAGAAGGTATATAAGCGGTTTCGGGAATATAATGAAAGCAGTACAAAGCCGTTTAATGTCACGGTGTCTGTCGGAACATGCATGGTGGAGCCTGGCGATCCGCTGACGCTGAAGGAGGCCATGACACTTGCGGACGGGAAATTGTATGAGGAGAAGCAGTTCCGGGTGAAGAGTGTGGCGAAGTGATGCTGGTGGAAAGTAAAATATGTTTTTAATGCAATAAAAGTATATAATAAATTGAAAATATATTATATGATTGGAGGGTAATGATATGTTGGCTGTCAAGACTGCAAATGTGAGAGATCATTTTCAGGAATGGTGTGATAAGATACGTATGGGTGAAACGATAGTCATTCCGGATTCAGAGAATCAAAAAATATATATGATCAATGAGACAGAATACAATGAACTACAGAAAGCGAAACAGAATGCAGAATATCTTACCATGCTGGATGAACGTATAGAACGTTTAAATAATGGTGAAGGGATTCATAAAACCATGGAGGAATTGAGGGCTATGGAGAATGAATGAATTTACTTTTGATAAAGCGGCATGGGAGGACTATGTCTATTGGCAGAACCAGGATCGAAAAACCTTAAAGAAAATCAATAATTTACTGGAAGATATACAGCGAAATGGTGTAATGAAAGGAATAGGGAAACCGGAACCATTAAAATATCGATCTGGCTATTCAAGGCGCATAGACGATGCAAATAGGCTTGTATATGATATTGATGATTTGCAAAACATTCGAATTATAGCATGTAAGGGACATTATATTGAATAAGAGGAATATTGTTATGGCGATTTTGAATTTAAACGGAGAATGGGAATTAAGGGACAAGGAGGGAGATCTGCTCTGCCCGGTGGAAGTGCCGGGAACGGTGATATCGGGACTGTATGCAGCAGGGAAGATTGAAAATCCTTATTACAGGGAGAATGAATACGCGGTGCGGGAGCTCT
Source organism: Lachnospiraceae bacterium UBA7179 (assembly GCA_002491195.1). Taxonomy (GTDB): domain Bacteria; phylum Bacillota; class Clostridia; order Lachnospirales; family Lachnospiraceae; genus COE1. Next base: position 23,632 of record DKVL01000056.1, read on the forward strand.
TTTGGAAAGATTATCAGTTTGTGCGCCGTTTTGTGGTAGATCAGGAGCTGCTCGGACAGAGCGAGGTGAACTTAGTTTGCAAAGGACTGGATACACTGGCGCAGATCTGTATCAATGGAAAAGAACTTGCCTGCACGGACAATATGCACAGAACCTATTCATTTGCGGTGAAAGAGTATATCCATGAGGGCGAGAATGAGATTTGCATTACGTTCCGCTCGGTGCTGCAGTTTATAGAGAATTATCCGTATCAGGAAAATAAGACAATTCAGTATGTCCCCTGTGGGGCGATGAAAGGGAATCAGCTGCTCCGCAAGGGGCATTCCATGTTTGGGTGGGATTGGGGTCCACAGCTTGTGGATGCCGGGATCTGGCGGGATATCTATATTGAGGGAAACAGCGGCGCAAAAATTGAGGACGTGCGCATCAGGCAGTTTCATGAAAAGGATGGAAGTGTCCGTATCAGAGCGACAGTTATGCTGTCCGATGTAGATACAGAGATTGCGCTGACAGATCTGTTGTCGTTGGAACAGACAAGAACAGGGGTGACAGTGACACTGGCAGAAAAGAATGGCAGAGCTCTCTCTGATGTAATCGCCATAGTTCCGGCAGAGTATCAGGAAGAGCTGTCATCGGAAAGCTGTCACAGAGAGATCTATGAGGCGGAGATAGTCGTGGAGAATCCCAAGCTCTGGTGGCCAAATGGTTATGGGGATCAGGCACTGTACCAGCTTACAGTTACTGTCGTTCCCAGTAGGGAAAAAGAGGTTAGTGCGAAACAGACCGTGGAAAAGACAATAGGTCTGCGGACACTGACTGTCAGTCAGGAGGCGGACGAGTGGGGAAATGAGTTTGCTTTTACTGTCAATGGAGTGAAGATTTTCGCAAAGGGCGGCAATTATATTCCGGAGGACGCGGTGTATCCGTGGATCAAAAAAGAGCAGCAGGAATATCTGTTAAAGTGCTGTGCCCGCGCACATTTTAACTGTGTCCGCGTCTGGGGCGGCGGTTATTATCCGTCGGATGCGTTTTATGATTTGTGTGATGAGTACGGCCTGATCGTGTGGCAGGACTTGATGTATGCGTGCAATGTGTACGATGTGACGGATGATTTTGCGGCGACAGTCAGGCAGGAGACGATCGACAATGTGCGGCGGCTCCGGCATCACGCGTCGCTCGGGCTCTGGTGCGGCAACAATGAGATTGAGTCCGCGTGGCATCACTGGGGTGATTTTCAGATGGAATCGATGTATCTGCGCGCGGATTATATCAAATTGTTTGAGGATATTCTGCCCAAGGCACTGCGCGAGGCGGATGATGAGACCTTCTACTGGCCATCGTCCCCATCGTCGGGCGGATGTTTCGACGAGCCGGACTCTGACAGGCGCGGCGATGTGCATTACTGGGACGTGTGGCATGGACAGAAGCCGTTCAGCGATTATCAGAAATACTATTTTCGTTTCTGTTCCGAGTTTGGTTTCCAGTCGTTCCCTTGTCTGAAAACGGTTGAGACGTTTACGGAGGAACGGGACAGGAATATTTTCTCAAAGGTGATGGAGAGCCACCAGAAAAATGATTCCGCAAACGGAAAGATGCTCTATTATCTGTCTGAAAATTTCAAGTATCCGAAGGATTTCAAGAGTCTGCTCTATGTGTCACAGGTTCTGCAGGGGATGGCGATCAAGAGCGGTGTTGATCACTGGAGACGCAACAGAGGACGCTGCATGGGAACGCTGTACTGGCAGATCAATGACAACTGGCCGGTGGCTTCGTGGGCGAGTATTGACTACTATGGTCGGTGGAAGGCGCTGCACTATATGGCAGCAAAATTTTATGCACCAGTTGCAGTGAGTATTCAGAAGACGCAGGACAGTATCAGTGTCCATCTGGAAAATGAGACATTTGCGGAGAAGAAATGTAGTGTTTCGCTGCGAGTCCGTGATGTGGAATTTCACGTTTTGAAGGAATGGCACGTTGATGATGCAAAAGTGGAGGCGTTTGGCGCGAAGGAGCTGCTAAGCGTTCCATTCAAGACGGAATTTGTGGACACTGGTTTTGCGGACGCGGACAATCTGTTTCTTGAGGCGGAGGTTCTTCCTGGAAACGGTAGTCTTCCATCGACAGACACAGATGGAAGCGTGTTGACGGATACAGACACGCTGATGCCGTATAAGTATCTGGAACTTCCCAAACCGCATTTTACGATAGAGGTAAGCGAGTTGGAGGACTGCTTTGAGATTACGGTACAGAGCGATGTGTTTGCGCCGTTTGTGGAGATGGATTTTGCAGATGCGGATGTCATTTTCAGCGATAATTTCTTTAGTATATCCAATGAGAAGCCAGTGGTGATCCGGCTGGATCAGAGCGATATCCTGCGCGGAAGTTTTGCGGATGCAGCGGATCTGAAGGCGCGGCTGGTGCTGAAGACGGTTGCGGATACGTTTTGAGCTGGAGCATTTTCAGATACGCTTAGTGCTCTATCCGGCCAGAAATTAGACTCGTGAACCGCCTGTTTTGCACCATTGCGTCGTTAAAATTTCTAGACGATGCCACCGCATCGCCGTCGAAATTTTGCCTAGCACTGGCACAAACCATGCAGTCCACAAGTCTAATTTCTGACTGGATAGAACACTAGGCAAATGATAAGATAGGTGTCATATATCATGACAGGGTAGAAGCGGAGGGTGAGGTAACTTACGATGATCTATGCGAAGGTAAGAACAAACGGAGAATATCATTCGCTGAATATCGCGCACGCAGTGTTTGGTTTTCGGGAAATGGGAGCGGAGATTGTCAAATATCATATCATTGACGAGATTTATGATGCGGTGACAGCGGACGATATTGTGTTGGATTATATTGACCAGGTGCAGACGATATTGCGTAAATTTGATGTAAAACCGGTGTGTGAGGATTATCCGATGGAGCTGAGGCCTTTTATGGGGCGGAAATTATGGATGGATCATATTGACTCGATCAATGCCAATCCCGATAAATGGGGCGTGTTCGTTAAGCCGGTGAAGGACAAGGCATTTACAGGGTTAGTCATAAACGGGCCGCGGGACTTGATCGGGTGCGGCAGCTGCTATGAGAATTATGAGGTGATCTGCAGTGAAGCGCTTGATATTAAAAGGGAGTGGCGCGGATTTATGGTCTATGATGAACTGGTTGATCTCAGGCCATACAAAGGGGACTATCATTATCATTATGACGCAGGCGTGGTTGATCAGGTTGTGGAGGCCTTTCGGACGATTCCAGACCGGCCGATGGGGTGCAGTATTGATTTTGCAGTGGTGATCAAGGAGGGGAAAGAGCAGACTGTCTTTCTGGAGATGAATGACGGGTATGCGCTTGGCAATTATGGGTTCTATTACTTGAATTATGCAAAGCTGATCTCCGCCAGATGGTCACAGCTTATGGGCAGACGGGATGAATTTGATTTCAGAAGGTAGTGTGTACGAAATGAAGATTTTCTAAGCGGCCAAAAGACGGCCACTAAGAAAATCTAAGTCATTCCGGGAAGAATCGCAAGTGCAGCGATTCTTCTTCATGGATTGTTTTTGTTGCTAAGGTGGTGTTTATGGTAAATACAATATTGTTTCCGTCGAGCTTTTTTGATGTGCACAAGGTCGATGAGGATCTGCAGGCGGAATATGACGCGGTGCGGAGTACAGGATTGTTTGACGTAGTCCTGTTTGGATATGAAAAGTGGTTTCATCAGGAAAAGTTAGTGTTGACGAAGGAACCAGCGGAGACAGTGAACGCTGTCTACCGCGGCTGGATGATGAAACCGGATTTGTATGAAACGTTTTATGAGCAGCTGAAAGAGCATGGGATTTGTCTGGCGACGGAACCGGAGATGTATGCAAATATGCACGTTTTTCCCAATGTTTATCAACTGGTTGAGAAGGATACCGCCAGGATGCGGGTATTTCCGTTACATGAGGAGATTGACGTTGAGCGTGTGAAACAGGAATTTTCGAGATTTATGGTGAAGGACTATGTGAAATCGGTAAAAGGCACAGAGTTTCCCAGATACTTTGACGATTCTGTTGACCAGTCCAGTTTTAATCAATGGATGGAAGTATTTTATCAGTATCGGGGCGATCTGCTGACAGGAGGCATCTGTATCAAGGAATATCTGGATTTGCGGCAATATGGAGACCGGACGAATGAGTTTCGGGTGTTCTATATCAATCATGAGATTGCGTCGATTTCAAGAAATTCCGGGCAGATGCAGGTGACAGAGGAACCGCCGCAAGAGCTGGTTGAGAGATACCGGACTCTGCCGAGTGTATTTTATACCATTGATTTTGCAGAGTTGGAGGACGGGAGCTGGAAAATAATCGAGGCAGGAGACGGTGGAGTGTCCGGGCTTTCAGACGGGCAGGATTATGAGGCGTTCTTTCGGTCGCTGTATCATTGTTTTGCGTAGAACTTTTCCTCTGCACATAAAAACAGGCAGCTTAAGCTGCCTGTTATATTTGAATGAAATAGGTGGGTGACAATCCACATCTCCTAACTATGGGCGACGGCCGCCTGTTCCGTCCTCTGCTTTCATTTAGTATATATAGTATCATAAATGTTATTTTGTGTCGATATAAAAAGTAGAAATGCAGGGATCATAGGTTATAGTTAATAAGTTTGATGTACAAGGAAACAGAACGTTAAAATAAGGAAAAATCAGTATGTTAAGGATTACAAATGAGACGATCAATCATGCGATCGACTATATATTGCAGCATATTAATGAGGAACTGACGGTCGATGATGTGGCGGCGCACTGTCATTTTTCAAAATACTATTTCAGCAGAATGTTTAAGGAGGCGACCGGGGAGAGCGTCTATGGGTTCATCAGGCGGCTGAAGCTGGAGCAGAGCGCATTCCGGCTGAAAGTGGAGCCGGACCGGACAGTGACAGATATTGGCTGCGAATTTGGCTATAGTCCGTCCAATTACAGCTGGATGTTCCGGCAGCGGTATCAGACCAATCCGGTAAATTTCCGCAGGAACGTTGAGCAGGCGACGGTGGAACACGCTTTTATGCACATAGACACTGCGGGCGGGAATGCGGCAGAAGGGACCTTGTCTGACATACGCAGGGGAGATAGGCCGGTTCCTGACCGATATGACGGCCTGGAGCGTTTCGAGGAGTGCGACCGGAAGATTACGATTGCAAATCTTCCGGATTACTTTGTCCTATATGAGCGGAGGATTGGAAGTTACCATGATCTGAGCGGACAGTGGGGCGATTTTATGGAGAAATATCGGGAGTTTGTGACGGCAGATACACAGTTTCTGGAGCGGACTTTTGATGATCCTGTTATCACGAATGCGAATGGTTGTCTCTATGATATCTGCATGAGCGTGGACAGAAGTGTTCCGCTGGAAAACACCTGCATCATTAAGGGTGGAAAGTGTGCCGTGTATCCCTATAAGGGACTGGGGAAATATATCTATGCGGCGTATCAGACCATATTTACAGTGTGGCTGCCGCGCACTTCGTATGAATTGGATTACCGCAGCGGTTTCGATATTTATCACATGGTAGACAGTGAATCCGGTTATATGGAGCTGGATATCTGTATGCCGTTGAAGTGATCTGGGACGGGTGGCAATATCTGCAATACAGAAGTGGACAGAGGGAAAAGAGCAAGAATTCAGAAGTTTATATTTAATACTCCTCCTATAATGGAACATACCAAAAGCGGAGCAATGCTTTTGGGAATGTATTTCATATAGGAGGATATTTTTATGGATTTGGAAAAAATCAGACAAAAAACAACAGGAATGGTATTGCAGTTTTCCATTCCTGCCATCATTGCAATGGTTCTGACTTCAATGATCACAGTTGTGGACGGTTTCTTTATTGGAAATTATGTCGGTGAGGATGGAATTGCAGCAGTCAACCTGGGATTGCCGGTCATTTATTTATTTTTGTCCGTCGGCTTGATGGTATCGGTCGGCGGGGTTGCAATGGCCGGAATGTCATTTGGCGCCGGGAACATAACAGAGTGTAATCAGATTTTCCGCCAGACGGTTGCGACAACGACAGTGTTTTCTGTGTTGACGGGAGTGCTGGTGGCGCTGTTTTTTGAGCCGATGCTGGATATTCTGGGTGCTGTGGGGCAGGTGCGCGTGTATTTTAAAACCTATTATGGCATTTTGCTGTCGGAACTTGTTGTGATGGTGGTCAATTCTTCCTTTGGCATGTTTATCAGAGGAGAGGGGAATCCGCAATATTATATGAAGGTCAACATCGTAAGTGTCGTGATTAATATTGCGTTGGATTATGTATTTGCAGTCATTTTTCACATGGGGGTTGCCGGGATTGCATTTGCGTCGCTTATTTCCGCGATGTTTTCCTTTGGACTGATTCTGTACTTTTTTCTGAAAAGGGCAAACGTGTATCATTTAGGGAGATTTGCTTTCTCGACAGATGTGCTAAAAAGGACGTTGGGCAATGGAAGCTCAGAGTTTATCGGTGAGATGTCAACAGGGATTGCCATGTTTGCCTACAATTATGTGATTATGAGAAGAATCGGCGTCAATGGCGTCACAGCGTTTACGATTGTGGGCTATGTGTCCTATGTGTTCAGTATGATTGTCGTAGGATTTGGGCAGGGGGCGAGTCCGCTGATCAGTTTCAGCTATGGTGCAAAGGAGCGTGGTCTTGCTAAGAAGATACGCCAAAAGACAAACCAGCTTGTATTTGCAATCGGTGCAGTGGTTTTCTGCGTCATGGCGATCCTGTCTGGCTGGTACAGTGGTTTGTTTGTGAAAAGTGATACGATTCGGGAAATGGTGCAGTCTGGCATGATGATTTTTATGGTTTCCTTCTTTTTTTCGGGAATCAATGCAATCACTTCGTTTTATTTTACATCGATCGGAAAAGCGGTGGAATCCGCAGTAATTTCCCTGTCGAGGGGGCTTGTGGTTCTGCTGATCTGCATCTTTTTGCTTCCAGCGTATTTTGGCATGACGGGTGTGTGGCTTGCAGCGCCAGTGACAGAGATTATTACAATTCTGATCAGCGGCGCGATGGTGCATTGTGATAAAAAACTTTTCGTGGGGGCAAAACGGTAGTAAAATATCGTTTTGCTATAGTCAGACAGTTTCTTTTGCGCTTAGCGGAGGTAGTTATTATGAGTTGATTCAAAAAGAGCAGTATTATGATTACATCATCGCTTCGCATATGATCGAGCATTGTACAAATTTTTGCGGTTTTATACAGGATTGCTCCAGACTGTTAAAAAAGGATGGAACATTGCGGTTCGCCGTTCCGGATAAACGGTATTGCTTTGACCATTACCGCAGCACGACAAGTATTGCAGAAATACTAAATAATGCCTATGCTCCTTCCGGTATTCAGTCAGCAGGCTGTGTGGGGGAGTATTGTATCAATGTAGTGAGGAGAAAGGGAAGCATTTCATGGAATAAACCGATCCTGGGAGTGATGGAGCATTTCATAAACCGCAGGGATAAGAAGTTTGATTTCATTCATGACAGCGGGTATGCCCTCGAGTGTATCAGGAAGGCAGGTGAAGGACAATATATTGACATCCACCATTATGTGTTTACGCCCGCATCCTTTGAGCTGCTGATATATGACCTGCGGATTTTGAATTTGATCGATATGAAGATCGTACATACATGGGGCACATGGGGAAACGAGTTTATTGTCACGCTGCAGAAAACGGAGGAAAAACCGCGGTGGGACGCGCAATATCGTAAGCGGCTTCTGCGCCTGTCCAGTAAGCAGGACCGTGTATAGCAAAATGGAAATTCCATTCAGATACTTCCAAGGAGCCCATAGGACCAGGCGCCCCAGAGACAAAGATAAAGGTTTCCGGAGGAACATCCGGAGTAAGCACCGGGCTGTCAGAGTATGAGTTCAATTTGGCAGTGGCATTCAAGTTGCAGGAAGAACTGCTAAACCGCGGATATGACGTGATGATGTGCAGGGAGACCAATGACGTAAATATCAGCAATTCCGAAAGGGCTCAGATCGCAAATGACAACAATGCAGTGTTTATTTTCTGGTCTCCTTTTCAAAAAGAAGATGATGATATCTGCAATGCGGAAGTGAAGAGAAGGAAAAGGGCAAGAATTCAGAAGTTTTTATGGATTTGGAAAAATCAGATTTTTGCCATTTGCGGCAGGATTTCATTACTAAGCGCCTGAGAAAAAGTTATATTTTCAAGATATTGATATTTTAAGGATATATATGTATTATATAGTTAATGTATCTCAAATGATCTTGATAGCCTGCTTTACTTGCCTATGCCATGTATAGGCAAATGCGGCTATCTATCTTGACAGGTTGATACACAGGAAGGCTATATGTGAGTCAATATTATAGGGCTATAAAGCGGAGAGGAGTGGGTATGTTTGGATGATAAAGAATTGCTGGCGATTATCGACAGAGGAGAGTGTCATACAACGGAATTCAAAAAATCCACGACGGATATTACAAAAGATGTTTATGAGAGTATCTGTGCATTTTCTAACCGGGATGGAGGGCATGTGTTTTTAGGAGTGAAAGATAATGGTGAGATACTTGGCATTGAGCCTCATTGCATAGAGAAAATCAAAAAAGATTTTGTAACGGCAATTAACAATGTCAATAAAATGTATCCACCTTTATTTTTAACGCCAGTAGAATATAAGCTGAAAGGTAAAACGATATTGCACATTTATATACCGATTGGAACACAGCTAAGCAGGTGTTCCGAATGGTAATTGAGAAAGAACGGATCTTTGCAGAAAACAGTAACAGAACACATGGATTTGGCACGTTAAATTTGAATACATTTGAACCATTTCCTAAAAATCCTGCAATTTCCAAAGTATTTAGAGAGATCGGACTTGCGGATGAACTGGGTTCCGGCATGAGAAATACTTATAAGTTTACAAAGCTGTATTCAGGGGGAACACCGCAGTTTGTAGAAGGAGATATTTTTAAAACGATTATTCCATTGAATGATACAGCAACGATGAAACTGGGGTCAACAGTGAGTGACCAAGTGAGTGACCAAGTGGCACAAAGCAATGTCGAGGACAAAATACTTCAATATTGCAAAGTTGCTCGAACAAAGAAAGAAATTGCTATATACAATACCAGAGAAGCCACAAAGCAGATTGCAGAAATATGTAGCAAGGAAATGAGGGATGAATGAGAATGAATAAGATCAGTTTCAGTCTGCTGCTTTTTATGGCAGTTTTATTGATGTGTGTTGGTTGTGGCAGCAAAAATGTTTCTGAGAAAACAATAGAAAACATTCCACCGGCTCTGAGCATACAGGAAAGTACAGAAAGCAGTTTCCAGACAGAGACACAGATCAAGATCCAGCTGGAAACGCAGACGGAGAATGCAACGGAGGTGCAGCCAGAAAACCCAATAGGGATGCAGACGGAGAATGCAACGGAAGTGCAGCCAGAAAATCTGGTAGAGGCGCAATCAGAGACACAGCCTGCCACAGGCGATCAGAACGGCAAACTGATCGTTATTGACGCCGGTCATCAGTCCAAAGCAGACACCTCCAAGGAGCCCATAGGTCCAGGTGCCACGGAAACGAAGATAAAGGTCTCAGGAGGAACCGTCGGAGTAAGCACCAGGCTGCCAGAGTATGAGTTAAATTTAGCAGTGGCATTCAAGCTGCAGGAAGAACTGCAAAACCGCGGATATGACGTGATCATGTGCAGGGAGACCAATGACGTCAATATCAGTAATTCCGAAAGGGCGCAGATTGCAAATGACAACAATGCAGACGCGTTTATACGAATCCACGCAAACGGTTCAAACAATTCGAAGGCAAACGGAATGATGACCATCTGTCAGACTGCATCCAATCCGTATAACAGTGATCTGTACAACAGCAGTAAATCCCTGTCAACCTACGTGCTGGACGAGATGGTGGCAAGCACAGGGGCGAAAAAGGAGTATGTATGGGAGACAGACACGATGAGCGGGATCAACTGGTGCCAGGTTCCAGTCACCATCGTGGAGATGGGATATATGACCAATCCGGCGGAGGATGAGCTGCTGGCCACGGACGAATACCAGTACAAGATCGCCAATGGGATTGCCAATGGAATCGATCTGTTTCTCGGACAGTAAGGAGGTGGGATGAATGCCAATAATGGCGATCATGACAGGGATTCAGGGGAGTGGAAAGAGTACATTTTGCAAGAACTATTTATCAGCGTATGACAGGATCAATCTGGATACGCTTCACACGCGGAATAAGGAAAATATCGCGATTGATGAGGCATTTCAGGCAGAAAATGACATGGTCATTGACAACACGAATCCCACAGTGGAGGACAGGAAAAAGTATATCCTGAAAGCAAAGAAAAACGGCTACAGAGTCGTCGGCTATTTTATGCAGTCGCGGATTCGGGAGTGTATCGCCCGCAATGAGCAGAGGGAGGGAAAAGAAAAAGTTCCTACGACTGCGATCGCAGCGACTTCGAAGAAACTGGAAATGCCGTCATACGAGGAGGGATATGATGAACTGTATTTTGTGCGGATTACAGATACGGGCATAGCGGTTGAGACATGGCAGAAATAACACGTGTTAGCGAATTGTGGGAAGGATGGAAAATCAGAAATGAACTTTGATGAATTGGATCAGAAGATGCGCATATATGAGCAATCGTTAGACCAGATTCTTTTACCGGAGACATATATGGTGGCAAGGCTGGACGGCAGGAGTTTTACGAGGCTTACGAAAGAAATCTGCCAGTTTGAGGCGCCATTTGATGTGCGGTTCCGGGACATGATGGTACATACTGTAGAACAATTGATGGACTGCGGTTTTCGTATTGTATATGGATTTACAGAGAGCGATGAGATATCGCTGTTGTTTGCTGTGGGAGAAAACGCGTTTGGGAGGAAGGTGCGCAAGTACAATTCCACGTTAGCTGCGGAGGCGAGCGCTTCCTTCTCGCTGGAACTTGGAAGGGCAGCTACGTTTGATTGCAGAATGGTGCCTCTGCCTACGCTGGAGCGGGTGCAGGACTATTTTCTGTGGCGGCAGGAGGATGCCCACAGAAATTCGTTGAACGCACATTGCTACTGGCTTCTCAGAAAAGAGGGGAAAACAGTCCGGGAAGCAACCAAAGAGCTGGAAGGACAGTCAGTGAGCTTTAAGAATGAGCTTCTTTTTTCCAGAGGAATCAATTTCGATCAGCTTCCGTCGTGGCAGAAGAGAGGAATCGGGATCTGGAAAGAGCAGTATGAAAAGGAAGGCTTTAATCCTGTGACAGGAAGTCATGAGGCAGCGGTCAGAAACAGACTGAAAGTTGAGTATGAGCTGCCGCTGGGGGAAGCGTATGCCCGGATGGTCTGCGGACTGCTCGAAGGATTTGAAAAGAATAGGATGGAAAAAAATAAAACCTGATGAAAACATCAGGTTTTTTCTTTTCTATTAGGGAAGTGAGAAAAGATTTCTCACAATTCCATATAGAACTAAGAAAATAATACAGACCCATAGTGCAATATTCTGCCAGAAACGCAACCGCCAACAACCTGTCTGAACATAACGAATCACATACGGAATGAAAATAATTGTCAACAGAGGGGTTTCCAATAACAATACTGGATTTGCAGCAAAAGCTGCAGCAAAATCCAGCTGCAGCAATGCTGTGCACATATGAGTGACTCCGCATCCGGGACATTTCCATCCTGTCACGAAACGTACAGGACAAACAAAGCCAATCCCTGTATAATGGACAAACAAGCCATACGAGATTCCAAAAACCAAGAGGAGAATGGCGTTGCGGAGGACACAAAACAATCGTTTTTTGATCATACCCGCAGGGATTAGTTGTTTGTACCTGCAAGATTGTTCAGCTCATTCTGCATCAGTGCCCATGCAACAACAGGGATGAACAGGCAGAGGAGCAGGTAAAGTACGTTGTTGTTGCCAGAGGGCATACCCTGTCTCTGTCTTGCAATGTCAATCTTCTCGCCCTGCTTGTATCCCCAGTACAGGCTGTAGATATTGCAGGTAACAATTGTAAGAAGGACTGTCATTCCGCCGGATGTTCCTTCGGTTCCTGCAGCAGCATTAGTGTCATTGGTCAGACACGCGAGCCAGTAAAGTCCATAGATACCACACGTAACGATGGATAAGAGGATGCACACCACGATGTTTCTTTGTTGAATCATAATAACTCTCCTTTGTATAAAATTTTTATAAACTTTTCTGACATAGTATATAGTAGATTATGCTATATGTCAATAGAAAAAAGCAAAAAATTTCTATTTCTTTCTCAATTTTATAATTGTATAAAACGTCATAAACTAAAGTTTATCCGTTCCAAAAATATAGATGATAGATTCAGTACGCAAAAGGATGGATGTCTGCTGCCGGCAGACCATAAATTTGGTATATAGCTTTGAACCTTTGAAAATAGTCACACCAGATCTGGCCCATAAGGTTAATGAAGCAGAATTGCAAAAAAGTATTCAAAAGAGTAAGGAACTGGTGGCAGTGATTGAAGAATATAAGTATAAAAGTTAAAGAAATATTTGCAGAAAGTATGATGTAATCTTAATTTTATAATTTAAAGAAGTCCTAGAGGGAAGTATTTCCGTTAAAGATGGAGATACTTCCCTTTTTGTGTGGAAAGGAGCAAAATAAAATCCACGCAAACAAAAGTTCCGAAAATATCTTCTTTTCTCTGTACAAATCCAAGGCTGTGTGCTATAATCATAAGTACTTTTTGGGTATTGAATTTTGGAGGTGATTTTTGTCCTATGTTGTTTAAACTGCACAGTGAATACCAGCCTACAGGCGACCAGCCTGAGGCGATCGCGGAGCTTGTGAAGGGCTTTCAGGAAGGCAACCAGTTCCAGACTTTATTAGGCGTGACAGGTTCTGGCAAGACCTTCACGATGGCAAACATCATACAGGCGCTGCAGAAGCCAACTTTGGTGATCGCGCACAATAAAACGCTTGCTGCACAGCTGTACGGCGAGTTCAAGGAATTTTTCCCGGAAAATGCGGTAGAATATTTTGTGTCTTACTATGATTACTACCAGCCGGAGGCGTATATTCCATCATCGGATACCTATATCGCAAAGGATTCTGCAGTAAATGATGAGATTGACAAGCTGCGGCTGTCCGCGACGGCGTCTTTGACAGAGCGCAGGGATGTCGTTGTCGTTGCCAGCGTTTCCTGCATCTATGGTCTGGGAAGTCCTGATGAGTATCAAGGAATGATGCTGTCTTTAAGACCGGGCATGACAAAAGACAGGGACGAAGTCATCCGTGCCCTGATTGAGATGCAGTATGACCGAAACGACATGGAGCTTGACAGGGGGCGTTTTCGGGTGCATGGCGATGTGGTTGACATTCATCCGGCACAAGGGGGAGAGTACTGGATACGGGTAGAGTTTTTCGGCGATGAGATTGACCGTATTGCCGAGGTCGATCCGGTCACGAACAAGGTCAACGCCACATTGGAGCACACCACGATCTTTCCGGCGTCACACTATGTCGTTGCGCCGGAACGGATCGCCAAGGCGTGTGATGCCATCGAGGCGGAGATGAAGGAGCGGGTGCGCTATTTTAAGAGTGAGGACAAACTGTTGGAGGCACAGCGTATCTCGGAGCGGACAAACTTTGATATTGAGATGCTTCGAGAGACTGGATTTTGTTCCGGAATAGAGAATTATTCAAGACATTTGAATGGAACGAAGGAGGGTGATCCGCCGTATTGCCTGATGGATTTCTTTACGGAGGATTATCTGATTATCATTGACGAGTCCCATATGACGATTCCGCAGATCAGGGGAATGTATGCTGGCGACCGCTCCCGCAAAAACACACTTGTGGAGTATGGTTTCCGTCTTCCGTCTGCATTGGACAACAGACCATTGCGTTTCGACGAGTTTGAGGAAAAGATCGACCAGATGCTTTTCGTGTCGGCGACGCCAAACGATTATGAGGAACAACATGAGCTGCTGCGTGCAGAACAGATCATCCGGCCGACAGGCCTGTTAGATCCTGAGATTGAAATTCATTCTGTGGAGGGGCAGATTGACGATCTGATCGCAAGAATTAATACAGAGACGGCAAAGCACAATAAGGTGCTGGTGACAACACTGACAAAACGCATGGCTGAGGATCTGACAAAATATATGTCAGAGGTGGGCGTCCGCGTGAAATATCTGCACTCGGATATTGATACCTTGGAGCGTGCAGAGATTATTCGCGATATGCGCCTTGACGTGTTTGACGTGCTTGTCGGTATTAATCTATTGCGCGAGGGACTTGACATTCCGGAGATATCGCTGGTAGCGATCCTCGATGCGGACAAGGAGGGATTTCTGCGTTCCGCGACGTCCCTGATCCAGACGGTCGGTCGGGCTGCGCGAAATGCAGAAGGCCATGTGGTCATGTATGCTGACACGATCACGGATTCAATGCAGGTGACGCTGGACGAGACAGCCAGAAGGCGTGCGATCCAGCAGAAATATAATGAAGAGCATGGGATCACGCCGCAGACGATCAAGAAGGCTGTAAGGGATCTGATCAGTATTTCCAAGGCGGTGGCAAAGGAAGAGCAGCGGTTTGCAAAAGATCCGGAATCGATGAATGAGAAGGAACTGAAGAAACTCATCGAGACGATTGAGAAAAATATGCGCAAGGCGGCTGCAGACCTCAACTTTGAGGCCGCGATGGAGCTTCGCGACAAGATGATGGAGCTCAAAAAGCAGCTGCAGGAGCTCACAGGCGGACTTTGATGCATACAAACGGAGAGCGGATGGTGCGCGTGCAAAGGAAACACACGCTGTCCGATGGTAATATAATGATTGAGAAAGGTAAGGTATGGTACAAAAATGGACAGAGAACAATTGAAGATGCTTCCCAGGGGAGAAGTGATCAAGATTCGCGGTGCAAACGAACACAATCTGAAAAATATTGATCTGGACATCCCCAGAAATAAATTTGTCGTGCTGACAGGATTGTCCGGTTCTGGTAAATCTTCCCTGGCATTTGACACGATCTACGCGGAGGGGCAGCGGCGGTACATGGAATCGCTTTCTTCGTATGCCAGACAGTTTTTGGGTCAGATGGAAAAGCCGAATGTGGAGCGCATAGAAGGTTTGTCACCTGCAATTTCGATTGATCAGAAGTCCACCAATCGAAATCCGCGTTCGACCGTTGGTACTGTGACGGAAATCTATGACTATTTCAGGCTGTTGTATGCGCGGATTGGGATCCCGCACTGTCCGAATTGCGGCAGGGAGATCAGGCGCCAGACGGTCGACCAGATGGTCGATCAGATTATGGAGCTGCCGCAGGGCACAAAGATCCAGCTTCTTGCGCCGGTAGTGCGCGGCAGGAAGGGTGAGCACGCCAAAGTGCTTGACCGCGCGAAAAAGAGCGGTTATGTGCGCGTGCGCATTGACGGAAATCTGTATGATCTGACCGAGGAGATTAAACTTGAGAAAAATATCAAGCACAATATTGAGATCATTGTGGACAGGATTGCGGTCAAAGAGGGCGTTGAGCGCAGGCTGACGGATTCGATCGAGAATGTCATGGCGCTCTCTGACGGGCTGTTGATGGTTGATGTGATCGGTGGCGATATGATGAACTTTTCTGACAGCTTTGCGTGTCCGGACTGCAATGTCAGTATTGATGAGGTGGAGCCGAGAAGTTTTTCGTTCAACAATCCGTTTGGCGCTTGTCCGGAGTGTTTTGGCCTTGGCTATAAGATGGAGTTTGACATTGATCTGATCATACCGGACAAGAGCCTCAGTATCAATGAGGGAGCAATCACTGTCATGGGATGGCAGTCGTGTGCGGACAAGGGAAGCTTTACGAATGCGATCCTGCAGGCATTGTGTAAGGAGTACCATTTTTCTCTTGATACGCCGTTTGAGGAACTAACGGATCCTGTAAAGGATATGCTCATCAATGGGACAAAAGGAAAGGAAGTCCTTGTACATTACAAGGGACAGCGCGGAGAGGGCACTTATCCGGTGGCGTTTGAGGGATTGCTCAAAAACGTAGAACGAAGATACAAAGAGACTGCATCGGAAAGCATCAAGCAGGAGTATGAGACGTTTATGCGTATCACACCTTGTAAGGAGTGCGGCGGCAGGCGGCTTAAGAAAAGCTCTCTGGCTGTGACGGTCTGTGATAAGAATATTTATGAGATCACATCCATGTCGATCACAGATCTCTATCAGTTTCTGGATACAATGGAGCTGACACAACAGCAACAGTTGATTGGCAGACGGATCCTGAAAGAGATTCGCGCGCGCGTCGGTTTTCTTGCAAGCGTTGGGTTGGAATATCTGTGTCTGTCAAGAGCGACAGCTACTTTGTCCGGCGGTGAGGCACAGCGTATCAGGCTGGCAACGCAGATCGGTTCCGGGCTGGTGGGTGTGTGCTATATTCTGGACGAGCCGAGCATAGGATTGCACCAGCGCGACAATGATAAGCTGCTGGCGGCTCTGCGCAATCTCCAGGAACTTGGCAATACGCTTCTCGTTGTGGAGCACGATGAGGATACCATGCTGGCGGCGGATCATATCGTTGATATCGGTCCTGGCGCCGGAGAGCACGGAGGAGAGGTGATCGCGCAGGGAACAGCGCAGGAGATCATGCAGGTGCCGGAATCCATTACGGGACAATATCTGAGCGGAAAGATACAGATTCCAGTGCCAGGGAGCAGGAGAAAGCCGGCTGGATGGCTTACGGTCAAAGGGGCAGCGGAGAACAATCTCAAAAATATCGATGTCAAGTTTCCGCTCGGTGTCTTTACCTGTGTGACAGGTGTGTCAGGTTCCGGCAAATCGTCCCTGGTAAATGAGATTTTATACAAGTATCTGGCAAAGAAACTGAACAGAGCGCGCACGATACCGGGCAAGTTCAAGAAAATAGAAGGGGTGGAACAGCTTGACAAGGTGATCGCTATCGATCAGTCGCCGATCGGCAGGACACCGCGGTCCAATCCCGCTACCTATACAGGCGTGTTTGACCAGATCAGGGATCTGTTTGCCTCAACTGTCGACGCGAAGGCAAAAGGATACAGCAAGGGGCGCTTTAGTTTTAATGTAAAAGGCGGACGGTGCGAGGCTTGCGGCGGCGATGGCATTATTAAGATTGAGATGCATTTTCTGCCGGACGTGTATGTGCCTTGTGAGGTTTGTCAGGGAAAACGTTATAATAGAGAGACACTTGACGTGAAATATAAAGGAAAGAGCATCTACGATGTGCTGGATATGACGGTAGAGGAGGCGATGACATTTTTTGATCCGGTTCCTTCTATTAAAAGAAAGATTGAGACGTTGTATGATGTAGGGCTCTCCTATATTAAGCTGGGGCAGCCTTCGACAACGCTCTCGGGCGGCGAAGCACAGCGCATCAAGCTTGCGACGGAATTAAGCCGTAGAAGTACGGGCAAGACAATCTATATATTAGACGAGCCGACGACAGGGCTTCACTTTGCGGATGTGCACAAGCTGGTTGAGATTCTGCAGCGGCTTGCGGAGGGCGGCAACACAGTGATCGTGATCGAGCATAATCTTGATGTGATCAAGACAGCGGACTACATCATAGACATCGGACCAGAGGGCGGAGACGGCGGCGGTACGGTGATCGCCGAGGGTACACCGGAGCACATCGCAAAGTGTCCCAATTCTTACACAGGAATTTATGTAAAGAAAATGCTGGAACGGGCAAAAGGGAAAAACAGTGAATAAAAAAAGTAAAAATACACAAACAATTATATAAAAAAACTGTAAATTCGGGTTACGGTATGGTACAATATTGCGTGAAAGCTGTGCGAAAATGAGTGGCTTGATGCGGCTTATGAAAGGAAACAGCTATATTGCAGAAGTGAATACACATAAGAAAGGATGATTTAAATTGAGAAAGCATATTAGTACCAAAGTATATTCGATGCTCGCAGTTTTGCTGGTTATTTTTCTGGTGAATGCGTTTTTTTCTTCAAGGGGAATACTGGATGCCAGAAAGGCAGTTCAATTGATCTCAGATACCTATATGCAGCTGCTTGTGCAGAATGAGGTGGTCACGAGGAATGTGACGGAGAGCAGACTCTATGGGAATTTGATTGTGCTGACGCCGGATGAGCAGACGGCGTCAGGGATCGCAGGCAATGTCCCTTCTGTATTAGAAGCGATCGATGCGGCCTTTGCAACGATGGAGGAGTTGTGTGCGGGGGCGGATAATTCGGAATTGACACAGTTATTGCAGGAATATAAGAACCAGTATGAGCCGCTCAGGGAAACGATTACGCAGATCGCTGACCTTTACAAGGCGGGGGATAAGGCGGGTGCTGCGGCTATGAATGCTCAGATGCGCGAGATTGTCACGACGATGCAAGAGAAGCAGACAGCGTTTGCAGACACGTTGAATCTTTCGGCTGAGACATTAGTGGATCAACGTATACAGGCGGCGACGGCTCTGTACACGATCTCTGTTGTGATTGGTGTGATTTTTGTTGCAGTGGCAGTGTTGACGATCCTTATTGTCAGCCTGACGATCGTAAAGCCAGCAAAGGATGCCGCAGTTCAATTGAATAAACTGATCACTGATATTCAAAATGGCAGCGGTGACCTGACACAGAGAATGCAGGTGAGATCACATGACGAGGTTGGGCAGCTGGTAAACGGAGTGAATAATTTTATTGATCAGCTCCAATCGATTATGAAGAAGATTCAGACCAGTTCTATTGATATGGATGAGCACGTTGAGGACATCAATACGAATATCAAAAAGTCCGAGTCAAGTGCCGGAGATGTGTCAGCGACTATGGAACAGATGTCAGCGAGCATGGAGGAAATCTCGGCAACACTTGACCAGATCACGCAAGGGTCGCAGAATGTCCTGGGACTTGCGAAAGACATGCGTGGCAAGGCGGAGGATGGAAGCATAAATGTCAGCGGCATCAGGACGAAGGCACAGAATTTCCGCTCTGAGGCAGTGGACAGCAAGAACAATACGATTGAAATGATGAACTCTAACAGGGAGCTTTTGGAGGCGGCAATCGAGAACAGCCGCAGTGTGGAGAAGATCAATAGTCTGACAAGCGAGATCTTGAGTATTTCCAGCCAGACGAATCTATTGGCATTGAATGCCTCAATTGAAGCGGCGCGTGCAGGCGAAGCAGGAAAAGGGTTTGCCGTTGTTGCAGATGAGATCCGTGTGCTGGCAGATAACAGCCGTGATACCGCAAATAATATCCAGAATATCAGTGTGGCAGTGACGCAGGCGGTAGGCGAGCTGGCAAAGAATGCCAACGAGATGTTGAATTTTATTGATTCGACAGTGCTTGTTGACTATGACAAGTTTGTAGGGATCGCGAACGAATATCATGATGATGCGGACAGTATGGATAATATGCTGGGCGGATTCAATGACAGCTCTAAGGAATTGGAGGCAACGATCTCGCAGATGACAGAGGGGATCGACGGTATCAATACAGCAGTGGACGAGAATGCGCAAGGCGTTACCATTGTTGCAGACAATACTTCACAGCTTGTGGAACTGCTGGCAGGTATCAGAGGACTGGCGGAGAATAACAAAAAGATCTCGGACGAACTGAAAATGGAGGTGCAGCAGTTTAAAAATTTATAGCAAGGTATAGAAAAGCTTCCTGTTTGGACAGAACAGGGAGTTTTTTGAATAGAGGGAAAAGAATGAAAGATACAACAAACAGAACTATTTATGCGGGAGGCAATGATGAGTGAACTGGGAGGACGGCGGATCAATTTAAGCAGCTGCTGAATAAAAGATTTCCGAAATTCAGTGTCTTAGGTTTGACATTTTGCTAATTTGTGATAGAATTGTAACATAGTTGTAATAGTTCAGGAAAGTCATGATTACTGCAGAATGGAGATTGTTATGAAACAGCAAAAACATAAGCGTAAGGAATCTTTTTCACTTCTCCTTGTCTCCAACACTGGAAAAGATACCAGGCATTTTTTTCTCTCACTTAAGACTCTGCGGCTGATTATTGTGCTGATGTTGCTGATCTGCGTCACGTTTGTATGGACGATCTATCGTTCCAGTGTGCATTACAGGAGCGAGTCTGAGCTTCGCAGGAAGCTGACATCGAGTGAACAGCAAGTGAAACAGCTAGAAAGTGAAAAGGAGACTTTAAATGCACAAAATGTTGCTCTCACAGAAGAAAATGAGTTGTACAAACAGGCTGAGAGCATGCGGGCGCAGATGGCGGAAACAGAAGAAAGCACAAAGGAGGAGACAGCTAAGGATACGACGATTCCGAGCCAGTATCCCTGTACCGCAGGGGGGCTGCTGAAGGAGTCGTATTCGGAGGAACATCCATATATTTCAATCAGTGCACAACAGGAGGACTGTATTACCGCAGCGGGAGACGGGACTGTCACTTCTGTCGATTCTGATGATACATATCCGATTATTATTGAAGTCGATCACGGGAATGGCTACAAATCGCGTTATATGTGCCAGCAGGAGGCAAATGTGCAGGTGACAGCAGGACAGCAGGTCCAGAGCCGGGATACACTGATTGTTATTAATGGAAATGATACACAGTTCGACTATCAGGTTATATATGGGGAGCAGGTGATCGATCCGCTGCTTGTATTGGAAGCCAAAGGATAAAGAGTAATATAAAACAGGAGGATATCATGTTGGGAAAAAGCAAAAATTCTGCATATGGGGATGAAGGACGGGAGAAGGTCAATACACTGATTGGAAAGGAGACCACTTTTGATGGCGATCTGACTTCGGCAGAAACGCTTCGGATCGATGGCGTGATCAACGGAAACTGTACCTGTGAGAAGAAACTGATTCTCAGTGCGGATGGTCAGGTGAAGGGAAACATTACAGCACAGAGTGTTATTATCTCAGGAAGAGTGGATGGAGATATCGTTGTTCAGGGAAAACTGGAGCTGTTGTCCACGGGCAAGATTGCCGGAAATATCACGGCGGGTTCGCTTGTGATCGACGAGGGAGCTGCGTTTGACGGAAGGTGTACGATGGCATCGCAGTCATCAGCAAGCCTGTTTTCCGATCCGGAATCATAATATAACTTATCAGAAGTGCCCTTTACTTCTGATAAAAGGCGCGCCCTTTGCGCCGTGCATCTGATTATAAGAAGCTGTCCTTGCTTCTTATAATATTGTGTTTTACAGACTGCCACAAATTGATATTGATTTGTGGCAGTTTTTTTGGATAAAACTCTTTACAAAACAATTGTCAGATAATATAATGAATTTACATAATATTTTGAAAATAACTAAAGTATTGTGAAAAAACGACCGATATAGTTATTGTAAACCGATTTTGCGGCACGATTTCAGGTTACAAAATTTTTTATTGTAAAAAAAGTATGAAAACCCTTTGAAAAATGGTTAAATTAGGTTATAATGGCTAAGTTACAGTATATCTTCATAGATATAACCGTAATGGGAATACTAAGTGATCAGAAGATTACGCCACAAGGCTAATGATAAAGGACTTGATTTTACCAATTTGGACAAATTTGAATCAAAGAAAGGGGCATACAGCCATGCAATACACAGATATTGGAATCGATCTTGGAACCGCGAGTATATTAGTTTACATCAGAGGGAAAGGCGTTGTGCTGAAAGAGCCTTCTGTTGTTGCTTTTGACAGGGATACACAGAAAATAAAAGCGATCGGAGAGGACGCCAGACTAATGCTCGGCAGAACGCCGGGAAATATCGTGGCAGTCAGACCACTCCGACAGGGTGTTATTTCTGATTATAAAGTGACAGAGCAGATGATGAAGCACTTTATCCAGAAAGCGCTGGGCAGGAAGACGTTCCGAAAGCCGATCATCGCCGTCTGCGTGCCGAGCGGCGTCACAGAGGTGGAGAAGAAGGCGGTTGAGGATGCTACGTACCAGGCGGGCGCAAGGGATGTCAAGATCATCGAGGAACCGATCGCTGCAGCAATCGGTGCAGGCATTGATATCTCGAAGCCGTGTGGGAATATGATTGTGGATATCGGAGGCGGTACTTCTGATATCGCAGTAATTTCGCTTGGCGGTACGGTGGTCAGTGCGTCAATTAAGGTCGCAGGCGATGACTTCGACGAAGCCATTGTCAGATATATGAGAAAAAAACACAATCTTTTGATTGGTGAGAGAACGGCAGAGGACATTAAAATTAAAATTGGTTCGGCATTTAAGAGACCAGAGGTTGATTACCTGGATGTGAGAGGGCGGAATCTTGTCACAGGTCTTCCGAAGACGATCAGAGTTTCCTCAGAGGAGACGGAGGAGGCGCTTCGCGAGACAACCTCTCAGATCATTGACACGATTCACAGCGTGCTGGAGAAAACTCCGCCGGAACTGGCGGCGGATATCGCTGACAGGGGGATTGTTCTCACTGGAGGAGGCAGCCTGCTCTGCGGGCTGGAGGATCTGATCGAGTCGCGGACAGGCATCAATACGATGACTGCGGAGGATCCCATGACAGCAGTTGCCATAGGCACGGGCAAGTATGTGGAGTTTCTGGCGGGCGGCAGGGACGAGTGATCGACAGAGTTTCTCCTGACAGTGCAGAACGGATATTATGTCGAAGCAAGTAATTGATTAGGAGGAGTTTATGCTTAGAGGTCTATATACTTCATACACTGGTATGTTGAATGAACAGTACAGAATGGATATCATGTCGAACAATCTGGCAAACGCAGATACGACAGGGTTTAAGAAAGAAGGTTCTACAAGTCAGGCCTATGCAGAGGTGATGGCAGTGAAGATCAAGGACTGGACAGAGCGGCCAAACACACCGAAACGTCTTGGAAATATGAGTTTGGGTGTAAAGATTGGGGAGACATACACAGATTTTTCACAGGGTTCACTCAGGGATACGGGGAATACGTATGATATTGCACTTGGCGGAAAAGGCTTTTTCAATATTGAATTTACCAGCAAATCTGGAGAGACCTCTACAAAATATACAAGAGACGGTGGGTTTACCATTACAAAGGACGGTTATCTGGTAACGAAGGATGGCGATTATGTTCTGGGTGAGAATGGCAGGATCCAGCTCTCGACAACAGCAGGCAGCACAGTGTTTGACAGAAATGGGGACATTTACCAGGATGACAGACTTGTGGCGAGCCTCAAAATATCGGATTTTGAAGATACCAATTATCTGACACATTACGGTGAGACGATGTGGGATGCCAAGGAAGGTGCAGTAGAAATAGACGCGGAGGATCCTGAGGTTCATCAGGGATATCTCGAGATGTCAAATGCAAATGTTGTCAAGGAAATGGTAAATATGATAACAATTTCGAGGCAGTATGAGTCAAACCAGAAGATGCTGACTACTTTTGATGATACGCTTGAAAAAACAATGTCATTAAGTAAAGTATAAGACATCATAGGATGATTGATCACAGGAGGGAAGATAAATGGTACGGTCATTATGGACAGGCGCGACAGGTATGATCGCGCAGCAGTTAAACGTAGATAATATTGCCAATAATCTCGCAAATGTAAACACGACAGGTTTTAAGTCAGAGGTTATGGAGTTTAAATCATTGCTATATCAAACGATACAGACAAGAACCACGACTGCAAACGGCGAGAACAAACCAATCGGTGCAGAGGTAGGTCTGGGTGTCAGAAATTCTTCTATTACATCTGTTTTTACGGATGGAAATCTGTTAGAGACACCGGGCGAATCCAATTTTGCACTGAACGGGCGCGGTTTCTTTGGAGTGCGGGGCGCGGACGGAAATACATACTATACACGGAATGGTAATTTTGTGTTTGCTGTCGGACCAGAAGGCATTACTCTGGAGACGTCAGATGGACTTCCAGTATTGAACTCCGAGGGCGAGCCGATCATTCTTGAGGACGATGATATTGTGACCAGCAAGATTACAGTCGGCCAGAAAGATGGAATGCTCTATTATCCGAACGAAAGAGGAATCCCGGAGAGTCTGGATGTTCAGATTGGTCTCTGGCAGTTCAATAATCCGGCAGGTCTGAATAAGGAAGGCGACAGTTTGTTCTCGGAGACCTCAGCGAGTGGTGAGGCAATGAATGAGGCTGACAATGATAATCTGCCCAAGACAAAAATAATTCAGGGATACCTGGAGGGATCTAATGTGCAGATTGCTGATGAGATGGTCAATCTGATTGTGGCACAGAGGGCTTATGAAATGAATTCCAAAGTGATCACTACTTCGGATGAGATGCTTCAACAGGCCAATCAGTTAAAACGCTAATAGGAGGCAGTGAAGTATGGAGATCGGTGGGATGAGTTCCGCATATGCGGATTATATGACAAGTCAGGCTTCGAATAATAAGGCGGAGACCCTGCAGAACAAACTGGCAAACGGCAGTGCAGCGACAGACGAAGATGAGCTCAAAGAGGCGTGTAAAGAGTTTGAATCCTATTTTGTGGAACAGGTCTTTAATGCGATGATGGAGACGACAAAAGTCTTCTCAGACGACAAAGAAGACGGATATGCGACAAAGATGGTAGATTATTTTAAGGACTTTGCAGTTCAGGAACTGTGTGACAATGTGACGGATGGTGATGGACTGGGACTGGCAAATATCTTGTATGAGCAGATGAAACGTAATTATGGCATTGGAGTAGTGCAGCCAGAGCAACTTTCAGAGGATTGAAAACAGCCGACCTTGTTTGAAAGAACAGGTCGGTTTTTTATCGATAAGGAATTTATATACGTTGATGGAGGAGCAGGTATCTTGGAGAAACTCAAAGGTTTTGTCGAGCATATTATTTTCAAAAATGCTGAGAACGGTTACGGGGTAATCAACCTCAAGGTGGACAATATGGAGATCACCTGTACGGGAATTTTTACCAATCTCGATGAGGGGGAAAGCATTGCGGCAGAAGGGACTTATGTAGATCACGCAGTTTACGGGAAACAGTTCAAGGTGGACCATTTTGAAGTGATTGCTCCTGAAGACCGGGTTGCTGTGGAACGATATCTTGGTTCGGGTGCGATCAAGGGAGTTGGTGCGGCACTCGCAGCCCGCATTGTGCGACACTTTGGGGATGATACGTTTCGGATCATCGAGGAGGAGCCGCACAGACTTGCGGAGATCAAGGGGATCAGCGAGCGAAAAGCAAGGGAGATCGCGGAGCAGGTCGAGGAGAAAAAGGATGCAAGGGATGCGATGCTCTTCCTGCAGAAATATGGGATTTCCAATACCCTGGCGATCAAGATTTACAAGCAGTATGGTATGGGACTATATAAAATTATGCAGGAAAATCCATATAAGCTGGCCGAAGATGTGTCTGGTATTGGATTTCGCATTGCGGATGAGATTGCAACGCGCATTGGGATACATACAGACTCGGATTATAGGATCAGGAGTGGAATTTTGTATACATTACTGCAGGCTGGGGCAGAGGGGCATGTTTTTCTGCCAGAGGAACTTTTGCTGGAAAAGGCTGCAGACATGCTGGGATTGAGGCCGGAGCAGATCGAACCGCAAATTACCAATCTTGCGATTGATAAGAAGCTTGTGATCAGGGAAAAAGAACTGGAAGACCATCAGAAGATAAAATGTATCTACGGTATGGCCTTCTACTATGCGGAACTGAATTGTGCCAGAATGCTCTATGAACTTCAGCAGGCATTTGACGGGGCGGAGCGTTTTACCAAGGTGGAGTTGGACCGGCTGGAAAAAAAGATCAGAAATCTGGAGGAGATCAGCCATATGGAGTTGGATACCCTTCAGCGCAGGGCTGTGACAGAAGCAGTGCAAAATGGTATTTTCATTCTTTCCGGCGGTCCTGGAACAGGGAAAACCACGACGATCAATATGATCATTCGTTATTTTGAGCAGGAGGGCATGGATATTTTTCTGGCGGCGCCGACTGGAAGAGCCGCCAAGCGCATGACGGAGGCAACTGGATTTGAGGCAAAGACCATTCATCGGCTTCTGGAGCCGGGCGGCAATCTGTCGGATGACAGGCAGTCATCTCCACATTTTGAGAAGAATGAATTAAATCCGCTCGAGGCAGATGTCGTTATCATCGATGAGATGTCAATGGTGGATATTCATCTGTTCCAGTCCCTGTTAAAGGCGATTGCGCCAGGTACCAGACTTGTGATGGTTGGTGACAGAAACCAGCTTCCATCCGTCGG
Source organism: Lachnospiraceae bacterium UBA7179 (assembly GCA_002491195.1). GTDB lineage: Bacteria > Bacillota > Clostridia > Lachnospirales > Lachnospiraceae > COE1. The sequence continues at coordinate 49,775 of DKVL01000056.1, forward strand.
ACCGGGCCAGGTATTGAAAGATCTGATGGAAAGCGGATGTATCGCTACGATTGTATTGTCGAAAATATTTCGGCAGGCAGGCGAGAGTGATATTGTGGTCAATGCACATTGTATTAATGAAGGAAAGCCAATCAGGCTGGATAACAAGAGCAAGGACTTCTTCTTCCTGGAGCGGGATAATGTCAATGTGATCTATAAGCATATGATCGTATTGATCACAGAGAAACTTCCCCGGTATGTCAAGTCCGGAATCTATGATATCCAGGTGCTTACGCCAATGCGTAAGGGATCGCTTGGCGTGGAGACATTGAATCATATCTTGCAGCAGTATCTGAATCCGCCATCGCCTGAGAAAATGGAACTGGTGCATGGCGACGGTGTGTTTCGCATAGGGGACAAGGTGATGCAGATTAAGAACAATTATCAGCTTGAATGGGAGATCGTCAGCAAATATGGCATCGCAGTGGACAGCGGACAGGGGATCTTTAATGGGGATGTCGGGATCATCAGAGAAATCAATGAGACGGCGAAGACGGTCGTTGTGGAGTATGATGATCTGCGGAGAGTGACCTATCCGATCACCGGACTTGACGAGATTGAACTTGCCTATGCGATCACGATACACAAATCGCAGGGCAGTGAGTATCCTGCGGTGATCCTGCCACTGCTTGCGGGACCGCGGATGTTGTTTAACAGAAATCTCCTTTACACAGGAGTCACACGTGCAAAAAACTGTGTGACAATACTGGGGAGCAGGGAGACGGTCAATCAGATGATCGCAAATGAAAATGAGCAGAAGCGGTATACTGGTTTAAAGGAAAGAATATGCGAGATTATGAAACAGGATTTAGGATAAAGGAAGCGCTGGCCGATCTGGTATTTCCGCGGCGGTGCCCTGTATGCGATGAGATCGTTCCAATGGGAGACAAACTGATCTGCAGCCGATGCAGGATCAAACCGCAGTATATCAGGGAGCCGCGGTGCAGGCGGTGCGGAAAGCAGCTCATGGGAGAGAACGTGGAATTCTGCCATGATTGTATGCAGAGAAAACATGCATTTGATTATGGCTATGCGCTTTATGATTATCAGAGTATGAGAAAGAGTATTTACCGTTTTAAATATGGCAGACGATGTGAGTATGCGAAGTTTTACGCGGAGGATATCCGCGAGAAACTCTCTGATGAGATCTGTACGATGGACGCGGATGCGATCATTCCGGTTCCGGTGCATGTGTCGAGAAGAAGAAGCAGGGGATATAACCAGGCGGAACTCATTGCGGCGGAGCTGTCAAGGATTACAGGGATCGCAATGCATGAGAAACTGGTGCGGAGAATCAAAAAAACGGTGCCGCAAAAAGAACTTACAATACAGGAAAGACAAAATAATTTGAAAAAGGCTTTCCATATTAGCACAAATGTTGTAAAATTAAATAAAGTTATCCTGGTCGATGATATTTATACGACAGGGAGTACATTGGATGCCGTTGCCGTGGAACTGAAACGGCGTGGCGTGAACGTAGTTTATTTCATAGCACTCTGCATCGGAGAAGGGATGTAGGAATAAAATGATTCATGGAGGGATTTCAAATGAATGTAAGAAATTGTAGAAAATGTGGGAAACTGTTTAATTACATTTCAGGGATGCCAATCTGTCCGGCATGCAAGGATAAGCTTGAGGAAAAGTTTCAGGCAGTAAAGAAGTTTATCCGTGAGAACCGACTGGCAGGTATCAAGGAAATAGCCGAGGCGTGCGAGGTTGAAATAGGACAGATCCAGCAGTGGATCCGCGAGGAACGCCTTGAGTTTACGGAGGATTCCCCGGTAAAAATTCCCTGTGAGAACTGTGGCGCTACGATCCGATCAGGGAAGTACTGTGAGAAGTGTAAGCGGGAAATGACGAATAATCTGTCCAGCGCGATCGAGAAGCCCAAGGCAGTGCTGGTAGAGCCGAAAAAGCCGCAGTCAACGGGAAATAAGATGCGTTTCCTTGACAGGCAGTAGTTCTGCGGCTGTTATGGTATAGACAGAATTGTTTAAGGAAAAGAGTTATGTTAAATGAAGAGAGAATTAGATTAATGACCAAAATGGCATGTTATGAGGCTGATGAGGGAAGAAAAAATGTTGCGATCGGAAATTATTTTCGGGGCGATTATATCGGCTTGCAGGTCATTAAATCCATCATCGGTGCAACAATTGCGTATGTTATCATATTTGCAATGTTCATTCTGTATGATTTTGAGAATTTTATGGCGAACATATACAAGATGGATCTGCTTGGATTTGCAAAGTCAGTGATTTTATATTATCTGATCTTTACAGCGGTATATGCATTGATCTCATATGGGGTGTACACATATCGGTATATAAAGGCAAGGAAGAGCCTGAAACTCTATTACAATAATCTCAAAAAACTTGCTTATATGTATGACAGGGAGACGAAAAAATTATGACAAACCTTTTGGTCTTTAGGGAACAGTTAAAAAAATTTTACAGCAAATATGAGATATACCTCACACCGGTTTTTAAGTTTTTGCTGGCATTAGTGACGTTAGTTATGATCAACAGCAGTATTGGCTACATGAGCGAACTGAAAAAATTCACAGTAGTGTTTGTACTTTCACTGATGTGTTCATTTTTGCCGATGAATTTTATTGTGTTGGTGGCGGCGGCAGTAACACTTGGCCATCTGTACAAATTTTCAATGGAATGCGCACTTGTAGCCCTGGTTGTATTTTTGCTCTTGTTTATCCTTTATTTTCGATTTGCATCAAAGGATACGGTCGCTGTATTGCTTACACCGCTTTGCTTTATCTTAAAGATACCTTATGTGATGCCGCTTACAATGGGGCTGGTGGGAACGCCGGCGTCGGCGGTATCCGTGGCAGGCGGTGCAGTGATTTATTACTCAGTAAGTTATATGACAGGCAGCGCGTCGATGCTCAATACGTTTGAAGACGACGGCGCTTTGGAAAAATTTCGGTATGTCATTGATGGAATCCTGGGAAATAAAGCAATGTATGTGACGCTTGTAGCTTTTGTGGCGACAGTGGTCGTGGTGTACTTTGTCAGAAGACTCAGCGTCGATTATGCATGGACAATTGCCATGGTGACAGGGGCGCTTCTGGATGTGCTGATCATGTTATTTGGAGATTTAATATACAATACCAATCTCTCGATTATCGGTCTGATCGTCGGGAGCGTGGTATCTGTGGCGCTGGCAAAGGTACTGGAATTTTTTGTATTCAATGTGGATTATTCGCGCACAGAGTATGTGCAGTTTGAGGACGATGAATATTATTATTATGTGAAAGCTGTTCCAAAGAATACAGTGGCAGCGCCACAAAAACGGGTAAAGACAATCCGGGTACCAGAAAAAGCAGTCAGGGAGCAGAAGAGGGATAGATAAGAAGGATGGATCAAATGGATATGATTCTTGAACGTCTTAGTTCATATTTAGAGATTATGTCATTTCGCAGTTTTAACATCAGATGGCAGGATATAGTGGAAGTTATCATTATATCCTTTTTATTGTATCAAATTATGGCATGGATGAAACACACCAAAGTGTGGCTTCTGATGAAGGGAATCATCATAATCATAGCATTTATTCTACTGGCGCTGATCTTCAAGATGCACACGATCATATGGATTGTGGAGCATGTGCTAAGTATAGCAGTTACGGCAATCATTGTCATCCTCCAGCCGGAGCTCCGCCATGCACTGGAGGAGCTTGGGCGGAAAAGTTTTGTCACGAATCTGCTCACATTTGAAAGGCCGACAGATGAACGTTTTTCAGACAAGACGGTGAATGATCTGGTGAAGGCAAGTTTTGAGATGGGCAAAGTGAAGACGGGGGCACTCATGGTGATCGAGCAGAATGTACTGCTCACAGAATACGAGAGAACAGGTATTGAGGTGGATGGACTGATTTCCAGCCAGCTGCTGATCAATATCTTTGAACATAATACGCCGCTTCATGACGGCGCTGTGATCATACGCGGAAACAGGGTAGTATCGGCGACCTGCTATCTGCCGTTATCTGACAATATGGGAATCAGCAAAGAGTTGGGAACGCGGCATCGTGCTGGTGTGGGGATATCAGAAGTGACAGATGCCCTCACGATTATTGTGTCTGAGGAGACGGGACATGTCAGTGTTACGTATGAGGGACAGCTGTACCGTAACCTTGACGCAAACGAATTGAGGGAAAAGATCAGTATGATTCAAAATAAGGAAACGGAGGATACGAAGAAGCGCAGGCTCTGGAAAGGTAGGGCTAAGGATGAAAGATAGTATATTGAAGAAAGCAGTAAGAATGGTCACAAACAATTTCGGACTGAAGATTCTGGCAGTGATTGTTTCCTGCGGTCTGTGGGTCGTTGTAGATAACATCAATGATCCGGTAGAGGAGCAGCGTTTCTATAATGTCCCGGTGGATATCATCAACGCGGATCTGGTGACGAATGAGGGAAAGGTCTATGATGTGCTGGATGGGACGGATATGGTCAATGTCACTGTGAAAGGGAAAAGATCAGTGCTTTCCTATATTTCAAAGGAGGACATCAGAGCGATTGCAGACATGGCAGAGCTTACCTTTATGAACACTGTGGGAATCAGGGTGTCAAGCACGCGCAGTAATTCAGAACTCGATTTCAGGACAAATATTGACAGCGTGAAATTGTCAATTGAGAATATTGCACAAAAGCAAATACCGATCAATGTGTCTACGTCCGGTGAGCCAGCGGCTGGCTATGTGGTTGGAGGTGTAAAACCAAGCCAGAATGTTGTCAGGGTTTCGGGACCAGAGTCACTGATTGACCAGATTGATCATATTGATGCGGTGGCAAATATTGATGGGTATTCTTCTGATATTGACACGAGTGTTGAATTGAAACTCTATGATGCGGCGAATAATGAGATCAAGAACAGTTCTATCAAGAAGAATATATCAACAGTCAATGTAACGGTGACAATTCTGGCGACAAAGATCGTTCCATTGAGTTTTGTTGTTCCGGATGAGCCGGCGACTGGCTATGTGGTGAACGGCGAGCCGGTGAGTATGCCTGAGACAGTGACGATCGCAGGCAGGAGCAGCATTCTGGACGGCGTGTCCAGGATCACCATATCTGATCCGGCACTCAGTGTAGAAGGCAGAACGGAGAATATGACCACGATCATCAATGTCAAGAAGTATCTTCCGTCAGGAGTACAGTTTGCGGACAGTAGTTTTGGCGGGAATGTGAATGTTACGGTCGGAATCGAACAGCTTGTGACAAAAGATCTTGAGATACCGGCAAGAAACTTTGCAGCATCAAATAAACCGGAGAACCTGAAACTGACATTGCATGAAGTGGATGGGCAGAATTATTATACGATTCGTATCTCAGGAATTAAGTCAGCGGTGGAAAGTGTGAACGCCGTGAATGTGGTTGGTGTGGTCGATATGGATGCGCTTCTCGAGAAAACCGGGCTTACGGAATGGGTCGCGGGAGTCTATCAGGGTGAGATCATCTTCAATCTGCCAGACAACGTGAGGTTAGCGCAGCCATATCTGATGACAGTGGTGCTGGAAGCGGTGGAGGCTGATGATAACACTGACAATGATAATCAATAAATATGTTTTGGAGGATTGGGAAAATGGCTAGATTATTTGGAACAGATGGAGTTCGTGGCGTGGCAAATGACGAGTTGACGCCGCTTCTTGCAATGCAGTTAGGGCAGGCAGGTGCATATGTGTTATCCAAGGAGAACGCGCATAAGCCGACGATCATGGTGGGGTGTGACACACGTATTTCGGGTGATATGCTGGCAAATGCGCTGATGGCAGGGGCCTGCTCTGTCGGGGCAAATGTAGTGTATGTAGGGGTGATCCCCACACCGGCGATTGCCTATCTGACCAAAAAGTATAGAGTCGATGCCGGCGTTGTGATCTCAGCTTCACACAATCCGGTAGAGTTTAATGGGATTAAGTTCTTTGACGGAAATGGGTTTAAACTGCCGGATTCACTGGAAGATGAGATTGAGGAGCTGATCAACAGCGGCATGAAGGATGTTCAGTTTCCGACAGGACCGAGTGTGGGGAAGATCAAGTATCGTACGGATGCGCGTGAGGAGTATATCAATCATTCCGTGCAGGCAGTTCCTGTTGATCTGAGCGGTATGAAGATTGTGGTGGATTGTGCAGAGGGAGCGTCTTTTTATACATCTGTGGAAACACTCAAGGAGCTTGGTGCGAATATCGTGGCAATACACAATAATCCGGATGGAACGAATATCAATGCAAACTGTGGATCTACCCATATGGGCGAACTGCAGGCGCGGGTTGTATATGAGAAGGCGGATGTAGGGCTTGCGTTTGACGGTGATGCCGACCGGCTTCTTGCTGTTGATGAAAACGGAAAACAGGTTGACGGGGATGTGATTATGGCGATCATCGGCAATCACATGAAGACAAAAGGAACATTGAAGGATAATACAATTGTCGCTACAGTGATGAGCAACCTTGGTTTTTTCCTGATGGGGAAGGAAAATGGTATTCATATCGAGCAGACAAAGGTAGGAGACCGGTATGTGCTCGAGCGGATGCTTGAGATTGGAGCAAATCTTGGCGGGGAGCAGTCAGGACATATTATCTTCCTTGATGAAAATACGACAGGTGACGGTCTGCTCAGCGCATTGCATCTGCTGCAGGTGATGGTTGAGACAAAGAAAACGCTCTCGGAACTTGCCACGATCATGACAGTGCTTCCACAGGCGCTTGTTGGGGCAAAGGTTCCCAATCACAAGAAAAACAGTTATATGGAGTATGCAGAGATCGCGTCTGCAATTGAACGTGTGAGTGCGAAATTTGCAGATGATGGCAGGGTATTGATCAGACCTTCAGGAACGGAGCCTTTGGTGCGCGTGATGATCGAGGGCAAGGACCAGCAGTTAATCGAGAAAGAGGCGAGGGAACTTGCGGAATTGATACAAAATGTAATGCTGTGAGACACATACTGTAAACGTCTAAAATTTACGATTCGGAGGTGTGAGGAATGGTTAGTCAGAAAGCGGTTATCAAGAATCCGACAGGGCTGCATTTGCGTCCGGCAGGAATCTTGTGCAGGGAGGCGATGGTGTTTCATTCACAGATAACCTTTACATTCCACGGAAATAAGTCAAATGCCAAGAGTGTGCTCAGTGTACTTGGCGCATGTATCAAATGCGGCGACGAGATTGAAATATTTTGCGAAGGACCAGATGAGAATGAGGCTTTGGCAACGATGATCAAAGTCATAGAGGACGGTTTAGGAGAGTAGAGAGAGGGATTGATTATTAGTCCGAAGCAGTTTCGGACTAATTTCATGTAGAGGAAGTCTTGTGCCAATGCCTGATGTCAGTGACTGGAATCAGAAGGCGGAACGGATACGAATAGAGTTTGGTATTATGAGAAAAAATAACAATATCATAAAAAGGAACAGGTAAAAGAATCATGGTAAAAAAAATAATTGTTACAGGCTGCAACGGACAGCTTGGACGTGCGATCAATAAGCTATATCAGGATAGTACAGAGTATGAATGTGTGAATACGGATGTCGGGGAACTGGATATTACGAAAGTGGATGCAGTAGACCGGTTTGTGTCTGAAGTGAAGCCATATGCGATCATTAATTGTGCGGCGCATACCAATGTGAACGGATGTGAGACGGATGTGGATAATGCGTACAGGATCAATGCGATCGGACCGCGGAATCTCAGCATTGCGGCGTCAAGGTATCATGCAAAGCTGATGCATATTTCTACGGACTATGTGTTTGATGGACATGCCAGTACGCCGTATACGGAGTTTGATGCACCGGATCCAAAGGCTGTGTATGGAAAAACGAAACTTGCCGGGGAAAATTTCGTGAAGGAATTTGCAGAGGAATATTTTATTATCCGCACCGCGTGGCTGTATGGAGATGGCAAAAATTTTGTGAAAACGATGCTTGGATTGTCAGAGAGCCATGATCAAGTGACAGTGGTCGGAGATCAGTTCGGTTCGCCAACCAGTGCCGATGAACTTGCAAAAGCGATTGCGTATCTGCTTCCGACAGATAATTTTGGTCTGTTTCATGGAACCTGTGAAGGGATCACGAACTGGGCAGATTTTACAAGGGAGATCTACAGACTTGCCGGAAAGTCGACAGTGGTTGAGACTGTCACAACAGAGCAGTATGACAAAAATGTGACGGGAGTCGTTGCGCCCAGACCTGCATATTCTGTGTTGGAAAATTATATGTTAAAACTCACAACCAATTTTATGTTTGCGGACTGGGAAAAGGCGATTGCGGAATATATAAAGGACTTGTCTTTTTAAAAAACTGTATGTATACTAGAATAAAACTGGAAAATTGAGGTAATTGGATTTATTCGCTTTTTTAGAACATTTTAAGGTAAGAAAGGAAACAGGCATAAAATGAATAATATAGCATTGATCACCGGAATTACCGGGCAGGACGGCTCTTATCTGGCAGAATTTCTACTTGCGAAAGGATATGAAGTGCATGGCCTGATCAGGAGACACAGTATCTCAAACACGATGCGCATTGATCATCTGATTCAGTCTGAGTATTACAAAGTAAAGTTTTTCCTGCATTTTGCGGACACGACAGACTCTTCCAATCTGATGCGTATCATCGGTGAGATCAGACCGACCGAGGTCTATAATCTTGCTGCGCAGTCCCATGTGGGTGTGTCGTTTGAGGTTCCAGAGTACACTGCGGATGCAACGGGAGTCAGCACGTTGAAGCTGTTAGAGGCAATCCGGGTGAATGGCGGAAACTGCAGATACTATCAGGCATCGACATCGGAGCTTTTCGGAGGACTGCCTGAGACAGCGCCGCAGAGTGAGTCAACTCCGTTTTATCCCAAGAGTCCTTATGGTGTGGCAAAATTGTATTCATACTGGATTACAGTTAACTACAGAGAGTCTTATAATATGTTCACGTGTAATGGTATCCTGTTTAATCATGAATCGCCAAGGCGCGGGGAAAATTTTGTTACCAGAAAGATTACACTTGCTATTGCAAATATCATTGCCGGGAAACAGGATAAACTTTCCCTGGGCAACATGAACGCCAAGAGAGACTGGGGGTTTGCAGGCGACTATGTGGAAGGAATGTGGCTGATGCTTCAGCAGAATGCGCCAGGTGATTATGTGCTTGCTACCAATGAGACGCATACGGTGCGGCAGTTTGTCGAGGCAGCGTTTGCAGAACTTGGCATTGCCATCCGATGGGAAGGCGAGGGTGTCAGGGAGAAAGGATACGATGCTGCGAGCGGGAGACTGCTTGTCGATGTGAATCCTGAGTTCTACCGCCCGGCGGAAGTGGAGTTCCTCTGGGGAAATCCGGCTAAGGCAGAGAAAGAACTTGGATGGAAGAGAAAGGTGGATTTTAGAAGCCTTGTGGCTATGATGATGGATGCAGATATGCAGGCAGTCATAGGAATGACTTGCGCACAATATAAAAACAGCAAGGATGGGGAATGCAATGAATAAGTCAGATAAGATATACGTAGCAGGGCACAGAGGCCTTGTGGGATCTGCGATTGTGAGAAACCTTGAGGCAAAGGGATATACCAATGTGATCGGCAGGACGCACAGGGAACTTGATCTTACAAGCCAGCAGGCAGTAAGGGATTTTTTTGAGGCGGAGCGGCCGGACGTTGTCGTGCTTGCAGCCGCGAAGGTTGGCGGGATCAACGCCAACAACACGACGCCGGCGGAGTTTGCTTATGAGAATATGCAGATTCAGTGTAATGTGATCAAGTGTAGTCATGATTATCAGGTTCAGAAGCTTTTATTTCTCGGGAGTACCTGCATCTATCCGAGAATGGCACCGCAGCCCATCCCAGAGGATGCGCTGCTCACCGGGCCTTTGGAGGAGACGAACGAGGCATATGCGATCGCGAAGATTTCCGGTCTGGAGATGTGCAAATTTTTTAAGAGGCAGTATGGGGATGATTTCATCAGCTGTATGCCAACGAATCTCTATGGACCGTATGACAACTATGATCTGTCCGGTTCTCACGTCATGCCGGCAATGATCCGCAAGTTTCATGATGCGAAGATCAACAATGCGCCGACTGTGGAGTTATGGGGAACGGGAACGCCGCTTCGCGAATTTCTGTATGTGGACGATATGGCGGATGCCTGCGTCTTTCTGTTGGAACATTATGACGGAGAGCAGCATGTGAATATCGGCACGGGCAAGGAAGTGACGATCAGGGAACTTGCAGAGACGGTTCAGCGTGTGGTTGGATATCAGGGTGAGATTGTGTGGAATCGGGATATGCCCGACGGTACGCCGCGAAAGCTGACAGATGTGACCAAACTTCACAGTCTTGGGTGGACCCATAAGGTAGAGCTCGAGGAAGGCGTGCAGCTTGCCTATGATTGGTTTAAGGAGAACGTGAACGATGCCAGACTATAAGGGAATGACTGAGTAGTGTTGCGGCAGATTGAATTAGGGTGTGATGAATGTAAATATGGATGAGGAACATTCGAGAATCAATATCTACAGACGAACTACATACCATATGGTAAAGTGTGGATTTCAGGCAAGGCAGAAGGGCTATCGCTATCTGCGGGAAGCGATTTGGATCGCCTGTCAGGAGCCGGAAGTCCTGACTTCAGTTACAAAACGTCTGTATCCGGAAGTGGCAAAACGTTTTGATACGACAGATAAACAGGTGGAGAGAGCGATACGAAACACGATCGAGACTGTGTGGACCAATGGCAATCCGGAGATATTGAAAACGATTTTTAAAGATATTTATAGTGATGGAACAATCCGGCCTACCAACACGAAGGTTATCGAAATGTTTGTTGAATTTATCAGGAGCGCACCTTAGGAGCTGCCATGAAATAACTTTTCATTCATGACAGATCCTTAGAATGTTATGGAGGATAATGTAGTTGAAGGCAGATACAAAGACGTTGAGTATCATTGTGCCCTGCTATAATGAGGAGGAAAGTATTCCGCATTTCTATGCAGAGGCAGTGAAACAGGAAACATTCTTTCGGGAGAAGAATGTGGAGTTAGAGTTCATATTTGTGGATGATGGTTCCAAGGATGGCACAGTAGCAGCTGTCAAGACGCTTCGCGAGAAGGACGAGCGTGTACATTTGGTATCGTTTTCCCGCAATTTTGGAAAGGAAGCTGCCATTATTGCAGGGCTTGAGAAAGCAGTCGGGGATTTCACGGTGCTGATGGATGCAGACCTGCAGGATCCACCGGCAATCTTACCAGAGATGTATGGTTATATTGAAGAAGGGTATGATTCGGTAGCGACAAGGCGTGTGGACCGAAAAGGCGAGCCGCCGATCCGCTCTTTTTTTGCCAGACGCTTTTATGGCTTGATGCGTAAGATCTCAAAGACAGAGATTGTGGACGGCGCAAGGGATTACAGGCTTATGACAAGACAGGTGACAGATGCGATTTTGGCAATGAAGGAGTATAACCGTTTTTCCAAGGGAATTTTCGGGTGGGTTGGATACAAGACCAAATGGATTGAATATGAAAATGTACAAAGGGTAGCGGGCGAGACAAAATGGTCCTTTTGGAAACTGTTTCTGTATTCTCTGGATGGAATTATGGCATTCTCGACGGCTCCGCTGTCAATTGCATCGGTGTTTGGTATTCTGTTCTGCGTGATTGCTTTTGTGTTTATGATTTTTATCTTTGTCAGGGCTTTGATCTATGGGGATCCGGTGGCAGGATGGCCATCTATGATGTGCATTATTTCCCTGATCGGCGGCGTGCAGCTGCTCTGTATTGGAATTATGGGACAATATATGAGCAAGATGTATATGGAAGTAAAGGACAGGCCGAAATACCTTGTGAAAGAGGAGTTTTAACTGTGGTATGATGGATTGTATCATGGATCAAAAGACGGGACTAATAAGCATTATTGTTCCAGTGTATAATGCGGAGCGGTTTATTGCTGAGACGATTGGCTATGTACAGAGGCAGACTTATGCCAAATGGGAACTTTTGCTGGTGGACGATCGCTCGACTGACAAGAGCAGGGAGCTGATCCGCCAGAGGTGTGAGGAGGACAGGCGCATCAGACTGATCGTGCAGGATGAGAACGGTGGTGCCGCGAAAGCGAGGAACCGCGGTGTTCAGGAGGCATGTGGGCAATATATCTGTTTCCTGGATGCGGATGACATCTGGATGCCGGATAAACTTAAGATGGAACTGGAGTATCTGATCAGGATACAGCGGATGGAAAACAGCGATGTTGGATTTGTGTTTATGGGGTATGAGTTTGCAGATGTGACAGGTGCAGGTCTTGGGAAGGTAGTGCATGTACCAGGGCGTATTACCTATCGGCAGGCGCTGAAAAATACAACGATTTTCACTTCAACAGTGATGATCGACAGGAATAAGATCGCAGATGAGGATATCTATATGCCGTGTGTCGCCAGTGAGGACACAGCGACATGGTGGCGGATTCTCAAAAAATATGGGCCAGGGTATGGCATTGACGAGAATCTGGTGAAATATAGAAGAAGTGCAAATACATTGTCGTCAAACAAACTGACTGCAGTGAGAAGGATATGGAATTTGTACCGCAGGCAGGAACAGTTGCCTGTTATAAAGAGCGTGTACTATATGTGCTTTTGGGCATTCAGGGCAGTTTTGCGGCGGATTTAGGTTGGAGGCTGGACAGTGGGGCGGATAGAGGCAGCTAAGAGGACAATTATATTACAGATGTCATTGATCGGGCTTGTGTTCCAGACAGTTTTATATGTCTATGTCTGGTATAAAGTATACAATGACATTATGCAGAGCGGCATGTGGCGTAGTTTTCACAGGAAAGGGTTCTGGCTTCTGGCGGCGGTTTACTTTATATTGCTGTTATTTTTTACTGCGACATATGGAGGGCTTAAGGTGGGATACTTAAAGCCTATGGATGTCTTTTTGTCACAGGTGATATCGCTGCTGTGTACCAATATTGTCTCTTATTTTCAGATCTCGCTGCTGTCACTGGGGCTTGTCACGCCTTATCCGCTCATGTTGATGATGCTGGGGCAGATTGTGGTGTCGGCGCTGTGGACTTATATCAGCCACAAACTTTACCAGCGATTCTTTCCGCCGAAGAATTTATTATTTATCAGTGGAGAGCGGCCGACTTTAGATATTCTAAAGAAGTTTGAGACGCGCAGGGATAAGTACAAGATCATTAAGTGTGCAGCGGAGAGTGAAGGACTGGAGGCGCTGGAGCGGGAGATTGTGACCTGCTACGATGGGGTTGTGCTGTGGGATATCAACACGGCGCTGCGCAATAAGCTGCTGAAATTCTGTTACAGCAAAGGGATCCGGGTATATATGATGCCCAAGATTCCAGATATTATGATCAAGGGTTCTGACCAGCTCCACCTGTTTGACACACCGATACTGCTCACAAGGGAGTATGCGATGACGATCGAGCAGCGTGTCGTAAAACGGCTGATTGACATTGTCTGTTCCGTGCTTCTGATGATTTTGGCCTCTCCTTTTATGCTTGTGACGGCGATCGCGATCAAGCTGTATGACGGTGGGCCTGTGCTGTATAAACAGATCCGGTGCACGCGCGATATGAGGGAGTTTCGGATATTAAAATTCCGCAGTATGCGGACTGATGCGGAGAAGGATGGCGTTGCAAGGCTTGCTTCCAAGAACGACAGCCGTATCACGCCGGTTGGCAGACTGATCCGGAAAGTGCGGATCGATGAGCTGCCGCAGCTTTTTAACATATTGAAGGGCGAGATGTCCTTTATCGGTCCCAGGCCGGAGCGTCCGGAGATTATCAGGCAGTATCAGGAGGAGATGCCGGAGTTCACTTTTCGGACGAAAGTAAAGGCAGGGCTTGCCGGTTACGCACAGGTATATGGAAAGTATAATACAACGCCGTATGACAAGCTCAAACTGGATTTGTTCTACATTGAGAATTACAGCGTGTGGCTTGACCTGAAGCTGATGCTTTTGACATTGAAAATCCTGTTTCAGGCGGAGAGCACGGAGGGCGTAGAAGGAAATCAGACAACCGCGATGAAGGAAGAGAAGTAGTAATGGAGGAAATGAAATTGATGCAGCAGGGAGTTGACAGCAGGGCATTGTTTGCGACCTTTATCATAAAACTGCCAAAACTGCTGATCCTGGCAGTGGCCGGTGCCATATTGGGCAGCGGTCTTAATTTGTTTCTTGTTCTGGGAAAGATGCAGAACCGCTGTTATGTGTCGGAGACAGAGTACTATATTGACTTTGCGGATGGCCGTTATGAGGCGAAGGACTACTACAACGATTTTACATGGAATGATGTGATCAAGACCGACGAGATTCTTGGGAGAGCGATGGAACTTCTTGGCAGTGCATATGACAGGAATCAGGTAAGTACCATGATCTCTGCGCGAATCTTGTCAGATGTGCGCTATCTGACAGTGTATGTCAGAGGACAGGATCCGGCGCAGGTGGAAGCGGTTAAGAATGCGCTTGGGACAGCTTTGACGGAGTTCGCAGCAAGGAAGGATGAGTTGTTTGACGCGATCGACCGGATCGAGGATCTGGGAATTGTGCTCGAGGAGATTCCCTGTTTCGCATGGAGGGCAGCTTTGCTGGGCGCTGTCATTGCGACAGGAATTGGCGTTTTTATGACGGCTTTCTGCTTTTGTATGGGTTCTGCTTTTTACACGAAAAGCGATATTCTGGTGCGGTTGGGGATTCCTGCCTGCGGAATGACTTTTCGTAAAGGACGCCGCGGAAATGGGAACAGCGCTTTGGAACAGCGGCAGGCAGAGATGCTGCGGGAGAATTTAGAACTGTTAAGGGAGAAATACGGACAGATTTTTCTGCTGGATATTTCCGAAGGCCGGGAGGCGGCGGCATTTCAAAAGGAAATTATGGAAAGAGGGCTGGCGGATGGTTCGCAGGTGCAGCTTTATGATTCCGGGAAAGATAACAGGCGTTTGAAATGCGGAAAGGAAGGGATTGCGATTGTTGTAGTGATTCCGTTTGGAAAAGTCAGCAGAGAAAAAATAACGGATGAAATTGAACATGCGCGGCAGCGTGACAGCATAGCTGTGGCGGCAGTTCTGACAGGAGTGGACAGAGCATGGATGCGGATTTATTATGCATGGTATAATGGGCGGCAATGATCTTTTGCCCGGCTGCGCAGTGACAGTGACCGCAAAAGTGGTGCATCAGCAGCGTGTGGCAGGGAGGACAAGGAGGCTGGAACAGATAGGATGAAATTGCAGGTATTAGTGTCTGCCGTGAATCAGGATGTGTCGACGCTGGCGGAGCGCATGCATCTGGAAAGCGATGCGGTCATTGTCAACCAGACAGACCATTTCGGGTATGAGGAGTACACACATGGCGGCAGGCGGATCCAATGTTACGAGTTTAAGGAGAAAGGCGTCGGACTGAGCAGAAACAATGCGCTGATGCGTGCGGAAGGCGACATTGTGCTGTTTGCTGACGAGGATATCATATATGATAAGGGGTATGAGAAACGGGTGCTGGATGCTTTTGAAGCGCATCCGGAGGCAGATTTTCTGCTGTTTAATATGCGTGTCAGTCAGGCGCGCGCCACATACCATACGAAGGAATATCATAGAGTGCATATATGGAATGCAGGGCGTTACCCGACCTATTCTTTTGCGGTGCGGCGCAGAAAGCTGCACGCTGCGCATATTACATTTTCCCTTTTATTTGGAGGCGGTGCGAAGTACAGTAACGGGGAGGACAGTCTGTTTTTAAAAGACTGTCTGAAATACGGTTTTGTAGTCTATGCAGTGCCAGTGGAACTCGGCGCGGAACAGGAACGCGAGTCAACATGGTTTCAGGGATATACAGATAAATTTTTTATTGACAGGGGTGTGTTGTATCACTTTCTGTATGGTGGTCTGGCGTATCTGATGGCAGCACGCTTTATCATGGCGCATGGGAACGTGATGTGTGTTACGATTCCGAAGAAGAATGCGCTGGCGCTGATGAAAAAGGGAATCAAGTCGGTAGAGGGATTATGACAAGAGGCGTTTCAATTTTATTTTATCTGTTCATTGCGGCAGTAACATGTGTGATGGCTGGTCAGGTCTGCCTGGATCAAACTGGTGTGTTGGCGTGGGATCATGGACGAAGGACAAGAAAAAGTTTTCAGAACAGGCTGTTGATCACTGGGATTTTCTGGATTCTTTTTCTGATGATGGCGCTTCGCTTTGATATTGGTAATGACTACAGACAGTATACGCAGACTGCCCATGAGGCCTATGTTGGCGGATATGTAGTGACCGAGGCGGGTTTTAACTGGCTGGTGAGACTGCTGTATTGGCTTGCAGGCGGTGAATATTACGAGTTGGTGTTTGCTGTGTTTGCCTTTGTCACACTGCTGTTTTTCTTAAAAGCATTTGCAAGACAGAGCGCCAGCTTTTCACAGACGTTTTTCCTGTTTATGACATTGGGACTGTATTTTCAGACCTTTAATACAGTTCGATATTATCTGGCGCTCTCAATTGCGCTTTTTTCCATGAAGTATGTGTTAGAAAAGGATTCTTTAAAGTTTGTGTTCTGGATCGGTATCGCTGCATTGTTCCACAAATCTGTCCTGTTGGTGCTTCCTGTGTATTGGATCGCCTCTTTTGCGTGGAAGCGGTGGCAGATCGTGGCGGGACTGCTCGCAAGTGCGGCATGTTTTCTGGGAAAAAGTATCGTCTTGAAGATTGCGCTGGTCCTTTATCCGTCCTATAAGAATACTATATATCTTGAGGGGGGCGGCAGCTGGACGAGCACCTTGCGCACGCTGGCAGTACTTGCTCTGTATGTATGGTTTGTTTATGGGTATTGGCACACTTGTGAAGAGAGGGTGCTGAACGAACAGAAATGGTATCGCGAGCTGCGGTTTTATGGTCAGTTGAATCTGCTGGCACTTGTGACGGGGACTTTTTTTTCCTTTTTGCCGGTAGTGACACGGATCTCCTACTATTTTGGAGTGTCCCAACTGTTTATGATACCACTGATCCTGCAAAAAATAAAAGAACAAAAGATCCGCAGGAGGATGACTGCGATGATCTTTGCAGCATGTATTTTGTATTTTGTGATTTTTCTATTGCAGGCGCATCAGGATGGGGTGAAACTTCTGCCATATAAAAGCTGGCTTTTTGAGACAGAGCGGTATACCTACTGATCAGATGCGGAGAAAGCAATAAGGAAACTGTTCATAAAAAATTGTGTGAAACGATATGAAATGTCAATGATAGGCACAAAACAGATCAAAACGGGGAGGTGATGCAGGGAAATGGAACAAAATGTCATGTACAGTGTGATCGTTGTCTGCTTAAATGCGGGACAACGACTTAGGGAGACGATTGATAGTATATTGCGTCAGAGCTACAAAAATTTCGAGGTGATCGTGAAGGATGGCGGATCATCGGACGGCTCGGTCGAGATGCTTCAGGGGACTGGTCTTGATGAGCGTGTGCATATATATACCCAAAAAGATAACGGGATCTATGATGCGATGAATCAGGCAGTAAAGCTGGCGAAGGGAGCATATTTTCTGTTTCTGAATACAGGGGATACCTTTTATGATGAGGAGGTCCTGAACAAAATAACACATGAGATGAATAGGCTGAGAAAGAACAATAAGAAAGCAGATATTATTTATGGGAATATGTATCACAAAGCATTGGATACGATTATTTATGCATCGCCGGAGATTCATGATTTCACGTGTTATAGAAATGTTCCATGCCATCAGACCTGCTTTTATCACCGATCTTTGTTTGAGAGCAGGGGATATCGTACAGAGTATAATGTAAGGGCGGATTATGAGCACTTTCTGTGGTGTTATTATGAGCGCAGGGCGGAGATTGTGTATGTGCCTGTTGTGGTCGCGTCATACGAGGGTGGCGGATACTCGGAGACGAAGGAGAATCGCAAGCGGTCGAAACGGCAGCATCGGGAGATTGTAGTGCGTTATATGGGAAGGAAAAAGGCGGACAAGTATCGCCTGATCATGCTGTTGACTCTGGCGCCGCTTCGCAGTGCCATCGCGGACAGCAAATATTTATCCGTAGTTTACAATGGGATGAAGACAATGCTATACAAGTCAGGAAATCGAACGAAGCGTATATCGTGAAGATGTTGGCCAGCCTTATGTGCCTATATCGTTTATGGGCAAATTGAGCTGACCAACATATAAGGAACACAAATATGTGGCAGATCGGCAGGATGGAGGTATTTATATGAGGGTTTTGTGGTTGTGCAATATCATGCTCCCCTTTATTGCAAAGAGTCTGGGGCAGAAGATTGTGATCAAGGAGGGATGGCTTTCCGGGCTTGCCAGCAAACTGATGGCAAATCAGGAAGTAAATGACATAACACTTGCTATTTGCTTCCCGGAGTCAGAGAGCCGGATGTTTGTAAAGGGCGATACTGCGCTGTTTGTGAAGGACAAGGCGCAGGGAATCGACTATTATATCTTTCGGGAGGACACGGTTCATCCGGAAAATTATGATGGCAGTATGGAGGAGAGTCTTGGCGCGATCATTAAGGATTTTGAACCGGATATGATCCATATTTTCGGTACAGAATATCCACATACGCTAGCCTGTGTGAAGGCATTCCATCATCCGGAACGAACATTGATCGGGATACAGGGGCTGTGCAGCGCCATCGCGGAGGTGTATATGGCGGATTTGCCGTATTCGGTGCAGAAGAAAAAGACTTTCCGCGATATTTTGAAGAAGGACGGGTTGTTCGATCAGCAGGCGAAGTTTGCAAAGCGCGGTACATATGAGAAAGAGGCGCTCTCGATGGTAGGCCATGTCACTGGGAGGACGGATTTTGACAGGGAAATGACAAAGATGCTCGCGCCCCATGCAAAGTATCATTTTATGAATGAGACGCTGCGGACAAATTTCTATAATGATGAGTGGAAAATTGATCGGATTGAGAGGTATTCTCTTTTCTTAAGCCAGGGAAATTATCCAATCAAGGGATTACATTATGTGATTGATATTCTTCCCGAGATTGTGGAGGAGTTTGAGGAGACGGTCGTGTATGTGGCAGGGGATGTGATCACCGCAAACGATAGCATTACAGACAAGATCAAGTTGTCGGGCTACGGTAAGTTTTTGCTCAATCAGATCAGGAAAAGCAGAATGCAGGATCATGTCAGGTTTGTAGGAAAGCTGCAGGCGGATCAGATGTGCGCCCGTTTTTTAAAAACACATGTATTTTTATGTCCGTCCGCAATTGAAAACTCGCCCAATTCTGTCGGTGAGGCAATGCTTCTGGGGGTACCAGTGGTGGCGGCCAATGTGGGAGGTGTGCACAATCTGGTCAATGACGGAAAGGACGGTTTTCTGTATCCGAAGGATAAGCCGAAGCGGCTGAAGGATTCTATTCTGCGTATCTTTGAGGATGACAAACTGGCGCTGTCACTTTCTTCTAACGCGAGGGCACATGCGCTGAGAACACATGATCCGGACACAAATTATAGGAGGCTTTTGGATATCTACCATGAAATTGACCATTGTATCTAACTACATTAATCACCATCAGATCCCCATGTCCAATGAACTGTACCGAAAGCTTGGCGCGGATTTTGCGTTTATACAGACTTCCAGGATGGAGGAGGAACGGGTAAAGATGGGCTGGGGGAGCGAGGTTTTGTCGATTCCTTATTTAAAACGATACTATGAGGAGGAAGCGTGCTGTGCGAGACTGATTCTGGACAGTGATATTGTTGTGTTTGGAGGGGTGGAGGATGAGAGCTATATTAAACCGAGACTGAATGAGGGGAAGATTGTGATTCGCGCGAGCGAGCGTCTTTACCGGGAAGGGCAGTGGAAATCGATCTCTCCGCGCGGCAGGAAGAAAAAGTATGAGGACCACACACAGTACGCGAACGCGCCGGTGTATCTGCTATGCCATGGCGCGTATGTGGCATCCGATTTCAACATTGTGCATGCATATCCTGACAAGAGATATGTGTGGGGATATTTTCCCAGGATCAATACGTATAACCTTGACAGTCTGTTTTTTCGGAAACTGCATTTGGACCAGGATGGGCAGTTGGAAGTAAGAATTTTATGGGCGGGGCGTTTCCTGAAATTGAAGCATCCGGAATACGCCGTCAAAGTGGCAAAGTACCTGGAACAACAGCACATATCGTTCCATCTGGATATGGTGGGAGGCGGGGAACTGGAGGCGCAGTTGAAGAAGGGCGTGGAAAAATGGCATTTGGAGCAGCGTGTCACGTTTCACGGTTTCCAGCCGCCGCAGAGCGTGCGCAGATTTATGGAGGAGTCTGATCTCTTTCTGTTTACGAGCAATCATCTGGAGGGATGGGGAGCTGTCCTGAATGAATCCATGAACAGCGCGTGTGCAGTCGTGGCTGGGAGCGGAATCGGCGCAGTACCGTTTTTGATCAAACATGGACAAAATGGATATGTATATAAGAACGAGTGTTATAGGGAATTTCAAGAACAGGTGTTACAATTGTGCAAAGATGCGGCATTGCGCAAACAGCTTGGCGTGAATGCCTATCAGACGATGATCAGTGAATGGAATCCCAGGGTGGCTGCGGACAGGCTTTATCGGTTCTGCGACGGATTGGTAAATGGAAGCGTGCGGCCTGAAAAGGAAGGACCGCTGAGTCCCGCGCCGCTGATTGCGCCAAGAGAGGGGTATGCGTATACCAGAAATGCAAAATAGACGGGGAAACCGTCTATTTTTTGTCGGCGAGAATTTTTGCTGTGATCTCGTCAAGACTGGCGTCCTCGTTAAGACCGGCTTCTTCGGGCCAGTAAATATAATCGGTAATGTTGTCCAGTCCGGTTTCGACTTTCAGCACTTCCAGAAAATAGTCATTTGTGGCTTCGAGGGCATTTTTGGGTACGTCAAAATCCAGTTCAAAAATTCTACGGATCAGTTCTGTGAGCTGCGCATCTGTAAGTCCGGTTTTTTGGGGTGGCAGATACAAAGCACTGCGCCCGACGGTCTCTAAATTAGTGGCGGCCCAATATCTTCGGTAATCTCGAATGTTGATTTTTGGGTTTCCGGTAACTTTGATCAACTGTTTTTGGAGCGTGTTCAGTTCTTGCTTTGCCACCATGTCTGCCTCACAGTCTTTTTCTGCCATCAGGTTGGCGGCAGTATCGATGATTTTCATTACTTCTGCGAGTTTTGACTCGTCAATTTTAGGATATTTCATGGGGATTCCTCCATTTTTATAAAATATTGTTTAAAGTACTGTAATTATTATAGGCGAATCGATGGATAAATGCAATAATAAGATGTTGATGTTCGGCAAGGCTGCATTGTGACATGGTAACTGATATCGTGCAAAATTCATATTGTGATTATTTGGAATATGGCATATACTAAAAACAAATAGATGGCTAATGTATGTACAAATCAGGACATGTTGCCCTCGGAGAGAAGAAAATGAAAACAAAAAAGACAAAGAGCAGAATTTATGTCTGTCACACCTTTTATCATGTATATGTGGCAGTCTTAAAAGAAATGAAGCTGGAGAGGAATACGCCAGCAAAGGATTATAAAAAAGCGGATCTCGCGCTGAGCTCGATATCCACAAACTTTGAGAATCTGGGGGACCGGCTCACGAAAACAGGGATTTTTCATGAAGTGATCGCGCTGGACGAGAAGCGGGAGGACTTTTTCCCGGAGCTTGCAAAATACAGGAAAAATTATAGCAATATCCTCAAACATATGGTAAACCGCATGATATTTACCAAGAAGCTTGCTAAGTGCGAGATTCCATATATGAAGGTGATCGATTTTGCGGCGTACGAGGACATCTATGTGTTCTGCGACAGCGATCCGATCGGGTATTATCTGAATTATAAGCATTTCTATTACCATGCGGTGGAGGACGGGCTTGACTGTCTCAAGAATCTCGATGACGCCTATGTCGCCAATCAGGGGCATTTTCAGTTAAAGACGTGGTTTTCGCGCCATAATCTGATCTTTATCATGAATGGCTGGGGAAAGTACTGTATCGACATGGAAATCAATGACAGGAGTGTGGTGCCTACCGACTGTCCGCGTTTTGTCGAGGAGCCGCGAAAGCCGCTGGAGAGGGCGCTGACTTCAACGCAGAAAAAGCTGATGATTCAAGCGTTTATTGAGGATGCGGACGAACTGATCCGGCAGCTTGCGCCGTCGCATGAGGGGGAGGAGTTTGCGTGCTTTCTGACGGAACCGCACCCGGTCGATGTGGAGGCGAGGAAACGTGTCTGTCTCGATGTGATCGAGAGATACTGTGCGGGCTACCGGGTTCTGATCAAACCGCACCCGCGGGATACGATCGACTATGAGGCGCTAGTCCCCGATGCGGTGGTGCTCCGCGGGCGGTTTCCGGTGGAGGTGCTCAATTTCTTTGAGGGGCTTCATATCAAGAAGGCGGTCTCGATCGTCACGACGGCGATGAACAATATGGACTTTGTGGACGAGAAACTGAATCTCGGCGCGTCGTTCTGGGATGCCTACGAGGATCCGGAGAAACACGCGTACAATAAGAAGGCAGGGCTTGCGCTCGCCGATAAATAGCAGGCTGGCAGAGGAGGAATTTCAATGGAAGTGAAACATGGACTGGGGTATCAGAATTACGCGGATATGATGCGAAATAGTATATTTTATGTTGATAAGACAGATTTTATCAGGGAGTGGTGGGATAATGCTGATCTGGTCACACTAATCACGCGTCCGCGCAGGTTTGGGAAGACGCTCAATATGAGTACAGTGGAATGTTTTTTTTCCAATCAATATAAGGATAAAAAAGAACTGTTCGAGGGGCGTAAGGTCTGGGAGGATGAATCGTTAAGGAAGCTGCAGGGGACATATCCAGTGATCTTCATGAGCTTTGCAGGGGTGAAGGCAGGAGGAGATCAGGATTCCAAAGACGGGAAAAAAATAGATAGTGTAGATACCATGAAGATCTGCGTCAAAAAGATCATTGCCCGTGTATACGACGATTTTAAGCATATCATGTGCTCGGAACTGTTTGATGACAGTGACAGGGAATATTATGCGTCCGTGACCAAAATGATGACCGATGAGACAGCTGCGACAGCAGTCAGTATTTTGAGCCGGTATCTGGAAAGATTTTATCAGAAAAAGGCAATTATCCTGCTTGACGAGTATGACACACCGATGCAGGAAGCATGGATTTATGGATATTGGGATCAGGCAGTCGCATTTCTTAAGAGCTTTTTTGTGAATACTTTTAAGGACAATCAGAGCATGGAGCGCGGCCTCATCACAGGAATCACAAGGATATCAAAGGAGTCAATATTTTCAGAGCTGAATCATCTCGAAGTAGTGACGATGACTTCTGATAAGTATGCAACGAGCTTTGGCTTTACGGAAGAGGAAGTTTTCCAAGCGTTGGAGGACTCTGGATTCGGAAGTTGCAAGGAGGGCGTGAAGAGGTGGTATGATGGTTTTACCATTGGAAAGAATACTGATATTTATAATCCATGGTCGATTATCTCGTTTATAGGAAACAAAGGCAAGTATGCCGCCTATTGGGCAAATACAAGTTCAAATGGACTTGTGAGTGTTTTGATGCGGCAGGGATCAGCAAATGTCAAAGAAGTCGTTGAGGATCTGATCGCGGGAAAAAGCTTTACTGTGCCGATCGACGAGCAGATTGTTTTCAGCCAGCTCGAGGAGGACGAAAACGCGGTGTGGAGCCTGCTGATGGCATCGGGATATCTTAAAACAATAGAGGTTGAGGAGCGCACGGAATTTGATACGGATGACATGAATTACACGCTGGCGCTCACCAACCTGGAAGTGCAGATCATGTTCAAGAAGATGATCCGCGGATGGTTTGCAAAGAGCAGCGTAAAGGCGTACTATAATGAATTTATCAATTCGCTTTTCAATGACAATGTCCGCAAAATGAATACTTTTATGAACAAGGTTGCCCTGAATACGTTCAGTTCGTTTGATGTGGGAAACAAGCCGTCAGAAGAGACCGAACCGGAACGTTTTTACCATGGCTTTGTGCTTGGCATGATCGTGAACCTTTCCGACCGGTATCAGGTGA
The DNA here is from genome assembly GCA_002491195.1 of Lachnospiraceae bacterium UBA7179. GTDB lineage: Bacteria > Bacillota > Clostridia > Lachnospirales > Lachnospiraceae > COE1. The sequence goes on from DKVL01000056.1 coordinate 73,861, forward strand.
CATCCAACAGGGAGAGCGGCTATGGACGTTACGATGTGATGATGGAACCGCTTGACAAAAATGAGAAGGCGTTTATTTTTGAATTTAAGGTACTGGATGCGGATGACGACGAGGAAAAATTGGAGGACACTGTTGCAAATGCCCTGGCGCAGATTGAGGAGAAACAATATGAAGCCGTGCTGGTTGCAAACGGTTTCGCGAAAGAAAAGATCAGGAAGTACGGTTTTGCTTTCCAGGGGAAAAAGTGTCTGATTGGATGAATAAGAAAGGTTGGAACGTTTGTGCTGAAAATTTTAAAGAAAATCAATATACTGATGGACAAGAAACAAAAGGGCGCGATGGCGAGGCTGTTCGTGATGATGATCCTGTCGGCGGGGCTTGAGACTGGGGCGGTGATGATGGTCATGGCTGTGGTGCAGTTGATACTGGATCCGGTTGCTCTGGCGCAGGGAGATCAATATCAGATGATATGTAATGTTTTTCATCTGCAGAATACCGTACAGTTTTCGGTGCTGGCGATCCTGTTTCTGATCCTGTTGTATATTGCTAAAAATGTATTCCAGTTTTTTTTGCAGCGGAATCTGTATCGGTTTGTGTACAGCAACCAGTTCAAGACAGCCTCGAACCTGATGAAAAATTTTGTCAGGCGCGAATATGAATATTATCTCGATGCAGAAACATCTGTTATTCAGAGAAGCATCACGGCGGATGTCAGCAATATGTATGCGCTGATCATGTCTGTCCTACAGATTGCCTCGGAGGCGATCGTCGCAGTATTTCTTGTCGTGGCGCTCGCTGTGAAAGATCCGGTCATGACTATGGTGATCGCTGTGCTCTTGTTGGTAACACTTGTTGTTATTAAGAATATCATCAAGCCGATCATGAACCGCACCGGTAAGGAAAATCAGGACTACGGCGCGTCCATGTTTGCGTGGATCTCACAGACGGTGCAGGGGATCAAGGAGATCAAGGTTGCGGGGCGCGAGCAGTATTTTATCGGCGAGTACTGCAAAGTCGGAGAGGGCTATGTGAAGGCGATGGAGCGTTTTAGTCTGTTTAATAACACGCCGAAGCTTTTGATCGAGACTGTGTGTATGGCGGGACTGCTGGGCTATATCATGGTGCTGATCGTGATGGGGACAGATGTATCGGGCATGGTTTCCCTGTTTGCGGCGTTTGGCATCGCGGCGATGCGTCTGCTGCCTGCGGCGAGCCGCATCAATAACCAGTTGACGAGCATGGCTTTTAATGAACCGTTTTTCTTCAATGTGAGTGACAATCTTGTCGAGGAGACGGACGAGGCACACACAGACATTTCCTATGCGGTGGCTGCGAAGGAAAAACTGCCTGTCACAAGGGAGGTAAAACTCTCGGATATCACGTACCACTATCCCAATTCGGACAAGCTGATCTTCAACCATGCGACAGTCGTTTTCCCGATCGGCAAGTCGATCGGGATCGTTGGGACAAGTGGAGCCGGAAAGACGACGATCATCGATATCCTGTTAGGGCTCTTGAAACTGCAGGGCGGCCGTGTGCTTGCGGACGATGTGAATATCCAGGATCACTACAGGGAGTGGCTTGCCAATGTGGGTTATATTCCGCAGATGATTTTCTTATTGGATGCGGATATCAGAAAAAATGTTGCTTTTGGTGTTCCGGAGGAGGAGATTGATGACGAGAAGCTTTGGTATGCCTTGAAGGAAGCACAGCTTGACGAGTTTGTGAAGACGCTGCCAGAAGGTGTGAACACAGGTATCGGCGAGCGCGGAATCCGGTTGTCCGGCGGGCAGCGGCAGAGGATCGGCATCGCGAGGGCACTTTACAATGATCCGGAGGTGATGATACTCGACGAGGCGACATCAGCGCTGGACAATGATACAGAGGCGGCAATCATGGAGTCCATCAACCGGCTGCATGGTAAAAAAACACTTGTTATCATAGCGCATAGGTTACAGACAATCGAAAAATGTGATATGGTATTTAGAGTAGAGGACGGCAGTATCACAAGAGAACGTTAGACATCACGCACAGATTGACATTTTGCTGGCTGGATGTTTGGGAAGAAGGATGCGGCAGAGGGAAAGTGGTGGTAGATTATGAGGCTTAGTATAATAGTACCTGTTTACAATATGGCAGCGGATCATAAACTTCGATTTTGTCTGGATTCGCTGATTCATCAGACGATTGCAGATTATGAGATTATCGCAGTGGACGATGCATCGACGGATGAGTCGCTTGCTATTTTAAGAGAGTATGAATCGAAATATCCGTGGAAGTTCAAAGCGCTTCAGTCATACGAGAATGTCAAACAGGGCGGTGCGCGCAATAAGGGGCTTGACATTGCGCGCGGCAAGTGGATTGGTTTCGTCGATTCCGATGACTGGGTGGCTCCGGATATGTATGAGAAACTGATCACGAAGGCGGAGAAAACGGGAGCGGATGTCGTGGGTTGTGATTACAGTCTGGTTGACACACAGACGATGAATGTGGGTAAGCTGATGCCAAACAATACAATGGACCAGACTGGAATACTTGATCACGAACGCTGCAAAAAACTTGTCATGAATCCGGGAAGCATGGTGATCAAGGTGTATCTCAAAGCAGTGATTGACGAGTATGGTCTGCGATTTCCGGAGAGGACCTTCTATGAGGACAATTGCGCCTCGCCGATCTGGATGCTGCATTTTACACATTTCGAGAAAGTAGACGAGCCGCTTTACTATTACTATCAGCACTCTGAGTCCACAGTCCATGAAATCAGTGTTGAAAAGTGCGAGGCGAGGCTTGCGATGGGGAAGAAGCTGATCGAGGAGGCACGCAGGTATGGCATTTACAAGCCTTACAGACAGGAGTTTGAGTTTGCTTTCTCCAAGCTTTACTATATGAATACGCTGTTTACTTATATGCTCGGAGTCAGGAAGCCGAAACTGAAGTTCTTGAAGCAGATTGCGGACGGAATCAAACAGGAGTTCCCTGATTTTCAGGATAACATTTATTATCAGAGTGAATTTGACGAGGAGCAGAAGAAACTTGCGGCGATGCATATGGAGTCACCGCTCAAATTCAAGCTTTATTTTCAACTGCTCTGTTTTTACCGCAATAAACTGCGCCGCAGCGCCACAAATGGAGAGAAATAGGATATGCAGTTTACTTCTTTTGATTTTTTGGTCTTTTTTCCTGTTGTGGTGCTCCTGTTTTATGTGATGCCCAGGCGGTTTCGGCAGCTGTGGCTTTTGCTGGCAAGCTACTACTTTTATATGGGCTGGAATGCAAAGTATGCGTTATTGATACTGGCATCCACGGTTATTACATATCTGTGTGCGGTCTTGATGGAGCGCTCCGGGATTCAAAAGGATGGGAGCAGACGAAAGTGCAGGATGATTCTCGCAGCAGGGATTGTGAGCAATCTTGCGATTCTTGTGTTTTTTAAGTACTTCTATTTTCTGTATGATACAATTGCCGCGTTTTTTGCTATATTCGGTGTGCAGATTAGTCCGTCAAGGCTTGATATCCTGCTTCCTGTAGGAATCTCGTTCTATACCTTTCAGGCGCTGGGATACACGATCGACGTGTACCGTGGAACGGTGAAGGCGGAGAAGAATTTTGTGCGGTATGCACTGTTCGTGTCCTTCTTTCCGCAGCTTGTGGCAGGTCCTATTGAGCGGAGCGGGAATCTGTTGGGACAGCTTAGGCAGATTTCTGACAAAAGCCTGTCTGAGGGACCATGGAGCTTTGAGAAGGCAACGAGAGGTCTGCTTCTGATGCTCTGGGGATTTTTTATGAAGATGGTCATTGCGGACCGGGCGGCGGTGCTTGTCAATCAGGTGTTTGGCATTTATTATATGTTCGGCGGTGTGGCGCTCACGCTGGCGTGTTTGTTGTTTACGGTACAGCTTTACTGCGATTTTGCAAGCTACTCGCTGATTGCGATGGGGGCGGCAAAGGTGCTTGGAATCGATCTAATGACAAACTTTGAGGCGCCGTTTTTCTCGCGGAGTATCAGTGAGGTATGGAGGCGCTGGCATGTGTCGCTGAGCTCCTGGTTTCGGGACTATCTCTATATACCACTCGGGGGAAATCGATGTTCCAGATTTAGAAAATATTTGAATACAATGGTGGTTTTTATCGTGAGCGGGCTCTGGCATGGCGCAAGCTGGCATTTTGTGGCGTGGGGGGCGATACAGGGGATGTATATCGTGGCCGGCGATCTGTTAAGGCCGCTAAAGACGGGTTTTAATACTTTTTTCCATGTGCGCGCAAAGACATTCGGATATCGTTTTTTTCAAGGGTTATGTACGTTTTTTCTGTTTGCGCTGTCCATGGTATTTTTCAGGGCAGATACGGTGAAGGATGCTGTTTACTATATTCAACGGATGTTTACCACCTTTGACGTGTGGTCTCTTTTCGATGAGTCAGTCTATTATCTGGGGCTTGACAGGAAAGAGATGGGGATTTTGTGGCTCGGCATTGCATTGATGATCCTTGTCGATGTGTATTATGTGAGGAAAAAGGCATTGTTTGACACGATGGTAAAAAGCCAGTGTCTTGCAGTGCAGTATGTGATCGTGGTGGTACTGCTTGTGAGTGTGATTGTGTTTGGCGTGTACGGAGAAGGGTACGACGCAAGCCAGTTTATCTATTTCCAGTTTTAGATTCAAACTTTAAAATAGAAATGAAATAACCTGGGTGTGGAGGAGTTGGAATGTCAAGGAGGGCAATGGTTTCGAGAATCCTGTCCATAGCAGTCTTTTTCCTGTTTGCCGGTCTGGTGCTGGCTGTTATGGGGAAGATTATCTGCGCGAAGTTTATAGGGGATTCTACGACGATCGTGGATGGTTTTTACGCAGAGAGGAAAAATGATATTGATCTGGTTGTGATTGGCAGCAGCAATAGTTTCTGCACGGTCGATCCGCTTGTGCTGTATGAGGAATATGGTATCGCGGCATATGACTTTGGCAGTTCCTCGCAGCCGATGAATATCTCCGTGCTGTATCTCAAGGAAGCACTGAAAACCCAGAAACCTAAGGTGGTAGCACTTGAGATGAACATGATGATGAGTGATTGTGCCGCCAGCCGTGGGGAGGCGGGGCTTCGCTGGGGATTTACAAACATTCCGCTCTCGGTGGACAAACTGAAATGTATCTATCAGTCGGTGGGGGAAGTGAATGCCGAGTACGTTACATATGTATTTCCGGTCTTTCGCTACCACAGCCGCTGGAAGGAGCTCTCTAAGATCGATTATACATATTTTTGCCAGGATAAGACAAACTATACAAAAGGGTATCTGGAGACACAGGCCGTCTCTGAGGAGACTGTGAATCTGGCGGATTATCATTCTGAGGGTGAGGCAGGGATCGAGGAGGTAAATATCGCTTATCTTGACGAGATGCTGCAGCTTTGTCAGCAGAACAATGTGGAGCTGATGCTCTTCAAATCGCCGAGGGAGAATTGGTATCAATACGATACGGAGGCAGTGAGGGAACTCGCTGACATGCGCGGGCTAAAGTTTGTGGATTTCAACGAGCTGTACAGCGACGGGAAGATCGAACTTGATCCGGCAGCGGATTTCAGGGACGCGCAGCATCTCAATGATTTTGGGGCGCGGAAAGTCACAAGTTATCTGGGAGGTTACATCAGGGAAAACTATGAGCTTCCGGACAGGAGAAATGAGGCGCAGCCCAACTCCTGGGATGCAGCATGTGTCTACAGGCAGCGGAAAGGATGGCAGGAGTATATGGCGGCCAAAACAGCGCGGGAGTGTATCGAACTGCTGCAGGAAGACAAGGATTATGTGCTGATTGTGACTGATGCGCAAAATGGCGGTGGTGTGCGGCAGTGGGTGTATCAGGACTGTACGGTTGCGCTGGATCTCAAATGGCAGGAGGATGGTATCCGACATATGAAGATCGGGGAGAGTGAGCTGGTGCTTTCGAAGCTCGGCCCGCTCCAACAGATCCTGATCGACGGTGTGGAGCAGTATCAGACACAAACCCGGTGGAATATTATTGTGTATGACAAGATATTAGGGAATGTAGCGGCAAATTTAGTGTTTGATGATTAACGCAAATAAATCATTTCTAATGTTTTGACGGGCAGGGGAAAATATGGTAGAATTGGAAAGAATCAGGAAGAATCAGATGATAGCAAATTTGTTTGGAGGATTATGATGATATTAGATGGTCGAACGATATTAATTACAGGTGGTACAGGCTCTTTTGGCAGATGCTTTACGGAGTATGTGCTGACACACTACAATCCCAAAAAGATCATTATCTATTCGAGGGATGAGTTCAAGCAGTGGGTGATGGCAAACGATTTTGCGCAGTACAAGGACAAACTTCGGTTCTTTATCGGTGATGTACGCGATTACGAGCGTATGAAACGCGCGTTTGAAGGCGTTGACTATGTGATTCATGCGGCGGCGCTAAAGCAGGTGCCGGCGTGTGAGTATAATCCGAATGAGGCGATCAAGACGAATGTAGGCGGCGCACAGAATGTCATTGACGCGGCGCTGAACACAAATGTCAGGAAGGTTGTGGCACTGTCCACGGACAAGGCAGTCAATCCGGTTAATTTGTACGGAGGGACGAAACTGGTATCAGACAAACTGTTTGTCGCTGCCAATGCATATTGTGGCACAAAGGATCTGAATTTCTCGATCGTTCGTTACGGAAATGTGGCGGGAAGCAGAGGTTCGATTATTCCGCTCTTCCAAAAGCTGATCGATGAAGGTGCCAGTGAACTTCCGATCACGGATTACCGGATGACACGTTTCTGGATCAGTCTGACACAGGGAGTCGAGCTTGTGATCAAGGCGCTCGAGGAGGCAAAGGGCGGCGAGACTTTTATCAGCAGGATTCCTTCCTTCAAGATTACCGATCTTGCGGAGGCGATGGCTCCGGGGATGAAGACCGTCGAAGTCGGTATCCGCCCGGGCGAGAAGCTTCATGAGGTGATGATCACGTCGGAGGATTCCATGACAACCTATGAGTATGAGAAGAATTTTATTATCTATCCACAGATGTTCTGGCAGGAGTCAAAGCGTCCGAATCCGAGCGGCAGAAAGGTGGAGGACGGTTTTTATTACTCGTCAGGAAACAATACCGAATGGCTTTCTGTTGAGCAGATTCGCGAATTGTTGAAGACCGATCTGCATGACTAGGGAGGGTTTTATGGAAAAACCAGCGATTGCCGGAGGCACTCCGGTCAGGAATACAAAACTTTATTATGGACACCAGTTTATTGATGAGGCAGATGTAAAGGCAGTGGAGGCGGTGCTTACCAGCGATTATCTCACCTGCGGCCCCAAGGTTGTGGAACTGGAGAAAAGGCTCTGTGAGCTGACGGGGGCGAAATATGCTGTCGCTGTCAGCAATGGTACTGCGGCGCTGCACATCGCGGCGATGGCGGCGGGTGTCGGCGATGGCGATGAGCTGATCACAACACCGATCACTTTTGCGGCGTCTGCAAACTGTGCGCTCTACTGCGGCGGCAGACCGGTTTTTGCGGATATTGATCCCAATACCTACAATATTGATCCAGAGTGCGTGCGGGAGAAGATCACAGACCGGACAAAGGCAGTGGTGGCAGTGGACTTTACAGGACAGGCTGTGCCGCTGGACGCACTGCTTGATATCTGTCATGACAGAAAGATCACACTGATCGAGGATGGTGCGCATTCCATCGGTACAAAATATAAGGGAAAGCCTGTCGGCAGTATTGCGGACATGACAACGTTTAGTTTTCACCCGGTCAAGACGGTGACAGGCGGTGAGGGCGGCGCAGTGCTCACAAACCGCGAGGACCTATATGAAAAACTTCTGCTTTACCGTTCTCATGGCATCACAAAAGAGGAGGCTTTTTATGTGAATGAGAGCCATGGTCCGTGGTATCATGAACAGATTGATCTGGGATACAATTACAGGATTACGGATATCCAGTGCGCGCTGATTTTGAGTCAGATGGACAAACTTGCGCAGTTTGCGGGGAGGCGCAGAGCGATTGTCGAGCGCTATAATAACGCGTTCCTGCAGATACCACAGCTCTTTGTCCAGCAGGAGATACCAGAGTCCGACACGACGAGGCATCTCTACATACTGCGGATTCGGCCGGAGCTACTGACGATCGACCGCAAGGGCTTTTTTGAGGCGATGGCGGCGGAGAATATCTGCTGTAATGTGCACTATATTCCGGTGTACTGGCATCCGTATTATCAAAAGCTTGGCTACAAAAAGGGTATCTGTCCCAATGCGGAAAAGCTCTATGAGGAGATGATGAGCCTGCCGATCTACTATTCGCTGACGGACCAGGATGTCGATGATGTGATCATGGCGGTGCGCAAGATTGTGGAGTACTACAAGAAATAGAAAAAGGATAAAAAGATTATGGGAAATATAGCGATCATAACAGCGCGAGGCGGAAGTAAAAGGATTCCGCGAAAAAACATCAGGCCTTTTTTGGGCAGGCCGATCGTGGAATACAGTATTGAGGCAGCTTTGCAGACAGAATTATTCGATGAGGTTATGGTGTCTACGGATGATGGAGAAATCGCCGGAATTGCCCAAAAGGCGGGTGCAAAAGTACCGTTTTTCCGAAGTGAAAGGACTTCCAATGACTTTGCGACGACGGCGGATGTGGTGGACGAGGTTTTGGCATGTTACGAAAACATGGGGGAAACTTTTGAAAAAGCATGTGTTCTTTATCCGACGGCTCCTTTTGTGACGGCGGATGCGATCAGGAGCGCTATGCTTTTGCTGGAGCAGAAACGCGCGGATGCGTGTATCCCTGTTGTGCGGTTTTCCTTTCCGCCACAGCGGTGTGTCGTGATCAGGGAGGAAAGACTGATGCCCAGATGGCCTGAAAATATGGCAAAGCGATCGCAGGATTTAGAGCCGTTTTATCATGACTGCGGGCAGTTTTACTGTCTGAATGTCACAAGTTTTCAGAAACAGAAGGCGATTTGGATGGAGAATGTCGTTCCGTTCCTACAGGATGAGATCAATGTGCAGGATATCGATACACCACAGGATTGGGAAATTGCCGAGATGAAATACCAGATTTTAAAGGGAGGAAAACGATGAGCCATACAATGGAGATCAAAGGGAGAAAGATCGGGCCGGGACAGCCGACCTATATTATTGCCGAGATGTCTGCAAACCACGCCGGGAGTATAGAGCGGGCTAAGGAGATCATCCATGCGGCAAAGGAGGCAGGGGCGGATTGTATCAAGATACAGACATACACGCCGGATACGATGACGATTGACTGTGACGATCCTGTGTTTTATATTGATGGCGGGACATGGGAGGGCGAGAATCTCTACCGGCTCTACCAAAAGGCATACACGCCGTGGGAGTGGCAGCAGGAGCTGAAGGAGGAGGCGGAACGGATCGGAATTGACTTCCTTTCAACTCCCTTTGACAAGACCAGTGTGGATTTTCTCGAGGGTATCGGCATGGAATTTTATAAGATTGCCTCGTTTGAGCTGGTTGACATCCCGCTGATCGAATATATCGCATCGAAAGGAAAGCCGATCATTATGTCGTGCGGTATGGGGACGCTCGGGGAGATCGAGGACGCAGTGGAGGCAATCAAAAGGCAGGGAAATCATAATTATGCACTGCTGAAATGCTCCAGTGCCTATCCTGCCATTACGGATGAAATGAACCTTAGGACGATGGTGAATATGGGACAGGTGTTTCAGGTGCCGGTCGGTTTGTCAGACCATTCGCTGGGATATCTTGGCGCGGTTCTTGGTGTGGCAGCCGGTGCGCGGATTGTGGAAAAACATTTCTGTCTCGACCGCGGGATCCCGAACCCGGATTCTTCATTTTCCATGGAACCGGCAGAGTTTAAGGAGATGGTGGAACAGATCCGCATCGCGGAGAAAGCATTGGGGAAGGTTGCGTATGGCCCCACTCCGCAGGATCACCAGAGTATGCTGGTGCGCAGATCCATATTTGTCGTGGAGGATATTAAGGCAGGGGAAGCGCTCACGGAGAAAAATATCCGGGTGATCCGGCCTGCGCAGGGGCTTGCGCCGAAATATTATAACGACGTGCTGGGGAAAGTCGCGTTGACAGACATCAGGCGCGGCACGCCATTGAGCTTTGACCTGATAGGGAGTAAGGATGTTCAGTATGGAAAAAATTGAGAGACAGGCAAAAAAGATGATCGAGATCCGGACATTTGAAGAGACAATACTGCGTCTCTTTTCGGAGAATAAACTTTCAGGAACGACGCATACATGCATCGGACAGGAGGCCACGGCAGTTGGGATTATGGAGCATATCGCGCCGGAGGACAAGGTCTTTAGCAATCACAGGTGCCATGGTCACTATCTGGCATATGGCGGACCGATGGAAAGCCTTCTTGCCGAGATTATGTCGAGGGAGAGCGGATTATGCCAGGGCAGAGGAGGCAGTCAGCACATTCACTATCGGAATTTTTATTCCAACGGCGTACAGGGGGGGATCGTACCCAATGCAGTTGGAATGGCGTGGGCGGACCGGCTGCATGATGAACCGGGAGTTACCGTGGTTTTTATCGGAGATGGTACATTGGGACAGGGACTTGTGTATGAGAGTTTTAACATGGCTTCTTTATATGAGTGCCCTGTTTTATTTGTGATTGAGGACAATGGCTACGCGATGTCAACGCCGAGGGATAAGGCGGTCAGCGGAGAGATTGCCCTGCGGCCTGCGGCGTTTGGGATAGAGACCGCAGAGATCACCAGCAATGATGTGGAGGAACTCGATCTGGCATTTGCTGCAGCATTCGCTTATGTCAGGACACACAGAAAGCCATTTTGTCAGATCGTGCATAATTACAGGCTTGCGGCACACTCCAAGGGGGATGATGTCCGGGATGCTGCAGAGATCGAGGCGTGGAGAAAAAAGGATCCCATTGTGTATATCGAGGAAAAGGCGGGCAGAGCGTTTTGCGACCAGTGCCGCCAAGAATCGCAACAAAAGCTGGATGCGCTTGTTCAAAAGCTGGAGGTGCAGCCATGGATCTCGATTGATGACTATACAGCGGAATATGTCAGACAGCGGGACGAGGATTTGCAGATGCGCCGCAGCAGGCTTCGTCCGCAGCATTTTTTCAGCGATAAGAATGACAGGGTTCTGACGGCAATCCACGATGTACTGGAGACAAAGATGGAGACAAATCCAGAGCTCCTGTTATTGGGGGAGGATATCTGTGATCCATACGGAGGAGCGTTTAAGGTCACGAAGGGGTTGAGTACCCTGTATCCGCAGCGTGTGATCAACACACCGATCAGTGAAGCGGCTATGGCAGGTGTCAGTGTGGGGCTTGCTCTGAACCATGTACTGCCGGTTGTGGAGATCATGTTTGGGGATTTTGTCTCACTTTGTTTCGACCAACTGTTGAATCATGCGGGGAAGTATGGATGGGTATATGGAGACGGAGTGAAAGTGCCTGCGATATACAGGATTCCTTCCGGCGGCGGACGGGGCTATGGACCAACGCACAGTCAGTCGCTCGAAAAATATCTAATCGGTATGCCGATGATCACCGTAGTGGCATTGACACAGTTTCTTGACGTCAGAGAATTGTATGGCAATTTGGTGGATTGCTGCCAGGGACCGCTGGTCATCGTGGAGAACAAGAAAATGTACACAGAGCGCATGAGAGTCTGTGAAGATGGCAGAATCGGTGATTTTCGTGCGCAGGTATCTGCACTGGAGTATGCGCCCATGCTGCGATTGTCGTTAGACGAAACTTCCCAGGCGGACGCGGTGCTGGTCACATACGGCGGTATGGTTCAGACTGCGCTGGATGCGGCACAGAGGCTGATGATCGAGGAGGAGATACAGCTCGACGTGATCGTGATGACACAGCTGGCGCCATTTCCGGCGAAAGATTTTGAGGCAATGTTCCTGACGGAAAAATATGGTTTGACAGAGGAACGTGCAGCGCGGATCGGAACGCTGGAGGAAGGCAATCTCTCTGGAGGAATCGGAGAACAGGTGATTGCCTGTCTGGCGGAGCGGGGGATCGGAAGAAACTATTTTAGGATCGCGTCAAAGGATATTCCGATTCCAAACGGCATAGCGCTTGAGAGCCAGATGATACCTACGGTGGATGAAGTTGTCCACATGGTAAAGGAATCTGTGGAATTGGGGAGGTTAGTATGAAAGAACAGATTGTGATACCGCGCCTTGGCGTCAACGATGATGTGGTGACGATCGGCGAGTGGCTGGTAAAGGATGGGGACTGGGTTTCCAAAGGCCAGGACATTGTTGTGTACGAGACGACAAAGGAGACAGAGGAAGGACAGGCGCCGGTGGATGGATATATCCAGATACTGGTCAGTCAGGGAGAGGAGAAGGAGGTCGGTGCGGTTGTTGCACAGATCGTTGCCAGTATGGCGCACGAGACGGCAGAGAGTGATGTGGAACCGGTTTGTGATCAACGCAGATATACGAAAAAAGCGGAGGCACTGATCGCACAGTACCAGATCGATGTATCGGGACTGCCGACAGACAGGATCATCCGGGAAAAAGATATTGAAGGTCTGATCGCAAAGCCTTATCAGATCAGGGAGACACACACGAATGAAATGTTTATCTATGGCGGCGGCGGTTTTTCGAGAATCCTGATCGACCTGTTAAAGCAGACCTGCACATACCGGCTCAAGGGGATTGTAGATATGAAATATCCGGAATTGAAGGAAGTCGCAGGCACCGCCGTGATCGGGGATGACAGCAGTCTTGAGATGCTGCTGAAACAGGGGATCAATAAGACTGTGAACGCAGTGGACTTTCCTTATCGGAGCCAGGTCTATGAAAAATTGAAACAGAGAGGGTTTGAACTGCTGAATCTGGTTCACAGGACAGCGATGATTGAGCCTACGGTGACGATGGGGGAAGGAAATCTGATCTTTGCAGGCGCAATGGTTGGTTCGGAGGCTGTCATTGGCAATGACTGCGTCATCAATGCGGGGGCGATCGTGAACCATGAGTGTGTGATCAGTGACAACTGCCACATTGCGTCCGGGGCCGTGCTTGCGGGCTGCGTGACAGTCGGCGAAAATACGTTGATCGGGCAGGGGTGTACCATCTATCAGAGAGTGACAATCGGCAAAAATGTGGTGATTCAGAACGGATGCCATGTGTTTAAGAATGTGCCGGATGGCACTGTTGTGAAGGCGTCTGTATGAGTGGAACGTATTTAAAGTGCTGCGTTTATCAGTCGTCAGATAATTCAGGGGAGCGGTACGATCCGTATCGGAATCTGGCAATCGAAGATTTTCTTGTGCAGTATGTGGAAGAACGGGCACAGGATGAGATGGCGGTCCTGTTTTTGTGGCAGAATGTGGACTGTGTCGTATTTGGCAGAAACCAGAACCCGTCAAATGAGTGCCGCCTCGATTTCATGAGAGAGCTTGGCGTCCTGCCAGTGCGGAGAAAGACTGGAGGAGGGGCGGTGTTTCATGACCTGCAGAATCTGAATTTCAGTTTTATTGTTCCGGAAAACGATTATGATAAGGATCGTTCCATGCAGATTGTGGTCCGGGCATTGCGGATGTGCGGGATTGATGCGGCGGTGACAGGCAGAAATGACATTGTAGTCGGAGACAGTAAGGTGTCGGGGAATGCGTACCTGTCAAGAAATGGAGTTTGTCTGCATCATGGTACGCTGTTGATCGCAGCAGATACCGCGAAAATGGAGCGGCTGCTCACGGTGGATGCGGAGAAGTTTGCGGGCAAGGGAATCAGCTCTGTCAGGAGCAGAGTAAAGAATCTGAGCGAGATCAGGCCGGATCTCACAGTGGAGGACTATGGGAAAGCACTCTCGGAGTGCTTTTTGGAATGTTATGCGGGGTGTGACGATGCAGCATTGATCCCCTTGGTGTTTGGCAGGGAGGAGATGGACCAGATCCGGCGGATACAGGAGGAATACGCGTCGGAGGCGTGGATCTTTGGGCATGAGATGGGGCAGGTATGGAAGAAGAGCAGGCGCTTTGACTGGGGAAACTGTACTGTCGAGTATACAGGTGATTCGTACAATGTGTATTCTGACACCCTTGATACAGAGGATTTTGCGCAGATCAGGAACATTGTGCGCAGCCAGGATTTTTATAGAATGTGCATGGAGGGATGCTGCGTGGAGGAGAGAACAGGCGTGACGGATACCCGGCAGAAAAGAATGCTTGAGGACATCTGCAGATTGATTGGGACAGGGATGAATAACAAGGCGGAGGTGAGATAAAAATGGAAATGGGAACAGAACACCAGTACGAATTAGGAATTATCGGTGCCGGTCCCGCCGGTTACCACGCAGCCTTGGAGGCGGCAAAATATGGAGTGTCTGCGGTGCTGTTTGAGAGCAGAGAGCCAGGCGGAGTATGCCTGTTTGAGGGATGCATACCGACAAAGTCTCTTGTCAGCACATCGAAGGATTATTTTCGCCTGTCTAAAAGCAAGGTCGTGAAGGCAGATACGATCTTGTATGACTGGGAGGCAGCCAGGCAGAAGAAGGAAAGGGATGTCAAAAAGCTGGCAGCCGGCCTGAATATGCAGCTCAAACAAGCATCGATTCCGATCGTGAAGGCTGCCGCGAGGCTCCACAAAGCAGATGACACAGGCATCACGATTGCTGCGGATGGACAGGCATACAAGGTTCAGGATGTCATCCTGGCGACGGGTTCCCACAATGTGCTTCCGCCGATCGAAGGACTTCAGGAGGCGTTCGATGCCAGAGCAGCTTTTGACAGTACGGCAATTTTGGACGAATGTGCAGGGATTGGGCAGTTACTTGTCATAGGGGCGGGCGTGATCGGGCTGGAGATCGCATCAATCTATGCAAACACAGGTTCCGATGTGACGATCCTGGAGCGTGAGGATTCCTTTCTTCCTGGGCTGGACGACGCGGCGAAGGCGGAATATGTGCAATCTCTAAAACGCAAGGGAATCGCCATAAAGACTGGGCAGCAGGTGCGTTCTGTCAGGATCTTGCAGACACAGATGGGCGATCTGGGGATCACTGTCATGGCAGCTGACGGGAAAAATGGGGTTGAGGAAACATATATGGCAGATCGTGTGCTTGTTGCGACGGGCAGAAAGGGATGTACAGACCATATCGGCCTTGAGAATGTGCCTGCAATACAGGTAAAAGACGGATTTATAGTGACAGATGAACAACATAGGACAGGCTGTGCGCACATCTATGCGTGCGGAGATGTCTGTGGAAGGGAGCAGCTTGCGTATACGGCAGGGCTTGCGGGGGAGCAGGTTGTGCGCCAGATCAGTCATCATTGCAGGGTGCGTGAGAACGATGGGAAAGATTGTGTGCCCCATGTTGTGTTCACGAATCCTGAAGCAGCTTATATCGGTATGACGGAGACTGCCTGTATCGAGAGTGGGATTTCTTATAGGAGCGCAGACTGCTCCATGAATTACAGCAGTCTCTTTGCGGTGGAGAATGAGCGGGAGACTGGGGCGTTCAAATTGCTTTGCGACGAGGGACTGCACATTCTGGGATGTCATATCGTAGGCAATGGGGCGTCAGATCTCATAGGAACGATACAGGCTTACATGGAAGCGGGAGTGACACTTTCGGAAATCGAGCGCCAGCAGGTCCTGCATCCGTCTCATATGGAAATTGTAAAAGAATGTATCAGAAAATTCGGACAGCTTTAAGCGGGGAGGAAACAGGGTGCGAATTATTATTGCGACGATCAAATCATGGAATATCGAGCGGGCGGAGGCGATGCAAAAAAAATATCAGGGTGTGCACGAGATTATTATTTATACGAGCAGGGAAGAGTTTACATCAGATAACGTTCGTGATTTTTGCCCGGATTATATCTTCCTGCCGCACTGGTCGTATATTATGCCGCGTGAGATCACGGACAACTGGGAATGCGTGGTATTTCATATGACGGACTTACCCTATGGGCGGGGAGGAAGCCCGCTGCAGAATCTGATCGTGCGGGGGCATAAAGAGACGAAGATCTCTGCCATCAAAATGACGGAGAAGCTTGATGGTGGTCCAGTCTATATGAAACATGAGTTATCCTTGGACGGGAGTGCACATGAAATCTTTGTGCGCTGTTCGGATATTATTTTTCAGGAAATGATTCCGCTGTTTCTGGATGCGGACAAGGAAAAAATGACACCTGTTCCGCAGGAAGGAGAACCAGTGGTTTTTAAGCGAAGGAAGCCGGAAGAAAGCCAGATAACAGCCGATATGAAAACAGAGCAAATCTATGATTATATCAGAATGCTTGACGCGGAAGGGTATCCACACGCTTTTATTGAATTTGGAGATTATCGGCTGGAATTGGAACAGGCAGAGTTTTTGGAAAATGAGAATGGTGAGAACAGGGAAATGGAACTTTCGGCGAAAGTGGTTTTCCGAAGGAGAATAGGAAGATGAAAACAGTTTTGGTAGTGGCAGCACATCCCGACGATGAGATCCTCGGAGTCGGCGGAACAGTGGCAAGGCATGTGGCAGAGGGAGATGTTGTCTACGCTCTGATCTTGGGGGAAGGGCAGACTTCGCGCGGCACACACAGGGAAGATGTCGGCAGAGGGGTTGTGGACGAGCTTCACTGCAACACTTTGGAGAGTGCCCATGTGATAGGGTTTCAGAAAGTATTTTTTGCGGATTTTCCAGACAATCGTTTTGACGATGTCGATCTGCTTGATATTGTAAAGGCAGTGGAGCAAAAAGTACAGGAGCTGCAGCCGCAGGTTGTCTATACGCATTACAGCGGCGATCTGAATGTGGATCACCAGTATACGGCGCGCGCAGTACTTACGGCGACAAGGCCGATCGGTAACTATTGTGTGGAGGAGATTTATGCCTTTGAGACGCTTTCCTCGTCAGAATGGAATTTTGATCACAGTGCGCAGCCTGCATTCAGTCCGAATGTGTTTGTGGATATTACGGATTATTATGCCCAGAAGGAGCAGGCGATGAACTGTTATGTGTCAGAACTTTGTACATTCCCGCATCCGAGGAGTCTGACAGGGATGGATGTGTTGTCGAGGACGCGCGGTATGGCGGCGGGAATGGAGCGGGCGGAAGCATTTATGCTGATTCGAAAGACCTTGCGAAAATAGAAATAGAAATAAGAACCTGTGAATAATCGTTGCAAAGATAGAAAGTAGTGAATCAGTATGTTATACATTCGTGCAGATGGCAACACAGAGATTGGTATGGGACATGTGATGCGCTGCCTCTCTGTTGCGGAGGCGGCAGCGGATCTGGACAGCCGGCATCCACCCGTTTTTATCACGGCTGATACTGGCTGCCGTTCGTTGATCGAGGACCGGGGATTTCGCGTGATTGTGCTGGATACAGACTTCAGGGATATGATGAGCGAGCTTTCAATAATCGGGGAACTATTTCAGAGGGAAGAAGATACTGCCGGCACAGTGCTGCTGGTAGACAGTTATCAGGCGGGCAGCGAATATTATCTTGCACTGAAAAAGATGGGACGCGCACGCCCTGTTCGGGTAGTATGCTTTGAGGATATGGGAGAAGCGTATCCGGTCGATCTGCTGATCAATTATAATATCTATGCGCCGGAGCTGGCGGGAAATTATGGCTGGTCAGGTCCGGACAGCGATCCGGCGGGGAAGTACCCGCGCAAGGTACTGCTGGGAATCGCCTATATGCCGCTTCGAAAAGCATTTCAGAGACCGGCGGAATATGTGGTCAAAGATAAAGTGACAGATGTTATAATAACAACTGGCGGCAGCGATCCCTACTTTGCAACAGCAGCTTTTGTGGAGGCTTTGCGCGATAATGACATGATTGTGGGGCAGGGAATCCGCCTGCATCTGATCAGCGGTCCCTTTAACCAGTTTGCGGACGAGCTAAAGCGCAGATATCAGGATTGTGGAAATCAGGAATGCCGTGAAGAATGCCGTGGTCAGAAGGTATCGGTCACAATCCATGAAAATGTGAAGGATATGCGCAGTCTGCTCCTGAAAAGCGATGTGGTCATCACTGCTACAGGGAGTACGATCTATGAGGTCAGCTCTCTGGGCGTGCCGATGATCGCGTTTTATTTTGCAGAGAATCAGCGGCAGGGAGCCGAGGCGCTGGAATCGCGCACGGATATCGTCAACGCGGGATGTTTTGCGGAGGATGGCGCGGCGGTGGCAGGCAGAATCAGGACAGCATTGAGAAAGTGTATTGCGGACAAATCATACAGAGAACTTTTGAGCCGGCAGGAAAAAGGATTGGTTGACGGAAAAGGGGCGCACCGCATCGCAGGGCAGCTGATGGGGCTTGCGCAGGAAATGGAGTAAAACGATGGCGGCAGGGAAAAAGAGACAATTAAATTACGAGCTGCTGCGTGTCATAGCGATGCTAATGATTGTATGTCTGCACTATCTGAGCAAGGGCGGACTGCTCGGTGATCCGGCAAGGGCAGATATGACGGCTGCAGGATATATGGTCTGGCTGATCGAGGCATTCTGTCTGGTGGCAGTGAATGTGTATGTGCTCATCAGCGGATATTTTGGCGTGGATGCGCATACAAGCTTGTCAGGCAGGACCAGGATCACATTCTGGGAGGTGCTGGGAAAACCGGTCAGGATATGGAAGCAGGTGTTTTTTTATTCGATGCTTTTTGGCTGCGGTGCGTTGATATTCGGTGTACAGCAGTTTGACCTCTATCAGTTTTTTTCGTATTGTTTTCCGCTTGTGACAGAGCATTACTGGTTTGCGACGTACTATGTCGTCCTGTGTCTGATGATGCCCTTTCTGAACGCAGGGATTTCTTATCTGGAAGAGAAGGAGATGCGCTGTCTGCTGATTGGGTTTGTGCTGTTCTTCAGTGTATCCAAGACAATCATACCGATGCAGCTTCCATGGGACAAATATGGGTATGACAGTCTGTGGTTCATCGTTCTGTATCTGACAGGCGCGTATCTGAAACGATATGGAGCAGCGCTGATCTGGTCCAGAGGGAGGGCGGCAGCGCTGTATTTAGGGAGTACGATGGCGGTCTTTGCCTCGTTTTTCCTGATCAGGATGATTTATCTCAAAACAGGGAAATTAGAGGCGATGATTCACTATGGGTATACGTATAATTTCCTGTTTTGCTATACAGGAGCAGTCGGACTGTTTCTTCTGTTTCAAGAGTTGAAGCAAAAGGAGTTTCATGAAAACGGCAGGGGCAGCAGAGCAGGTCGGATCTTGGAGCGTTTCCGCAAGCCGATCGAACTGCTTTCGTCGACGTCGTTTGGCGTTTATCTGATTCATGAGCATATCAATATACGTTATGCATGGCCGAAGTGGTTTCACTGTGAGGAGCAGATCGGAAGTTCCGCCGGGCGGCTCCTGTGTCATATGCTCCTTACGGTTGTGTGCGTCTATCTGGTTTGTACAGTGATCGAGCTGATTCGCCTAAGAGGCGGTATGACAGTCCTCCCGGCGCTGCTTCTGCTGCTGTATCCATTGCGTCACGTCACGGTTGGACTGGACATGATGGATGCAGGCTATTCCCTGGGAAATTACCGCTTTTTTGATTCGCTGAACCAGATGTGGAAACTGGCGACGTATCTGTCCAATATCACAGGTGTACTGCTGTCAAAACTGCCTTTTGGAGACCACTGGATTGGTATGAATGTGTATTGCGGGCTGCTGGTCGGAATCGTAGCGGCAGGTGTTTATCTTTTTCTGTGGAAACGCTATGGACAAAAACGAAAGTTTTATAGCGTGCTGCTGTTTGTGTCTGAGCTGACAGCACTTTCGCTTTGCTGGGCGCCCAATGTCATTCTGTATCACTATTTGGGATATCTCCTGATGACGATTGCTGTTATGGTACTGTTTGAGGCGATCATGAAAGAGAAAGCGAAGTACTTCGTTATAGCAGGTGTTATCTTAGGACTTTGCGTGACTGTGAGAATGCCTAATATTACTTATGTGGCGCTGATTCTGCCAGTATGGTGCGACTGTTTCTGGAAACGGGGCAGGACTGCGGCGGACGGGGATTGTTCGAACCAGAAGAACACATGGAAAAACACATGGTTTGGAACGTTGGTGATACGCACGATGTATTGTGTCAGCGGTTATCTGATGGGACTGCTTGTCCCGCTGATTGTGATTTGTGTGCGGTACGGAGTCGCGGCATACCCGCAGATGATTTCCTCGCTGTTTGGAATGACGGACCACGCGGCGGACTATAAACCGGCATCGATGGTTATGGCAATGTTTGAGGATTATATTCATTACAGTGCATGGCTGTTCTTGTTTCTGGGGTATATGGCGCTGGGATTGCTGTTTTTTCATTTTTTGAGCAGATGCTTAGATCACAATGCAGACAATCACGGAAACGATGATCAAAAGAATCGCTATAAGAATCGAGTGGTAAATGTTTTCCAGGCAATCTATGCATTCGGATTGCTCATATTACTTCGGTTCTGTTATGGCAGGGGAATGTTTAACTTTGATTACAGTGACTATTTTAGTATGTATAAGTGGGTTACAGTCTATCTGCTGATTGTGATTGCTTTGTGCGCATGGCTGCTATTTTATAAAAAAGCGCGAAAAGACCTGAAAGTATGGGCAGTGTTTTTGCTTGTTATCATATTTGTGACACCGCTTGGGAGCAATAACGGGTTATATCCAATCATAAACAATCTGTTTCTGGTGATTCCGGTCTCACTTTTGATGATGGAAGAGGTGTTGGGGACAAACTGTTTTGCGTTTCGAATAACACTTGTTTCTATCCTTGCATGCACAGTGGTACAGAGTGTCCTGTTTGGAATAGGGTTTGTGTTTCATGACAGAGGGGTGCAGGAAAATAACAATCGTATTGGGATTGAACTGCAGTGCAGCAATATGGGCGCAGGTCTTGAGACAACAAGGGATAAGAAAGAGGCAGTCGAGGAACTTGACGCATATTTATACCAGCACAACCTCAATGAGAAACAGGTGATATTATACGGCAAAATCCCGGCCATAGCGTATCTGATGGACATGGAGCCAGCGATCTTTACGACATGGGCGGATCTTGATTCGAACAGCATGGATACACTAAAAGAAGACCTGAACCGCCTGTCAGACAATGCGTCATCGGATACACTTCCGGTGATCATAGTTGGTCGTTCTTATGTGGAACGTCTGACAGAGGCGGATGGACTTCCGTATCAGAAGTGGAGGCTAATCATGGATTTTGCAGAGGAAAATGGATATCGGGAGTGCTTTGTTAATGAGGAGTATATCGTGTTTCAGGCATATTAATTCCAAAACCTTGCCAAAATCTTAGGAAAAGAGTACAATAGAGCGAGAAATAAATTTCCAGGATAAGGAAATGTAGAAAAATAACTGACACATCT
>DKVL01000056.1:95441-179441 GCA_002491195.1 Lachnospiraceae bacterium UBA7179
TCCGCAATCAGTTACATAGCCTGCTATGCGCCTGATTGTGGAGCGGCACTCTCGAAGAAATATCCTGCGCAATCTGCATCACTTATTTTCCTACAGTTCCTAAGGAAAGATTCAGAAATAGTGGAAAGGCATGGTTACAGCATGATCAATTTTAATGTGCCGCCGTTTACGGGCAGGGAAATGGAATACATCAGACAGGCAGTGGAGAATCAGAAAATATGCGGGGATGGGCTGTTTACGAAAAAGTGCAGCGAGTGGATTGAGCAGTACACAGGCATGGCAAAGTGTCTCCTGACGCCCTCCTGTACACAGGCGACGGAACTTGCAGCGCTCCTGATCGATATCAAGGAAGGGGATGAGGTGATCATGCCTTCCTACACCTTTGTATCCACGGCGGACGCATTTGTGCTCCGCGGTGCCAAGGCAGTGTTTGTCGACATTCGCCCGGATACGATGAATATAGACGAAACGCTGATCGAGCAGGCGGTCACGGACAGGACAAAGGCAATTGCGCCGGTTCACTACGCGGGCGTTGCCTGTGAGATGGATACAATCATGGATATCGCAAGACGGCACAACCTCTTTGTGGTGGAGGATGCGGCACAGGGGATCGCGGCGACCTACAAGGGAAAGCAGCTTGGCGCGATCGGGGATTTCGGGTGTTATTCTTTTCACGAGACCAAGAATTTAAGCATGGGCGAAGGCGGCGCCCTGCTGATCCGGGATGAGAAGTATATTGATGATGCGGAGATCATCCGGGAAAAGGGGACAAACCGCTCCCAGTATTTCAGGGGGCAGATTGATAAGTACCGCTGGGTGAATTATGGTTCGTCCTATCTTCCAAGCGACATGAACGCCGCCTATCTGTGGGCGCAGATTGAGTTGATCGACGAGATCACCGCGAAGCGTATCGCGTTGTGGAATCAGTATCATGAACTGCTGCAGCCGCTGCAGGAACGGGGAATCCTGGAACTTCCCCATGTGCCGGAGGGATGCGTGCACAACGGGCATATGTACTATGTCAAGGCGAAGGATTTAGAGGAGCGCACCAGGCTGATCAGTTTTCTGAAGGAAAATGGTATCTGGGCAGTATTTCATTACGTACCGCTGCACTCCGCGCCGGCAGGCCTTAGGTTTGGCAGATTTTCCGGCGAGGATGTGTACACGACAAAAGAGAGCGAGCGGTTGATGCGTCTGCCGATGTTTTATACACTGACATCGGCTGAGGTTGATTATATTGTAAGGAAAGTGAAGGAGTTCTATCACATATGATGGATGACCGCACGGGAGTAAAGGCAGCAAAAGTGTGTGGCGCTTTTGTTTATACTCTTATGCTTGCGCTGCTTTTATCTGTCCTGTTTGATTTTTACTATGATCTGAATGATGACACCATGATCAAGGATATTGTATCTGGGGCTTACACAGGTTCTCCGAGTGGCTATTGTATCCAGATGCTGTATCCTCTGGCGTGGTGTATTGCGCTTTTTTACAGGGCCATTCCGGCGGTGCCGTGGTTTGGCTTGTTTTTGTGTCTGTGTCAGTTTGGTGTTGTTTTTCTGATTGCAGCGCGACTCCTTTTGATGATGCACAGCGCAGGGACAAGGTTTATGGTACTTGCGGCGGAGGCGGCTCTGGTGCTTGGATTGTTTCTGCGGGAGTTTGTGATCATACAGTATAGCGTCACTTCAGGAATCTGCATGGCAGGAGCGGTATTTTTATTTCTTACAGCGCCGAAGATCGACAAGCCGTCGCTCTTTTTCAGGAGAAACCTGATTCCGCTTGTGCTCGTTGTGTTATCTTTTATGATTCGGACAGAAGTCTGCCTTATGCTGATGCCATTTTTGCTGCTTGCAGGGCTTGTGAGATGGTGTGGCGAAGACAAGATTTTTATGGCGGTTCATTTCAGAAAATATTTCATGCTGTTTGTGACAGCGCTTTTATGTATGGCGGCGGTGTATTCCCTTGATCTCGTAGCGTATAGAGAAAGTGAATGGAGCAGTTTTCGCCGGTTTTTCGATGCGCGGACAAAATTGTATGATTTTTATGGGATTCCCGGGTATGAGGATCACAGGGATTTTTATGAGGCGATTGGCCTGTCACGGGAATCGTATACGCTGCTTGAAAATTACAATTTTGCCCTTGACGATTCGATCGACACATGGCGGCTTGAGGCAATCGTAGCCTATCAGGAGCAGCTGGCGGAACAGGGGGGAGGGCTTCATGATACGTTTGGCTTTGTCAGCAGGAATGGTATCAAAGATGCTTTGTGGAACTATAGAGATCAGCTGCAGGGGAATCTTTCGCTTGCCGGCGCCGCAGTGATCGTCCTGTATCTGGTGTATTTCATTCTCTGTGTCATTCCTGCAAAGGGGAGGCGGCGTGTGGAGGCTGTTTTGAAAATCCTGTGTCTTGTGGCAGTGCGGAGCGTTTTATGGCTGTATCTGTGCATGGTGGACAGAGTGCTTGACAGAGTGACGATACCGCTTTTGATGACAGAGCTTGTCATGCTGGCCGGTTTTTTGGTCTGTGACTGCCCGGAAAGAGACAACACAGGCGCATTTCGTATGGTGAAACGGGTGATTTGTATTCTGTGTACCGCAGGCCTTCTTGCGGCGGCGGCTGTCAATCTGTTAGAAGTGCAGGACGAGTATCGTATGCGTGCGGCGGCCGATGCGCGTTGGGGAGCAATGATGGATTATTGCAGGAAAAATGGAAATAATTATTATGTGATCGATGTGTACTCCTCGACCTCCTATCAGGGAGCGCCTTACTCGGAAAAGATGTTTGTGGATGTCGATCATTCCTATAAAAATTTTGATCTCTGCGGAGGGTGGGCGGCAAAGAGTCCGCTTGCAAGGCAGAAGTTGGAGCGATATCATTTCAGGGATGTTCAGAGTGCACTGTGCGGCAGCAGAACAGGCGGGAAGGCAAAAGCGTATTTCGTGGCGAATGCGGACAAAAATCTGGATTGGCTGATACAATATTATGAAAAAAGAGGGATCATGGTCGAGTTGCGGCGCGTTGACCAGATCTGGACAGATACAGACGAGTTGGCGTTTGATGTGTATGAACTTGCAAAAAAGTAAGGAGCGATGGATATGGAACCGATGAAGAGGGATTTGATCATAAAGGGGAAGCAGATTTATCTAAGACCGATTACGGCGGATGACACTGAGATGACGGTGCGCTGGCGAAATAAACCAGCAGTGGTACAGAACTTTATCTACCGCAGGCCGGTCACGCAAAAAGACCACGAGGAATGGCTTGCAAATAAGGTTTTTAAGGGATTCGTACATCAGTTTATCATCTGCAGGAACGAGGACGGTGCGCCGCTTGGTTCTGTCTATCTGCAAAATTTCGAGGAGGAGCACAAAAGAGCGGAATCCGGCATTTATCTGGGTGAGGAGCAGACATACAAAAAAGGAATCGGAACAGAGGCGGTATGTCTTATAGTGGACTATGCTTTTGGGACACTGGGGCTGCATAAGCTGTCGGCACGTGTGCTGGCATATAATACTGCAAGCAGGCGGCTGCATGAGAAAGCGGGCTATGCGCAGGAGGCGTATCTGAAGGAGGAGCTTTTTCTGAATGGAAAATACGAGGACTTGATCTTGTTTGGAGTCATTAATCCAAGAGGATGATGGATTCTGAACAATTATAAGGAGATATCGGTTGATGATGAGTAAAATTAGCTTTGTCATTCCCTGTTACCGAAGCGAAAAGACAATTGAGGGGGTTGTGGCAGAAATACAGGATACAATGGCGTCGATCCCCCAATATACGTATGATATTTTTCTGGTAAACGATTGTTCACCGGACGGTACGTATGAGGTGATCAGGGCATTGTGCGCAAAATATAAGAATATTACGGGAATTGATCTGGCGAAGAACTTTGGGCAGCACGCGGCGCTGATGGCGGGGCTGCGCAGGGCGGACGGGGACATTGTGGTATGTCTTGACGATGACGGGCAGACGCCTGCAAATGAGGTGGGAAAGCTGCTTGCGGGCATTGAGAACGGGAGCGACGTGGTTTATGCAAGCTATGAGAATAAACAGCACAGTGCCTTTCGCAACTTTGGGACGTGGATGAATGACATTATGACGCGGATGATGCTTGGAAAGCCGAAAGACTTACATCTGACAAGCTATTTTGCGGCAAAGCGCTTTGTGGTGGAAAGTATGATCCAGTATGAGAACAGTTATCCGTACATTATCGGCCTGGTGCTGCGCGCTACCAGAAATATTACCAATGTTCCCGTGAAACATAGAAGCCGCGAGGTTGGGGCGTCAGGATATACGATGAAAAAGCTGCTGGGGTTGTGGTTTAATGGGTTTACCGCATTTTCCATCCTGCCGCTCAGGATTGCCACAGTGACAGGAGTTGCCTTTGCAACTACGGGGTTTCTCTATGGAATCTATACAGTCGTGAAGAAGTTTGTCAATCCGGAAGTGCCGCTTGGATTCAGCTCGCTGATGGCGGCGGTTGTATTTATCGGCGGTATGCTGATGATCATGCTGGGACTGATCGGGGAATATATTGGGCGTATTTATATCAGTATCAACAATTCGCCGCAGTATGTGGTGAAGGAGGAGATCGGGAATCGAGAGAGGGAAAAAACCAGCTTGGCCCATGAGCCGTAACAGATTAGAACTGTGGTTGTATTGCTGTTTTGGTTGTGCTATACTTGGAAGATGTAGGAAATGCAGCTGGGAGGTTTATGGATTTGGATCGTATTTTTCATTATATCAATGACATGGTCATCTGTACTTTTTCTGACACTGAGCATGCCAGAATCCATGCAAAAAGAAATGCAATCATCCAGATTGTCATAACAACTGTTGCGTTTATTATGCTGATGCGTGTATTTCCGATGGAAATAGTCAAAAATCATACATTGTCGAAACAGCAGGCAGATCAGATGATCGGAGAGAATATCGTCTCAGGAGAACTCTTTACGGCAGATGATAAAAAACTTCAGATGTTATTTTTCCAGGAGACGCATATTTATCAGATAACACTATATATGCAATGCCGGATCTCATCAGAGTTGTCTGAGCAGGAAAGTGTTTTGTTTCGGTTGTACGACGAGAATTTTTCCTGTATTTACGAGGAGGAAGCAAATAGCCGGTTCATTGGGAAAAATGGGTATTTGAGAGCAGTGCCAGATCTGGATGTGGAGACAGGGAAGGCGTACTATTATGAAATTTTAGTCAGCGATCAAAGTCAGGCAGAGTATATACTGCCGACTGCAGACAGGGAATTGCTGGCGCAGCAGGAGAACAGCACCTTATATATTGATGGCATTATCAATGAGGAGGTAAGCCTGATCGCTGACTTTGACTATACAAGACCATTGTCCGCAGCACAGATTGTTCTGCTATACGGACTGATTCTGACTGCAGCAGCACTCGTTTATTTCCTTGTGTTGATTTTAGTCTATTGGTATGATGACCAGGCGGCATCTTATTCCAACCGGATTGGAAAATATTTTCGGGGCGGTGTGAGTGTAGCTGCCGGTCTTGCTATGATTGCATTGTTTGTGTACGCTGTGGTGCTGGGGCGTTTCGGCGGGGAAGTGTGGGATAAACTCTTTTTTGCTCTGGGGATGATCACAGCATGGGGGTGGCTGACTGGTATATTATGGCAGAAGACAAGGGTAATCCGGCCCGCGCAGCAGTCAAAAATCCCAACCAGTAGTAAAATCTGGCTCGTGTGGAGAAACTATATTCAGACAGTATGCTTTGGCTTATTGTTTTGTGCATTATGTCAGTATGTCAATGCGGACAGGAATTTTTATCATTTTACGAATACCAGGTGGATGCTCATTTTCCTGGCAGTGGCCCTGTTGATGAATTACAATGAAAAGCAGTTTGTCAACAAGTTTAGCGGCATATGGCTTGGACTTGTGCTTGTTGGCTCTGTGTTTTACTGCAGGAGGGTTGGAACAGATGAAAACCAGCTGCTTCTTGCACGCCTTACATGTGGGGTAGTGGCAGCTTGGGGGATGCTGGTGCTCAATATTCTGTATGAGTGCGTGCGGACAAGTGCGGTTTCGGTCCGCGATATTGGAAAAAAGATTTTCAGACGGCAGACAGTGTTTTTTGCCTTGTGGGTGGTGTTTGGCCTTTTGATGTACGCGAACCGGTATGAGAAGGTGTGGGTGTTTACTGCAACACTGCCATTTCTGGCCTATCTGTTTGCACCGAACACACTTCTTGCAAAATGCAGGTTTTTGAGGAATTTTAACAATGGAATCCTTTTAAGCTTTGCACTGGTGACAGTATTTTGCCTCGCGCACAGGCCATATCATTACTGGATGCTTTATCGGTATGGCGGAATGTTTCATACAGTGGCGAGTACCGGCATGTATCTTGCAGTGGTGCTTGGAGCGGCGCTTGCAAGGCTCTATGGCAAGCTAAGAACCCGAAAGAATATGCTTATGTATTGCTTTCCAGAGTATTTGGTGACAGCATGTGTGGTTGGATTGATCCTGCTTACGATGTCAAGAACCGCATTTTTGACATCCATAGTGACAGTGGCTGCACTTGTGATCCTGACTGCGGTTGTGTACTGCAAAAGCGTTAGGCGGATCCTGTCGGAACTTGGCGTTTTAATCATGGTGTGTCTGGTCAGTTTTCCAATGGTCTTTACGGCAGTGCGGATGGTTCCGGCTGTTGTGAATGATCCGGTGCGTTATGATCTGGAATTTCAAGATCGGTCGTTTATGATATATGAGGGGGATCCAATTGACTCGGATAAATACATGACAGTACGCAGGTATTTTAGTACATTGCTGGGGAGATTTCAGTCTGAGGAGAAGCAAGAAGCAGACGCGGGAGAGATCGAAAGGATCAGATGGCGGACAACGGGAGAGTTAGCCTATACAGGTGATGGCTTTGCAGGGCTTGATGTATGGCAGTTTTCCGGGGACAGCGACATAGAAGGTATGGATCGATCCAAGGACATATCCAATGGAAGGTTTGAAGTTTTTGGTGATTATATAAAGGAAATTGGTCTGGAGGGACACCCACGGATGGGACCAGAGGATAAAAATGGCAATGAGTATGCGCATGCACACAATTCCTATCTGCAGGTGGCTTATAATTTTGGGTTGATCGCAGGGATTGTATTTTTAATTCTATGTGCATTGACATTGTGGCGCTCTATTCAGTTTGCCTTGGAATATGGGAAAAAATACAGCATTGTGTTTGTTCCGTTCGCACTGGTGGTTGTATTTGGGTTTATCAGTCTGACCGAGTGGGCGTACCATCCGTGTATTCCAGCGGGGTTTAGTTTTATACTGATGCAGATGGTTCTGATGCGTACTGAGAATGTACAGGAACGATGAAGCAAGTTTTGCATGGAGTTTTACCCGTTATTGGAACGGAGTGAACAGTAACAGATCGAAGAGCCGGGAGGCAGAAATAACATTATGAAGATAATAAATCGTATCAATCCACAGCTTTTGCATAGAAGAATCGTGCTTGTGATACTCGATATCATGACAGTGTGCGTGGCAAGTATCGCACCGCTGTGGATTCGTTTTGAATTGAATTATAGGGATATTCCGGCAGTTTACTTAAATTCAGCGTGGGATTTCATGATTTTTAATGTGATCATGACACTGGCGGTGTTTTATGTCTTTAGGCTGTATCACAGTCTGTGGGCCTTTGCGGGGACGGCGGAAGTGCAGAATATTCTGGCTGCCTGCATATTGAGTGCGATATTGGATTTCCTGGGAATGAAACTGATGCGGTATCCGATTCCGCGGAGTTACTATTTTGTGTATGCGCTGGTGCTTACAGGAATCACAACGGGAACCCGATTTTCTTACCGGATCATGCGCGGGATGCGTCACAAGGCGCAGAACAGGAAAAACGGCACGCGCGTGATGATCATTGGTGCGGGCGATGCCGGGAATACGGTGATCAAGGAGATTTCCAACAGCAGTTACAGTACGATGATGATCAAGTGCATTATCGACGATGACGCGAATAAATGGGGCAGGTTTATACAGGGGATTAAGATTGTCGGCGGGCGTGACAGGATTGTGGAATATGCTGCGCTGTACGGTATTGATGAGATCTTTATAGCGATTCCGTCGGCAAACCGCGCCACGATGAAGGCGCTTGTTGAGATCTGTAAGGAGACAAGCTGTAAGCTGCGAACATTGCCAGGCATCTATCAGCTTGTGAATGGAGAGGTCAATGTCAGCAAATTACGCGATGTGGATGTTGAGGATCTGCTGGGGCGCGATCCGATCAAGGTTGATTTGGATTCAATCTTAAATTATGTTAAAGGCCAGACGATCATGGTGACAGGAGGGGGCGGATCGATCGGAAGCGAGCTCTGCCGCCAGATCGCGGGGCACAAGCCGGCGCGGCTGATCATTGTTGATATTTATGAGAACAATGCCTATGAGATACAGCAGGAACTGAAACACAAATATCCCAATCTGGACATGGTGGTATTGATCGCTTCTGTGCGAAATACGAACCGCATCAACAGCATCATGAAGAATTATCATCCTGATATCATTTATCATGCAGCGGCACACAAGCATGTGCCTTTGATGGAGGTAAGCCCGAATGAGGCGATCAAAAACAATGTCTTTGGCACATGGAAGACGGCGCAGGCGGCAGTGCAGAACGGTGTGAAGAAGTTTGTGCTGATCTCGACGGACAAGGCAGTCAATCCCACGAATATTATGGGGGCGAGCAAACGGATCTGCGAGATGATCATACAGACATACAACCGCCACTATGACACAGAGTTTGTGGCAGTCCGTTTCGGAAACGTGCTGGGAAGCAATGGAAGCGTAATTCCCCTGTTTAAGAAACAGATTGCGGCG
The DNA here is from genome assembly GCA_002491195.1 of Lachnospiraceae bacterium UBA7179. Lineage (GTDB taxonomy): Bacteria > Bacillota > Clostridia > Lachnospirales > Lachnospiraceae > COE1. The sequence continues at coordinate 104,294 of DKVL01000056.1, forward strand.
GGAGGTCCTGTGACAGTCACACATCCTGATATCATCCGTTATTTTATGACGATCCCGGAGGCGGTATCACTTGTGCTTCAGGCGGGCGTCTATGCCAGGGGCGGAGAGATATTTGTCCTGGATATGGGGGAGCCGGTCAAGATCCTGGATCTTGCAAAGAATCTGATCCGTTTGTCCGGCTATAAGGTCGATGAGGATATCAAGATTGAGTTCACTGGACTAAGACCCGGTGAAAAGCTTTATGAGGAGCTCCTGATGAGCGAGGAGGGGCTTATGGATACGGAAAATAAGCTCATTCATGTCGGTAAGCCGATTGAGTTTGACGAGACTTTGTTCTATGTGCAGCTCAATCGTCTGAAACAGGCAGTTGAGGATGAGTGCGATGATGTGCGCCCGCTGATCCAGGAGATCGTGCCGACGTATTCGCCCCAAAGTTCAGATACATCACAGGATACAGAGTAGTATACAGCATTATAGCAGTTTTGCAGAGATGGAGGAGTATTATGGAAAACAGTGCGAAAAAGAGGATTTATTTATCAAGCCCTACCATGCATGGGGAGGAGCAGCGGTTTGTCGCAGAGGCGTTTGACACAAACTGGGTGGCGCCACTGGGACCGAACGTCAATCAGTTCGAAACGGAGATTGCAGCGTATACAGGCTGCGGCTATGCGGCTGCACTGAGCGCCGGGACGGCAGCAATCCATCTCGGACTAAAGCTTTTAGGAGTGGGCGAGGGCGATATCGTGTTTGTGTCGTCCCTGACATTTTCCGCGAGCTGCAATCCGATCGTGTATGAGAAGGCGGTACCAGTGCTCATCGATTCGGAGCCGGACACCTGGAATATGTCGCCCCAGGCCCTTGAAAGGGCTTTTGAGAAATATCCGCATCCCAAGGCGGTTGTCGTCGTACATCTGTATGGTACACCGGCAAAGCTGGATGAGATTATGCAGATCTGCGAACGCCACAATGTACCGATCCTGGAAGATGCAGCCGAGTCGCTTGGATCCACGTATGACGGGAAATATACAGGGACATTTGGACGCATCGGAGTTTTCTCTTTTAATGGAAATAAGATTATTACAACATCTGGCGGGGGGATGCTTGTCTCGAAAGAAGAGGCGCTTGTGAAGGAGGCGAGAGTGCTTTCGACGCAGGCAAGAGATCCGGCAAGGCATTACCAGCATTCCAAGATTGGCTACAATTACCGGATGAGCAATGTCGTGGCGGGGATTGGAAGGGGACAGCTGATGCATCTGGACGAACACTTGCGGTTAAAGAGGGCAATCTATCAAAGATATCAGGAGGCGTTTGCGGATATGGATGAGATTGCCATGAATCCCATGAATCCCAAAGGCGATGCCAACAACTGGCTGTCCTGTATCACGATTGAAAAGAACAGTAAAGTGACGCCTGACAGGATCATGGATGCGCTCGAGGCAGAGAATATCGAATCCCGTCCGATCTGGAAGCCAATGCATCTGCAGCCAGTCTTTGCAGCGTGTGAATTTTTTGGCCATAATGAGAAAGAGCCCAGCGTCAGCGAGGATATTTTTAACCGCGGCGTATGTCTGCCAAGCGATATCAAGAACACTGACGCAGATATGGAACGGGTGATTGGCATTGTGAGAGGTCTGTTTCACAGATAACAGGAGTTGGGATAAATGTATCAGAAATATATCAAACGGCTGTTGGATATTATCATATCGCTTACAGCGCTCATTCTATTGAGTCCGGTTCTGTTGGTAGTTGCAGTGTTAGTACGCGTAAAGCTTGGATCGCCGGTCATTTTTCATCAGGACAGGCCGGGCTATCAGGAAAAGATCTTTCAACTCTGCAAATTTCGTTCTATGACAGACGAGCGCGGCGCAGACGGTGAACTGCTGCCGGACGAAGTGCGTCTGACAAAGTTTGGAAAGACACTGCGTGCGACAAGTCTCGATGAGCTTCCGGAGTTGTGGAATATCCTGAAAGGTGATATGAGCCTGATCGGGCCGCGTCCTCTTCTGGTAAGTTATCTTCCTTATTACACAGAGGAAGAGCGGCTTCGACACAGTGTCAGGCCAGGACTTACAGGGCTTGCGCAGGTGCGGGGGAGAAACCTGCTGGATTGGGACAGACGTTTTGCCACGGATGTGGAGTATGTCAGAAATCTGACATTTGCTATGGACATAAAGATTTTTTTAATGACAATCCGCAAGGTTTTGGTACATGAGGATATCGAAGTAAATACGAATCAGGTAGAGGGCAATTTTGCTGAGATCAGAAAAGCAAAGCAGAAAAAGGAGTAGTTGGAATGAATCTGTTGATATTAAGCTGCGGTACAAGAGATAAGGTGGTTCAATATTTTAAAGAAGCTTTTGGGAAAGACGGCAGGGTAATCTGTACAGACTGCAGTCCATATGCGCCGGCGTTATATGAGGCAGATGCGCATTATATTGTTCCAAGGATTACAGAACCAGGATATCTTGATGGGATCTATGAGATCTGCAGGAAGGAGGAGATCACAGGCGTCTTGTCGCTCATTGATCCGGAGTTATCGCTGATCGCGGCGCATGCGGATGCGTTTCAGGCTCTTGGTGTTACAATAATCGGCTCTGACTATGAACTGTGTGAACGTACACTCAATAAGTGGGAATTATACTGCTGGATGAAAGAGCATGGATATCCCTGCGCAAAAACATATAGGACTATGGAAGATTTCAAAAGGGATCTGGAGTTGGGGAAAATCAGTTTTCCGGTTTTTGTAAAGCCGATGAAAGGCAGCGCGAGTATTCAGATTGCCAGAGCAGATGATCTGGATACAGCGGAATTTTTGTTTTCGCATGGTGGGCAGATGATCATACAGGAGTATATGACAGGGCAGGAGATTGGTGCAGATGTCTATATTGATCTGCTCAGCAGGGAAGTAGTGTCTATTTTCACGAAAAAGAAACTTGTGATGCGGGCAGGGGAGACGGATAAGGCAATCTCTTTTATGGATGAGCAGTTATTTGAACAGATCAGAAAGTTTGTAATGGAAAATGGATTTACAGGACAGATCGATATTGATATTTTCGAGCAGGACGGTGTATATTATTTCTCAGAGGTCAATCCGCGGTTTGGCGGCGGATACCCTCATGCATACGCCTGCGGCGTAGATCACATGACACTGATCAAAAATAACCTTTTGGGGAAGAAAAACCCTGTTGCGATCGGCGGTTACCAGACGCAAAAGGTGATGATGAAATACAATGAGATCATGCTTGTCGATACGGTTGAGACAAAAGGAACGATGTGATATGGGAAAAGTACTGATTCTTGCTAATTCTGCAAGCGGGTTATACGATTTTCGAAATGAGCTGGTCCTGGAGCTTTTGCGGGAGCATGAGGTATTCATAAGCCTTCCGGACGAGGAAAAAGCGCCAGAGTTAGCCAGGGAGGGGAGCAGGGTTTTCCATACGCCGATCGACAGGCGGGGAATCAATCCTGTGCGGGACATCAGGTTATTTTGCGATTATTTTAAAATGATGCGTAAGATCAGGCCGGATCTTGTTCTGACGTACACGATCAAACCCAATATTTATGGAAATCTATGCTGCAGGATTCAAAAAATACCATATCTTGCCAATATCACCGGCTTGGGATCAGCCTTTGAGAATGATGGTATGGTTCGAAGGATCGTCGTACTTTTATATAGGATCGCGTTGAAAAATGCCAGGTGTGTTTTTTTTCAGAACAGGGCAAACCAGGAAATATTTGAAAAGTTCCATATTCAGGGGAAAAAGACGAGACTGGTACCAGGTTCAGGAGTAAATCTTGACAAACATTGTTTTAAGGAATATCCTTCCAATGAGGGAGGGATAATTTTTCTCTATGTGGGCAGAGTGATGAAGGAAAAGGGGATCGACGAACTGCTTTATGCGGCATCTGCTATTCATGCTGAGTATCCGGAAACTGTATTCCGGCTTGTTGGCAATTATGAGGAGGACTATAAGGATGTGATCGGGCAGTACGAAAAAAAGAAGATCGTAGAGCACATTGGTTATCAAAAAGATATTACACCTTATTATCAGGAGGCCTCTGCCATACTGATGCCGAGCTACCACGAAGGAATGTCCAATGTCATATTGGAAGCGTCCGCAAGCGGGCGTCCTGTGCTGGCTTCACAGATACCCGGCTGCCAGGAAGGCTTTGACGATGGAGTGACAGGGTTGGGATTTGCGCCAGGGGATGGGGGAGCTCTTTTGGAGACACTCAGGAGATTTATCAGTCTTTCCCGCGAGGAGCGCGCGCAGATGGGAAAAAACGCGAGGATAAAGATGGAAAAAGAGTTTGACCGCAGACAGGTGGTACAAATATATATGGAAGAAGTTCATGCTGTCATGAAAGGAGAAAATGTAAGATGAGTTTATACGAGGATATTTTGAGCGGAAAAGAGAAATTGTCACTGGTGGGACTTGGCTATGTGGGAATGCCGATCGCGGTCGCTTTTGCGAGAAAGATCAAGGTTGTGGGTTTTGACCTTAACGCGGCAAAGATTGACCTCTATCAGTCGGGTGTAGATCCTACAAATGAAGTGGGGGATGAAGTGATCAGGAACACAAAGGTGGAGTTTACTGCCGATGCTTCCAGGTTAAGAGAGGCCAGGTTCCATATTGTGGCGGTTCCGACACCGGTCAATGATGACCACACGCCGGATCTGACACCTGTTGAGGGGGCAAGCCGGATTCTTGGACAGAATCTTACCAAGGGGTCGATCGTCGTGTTTGAATCAACGGTATATCCTGGTGTCACAGAGGATATCTGTGTGCCGATTCTTGAGAAGGAATCTGGTTTGAAATGCGGCGTGGATTTTAAGATCGGTTATTCACCAGAGCGTATCAATCCGGGAGATAAGGTGCATCGTCTGGAGACGATCACGAAGATTGTGTCTGGTATGGATGAGGAGACGCTTGACGAGGTAGCGCATGTGTATGAACTTGTGGTTGAGGCAGGGGTATACAGGGCGGAATCGATCAAAGTGGCAGAGGCAGCAAAGGTGATCGAGAACAGCCAGAGAGACATCAATATTGCATTTATGAATGAGCTTTCCATCATCTTTAACAAGATGGGGATTGATACACAGTCTGTTCTGGAAGCAGCTGGAACCAAATGGAATTTCCTGAATTTTAAACCAGGACTTGTCGGCGGACACTGCATCGGTGTTGACCCGTATTATCTGACTTACAAGGCGGAGCAGCTGGGATATCACTCACAGATCATTCTTTCCGGGCGTCGCATCAATGATGACATGGGCAAGTATGTGGCGGAAAATCTGGTCAAGAATCTGATTAAGGCAGATATTCCGGTAAAGAGCGCCAAGGTAGCAATCCTTGGTTTTACATTCAAGGAGAACTGTCCGGATACCAGAAATACCAAGATCATTGATATCTACAACGAATTGAAAGAGTATGGGATCACAGCGCAGGTGACAGATGACAACGCGGATGCCGACGAGGCGAAGCGACTGTATGGCATTGAGTTTACGCCGATGGCCGAGATCAAAGACTGCGATGCGGTGATCCTGGCAGTGGCACATGAGTCGTACAAGGCGCTTGGTATGGCGGACCTGGAGGCTCTTTATGCTGACAATGGCAAGGTGAAGGTACTGACGGATCTGAAGGGCGTATTAGATAAAAAGGCGTATATGGACGCGGGATACCTTTATTGGAGATTGTGATTGGAGATTATAAGACATTCATGTACGATATGGGAGTAATATGCGTAAAGATATAAGGAAAGCGATATTTTTGGCGATATTTTCTGTATTTTTTGGTGTCCTGTTTTTGACGGGTGAGCCGATGTATGTGGGGGATACCTTTCAGTACGAGAACCAGATGATCATGCGGGAACCAGTGTATGCGCTGCTCATGCAGTTGTGTCGTTTCATAACGCCCCAATATCAGTACTGGCTGGTTATCCTGTTTCAAAATATGCTTGCGATCGCGGCATATACGGTATTTTTAGAGTTTCTGTCAGAACGGTTCCACTTGAGGGTAGGGATGTCGATGCTGTTTGCGGGGATCCTGCTGGTGCCGCATGTGATGACGCCGTTTTTTGCAAGTACGCACTTAGTACTGACGAATGCCCTGATGACAGAAGGAATCTTGTTTTCGCTGTATCCGCTGGCGTTTATGTGTCTGCTGGATATGATGTGGTCGGGAAATCCTGTCGGGAAAAAGAGTTTCCAAACGCTTGCATTTTTTCTGTTGATATCGCTGATCCGCGGTCAGATGATGGTGCTGTTTGTCGTATGGTTTCTGGTTGCATTCGTTTTGTCAGTGAAAAACGGAATTGCTGTGACGGACAGGACTATGGGTGGGAGGCATACATTTGAACTGGTAGAAAATATTGGGAAACAGGGTTTGGCGGCAATTCTGGCAGCAATTGTTGTCGCGTTTACAGCGAGGAGTATTGCGATCCATGTGTACAATTATTGCGAACAGGGATTGTTTGTCGATACAGCATCAGGGAAGGCCATGTCGTTTGCCAATGTTCTGTATGTGGCGGACAGAGAGGACGGGGAGTCGATCACGGATGATGGGCTGCGGGATCTGTATTATGAGATCTACGATAAGGCGGATGCGGACGGGATGAATTACAAGTACGCGCCTTCGGGGGTCCTTGGCAGGGCGGCGTACCATGAAGAGTGCCATGATGAGCTGAATTTTACTTATTTTAGCGAGCCGGCAAAACGGTATGTGGGAGAGACACAGGGAATCTACCCGGACCGTTATCAGGAGCTGATGATCGCAGTCGATGAGATTGCGGCAGAACTTTCATCGGAACTATTGCCGCAGGTGTCAGGCAGATATGCAGCAAACTATATGAATGTGATCGCACTTGGATTTATCAGGACTGTTGCTTATGAAAATATATTTTTGGTGTGGTATGCGGTGTTGATCTATATAGCAGCTGTGGCAATAACAGTTGTCCTATGGAGACACGATCCAAAGAGCATGGCAGCGTCCTTTATGGCAGTCGTGCTGCTTACAATCGTGGGCAATGTCTGTGCTACGGCGCTGATGATCCAGTGCATCTCCCGGTATATGATATACAATCTGCCATTGTTTTATATGGCGGGATTATTGGAGCTGATTGAACTGAGAAAGATCAAATAGGGAGGTTGGCGAACTTTCTGGACGGAAAACAATGCAGGGTGTATCCCGCTCCGTTCGGTGTCCGGCTGTTTGAGCAAAACGGTGAGAGGCCGGAAGATGTGGATACGATGGTTGAACCGGACATTTCCGTGGTGTGTGACAGGGGCAAGATCGACAAGTACGGCTGTAAAGGGGCGCCAGATCTGATCATTGAGGTTCTCTCCCCCTCTACCCGGCGGCATGACCGGCTTGTAAAGCTGAATCTGTACCAGCGCGCGCGGGTTCAGGAATATTGGATGGTAGACCCGGACAATCAATCTGTCCAAGTGTTTACGCTGGATCGTGGTGCACTGAAAATCTGCGAGGATTACGGGCCAGGTGATGTTGCAAGGGTCAATGTTCTGGAGGGCTGCTTCATTGACTTGGAAAAAGTTTTTTCATAATTATATATAGGAGGTTATGGTTGACAATATGGGATATAAAGAATTAAAGTTTGATAAGGACAGTGTGTTTCTGGTGACAGGCGGCGCCGGATTTATCGGTTCGAACCTGTGTGAGGCATTGACGGATATGGGGTATCAGGTGCGATGTCTTGATGATCTCTCCACAGGAAAGAAGGAGAATGTGGAGATGTTTATGGACAGGACAAATTACACATTCATCAAGGGAGACATCAAGGATCTGGATACCTGCATGAGAGCGTGCGAGGGCGTTGATTATGTCCTGAACCAGGCTGCGTGGGGCTCTGTTCCCAGGAGCATTGAGATGCCGTTATTTTATGAACAGAACAATATTATGGGAACGCTGAACATGATGGAGGCGGCAAGGCAGAACAACGTGAAGAAGTTTGTCTATGCGTCGAGTTCTTCCGTGTACGGCGATCATCCGGTACTGCCCAAGAAGGAGGGGCAGGAGGGGAATCTGTTGTCACCTTATGCGCTGACAAAACGCACGAATGAAGAGTACGGCAAACTCTACAAGAAGCTCTATGGCCTTGATACGTATGGTCTTCGCTATTTTAATGTATTTGGGCGCAGGCAGGATCCCAATGGGGCTTATGCCGCTGTCATCCCGAAATTTATCAAGCAGCTGCTTGACGGGGATGTTCCGACGATCAATGGCGATGGGAAACAGTCGCGGGACTTCACTTATATTGACAACGTAATCGAGGCAAACCTAAAGGCATGTCTGGCATCAGGCGAGGCCGCAGGACAGGCATTTAATATTGCCTATGGCGGGCGGGAATACCTGATCGATATCTATTATGATCTGTGCAGAGCGCTCGGCAAGGAAGTGGAGCCTCATTTCGGTCCTGACCGCGCAGGCGATATCAAGCACTCCAACGCAGATATCTCCAAGGCAAAGGAACTGCTTGGCTATGCCCCCGAGTATGACTTTGAGAGCGGCATCGCGCTTGCCATTGACTGGTATAAAGAGAATCTATGAAGATCAGTATCAGGATGGATGATATCACGCCAGACATGGACTGGTCAAAATTTATGCGGTTTAAGGCGCTGTGCGATCAGTATGGCATCAGACCGCTGATCGGGGTAGTGCCTGACAATCTGGATGAAAACCTCCATATCACTGAACCGGAAACTGCTCCGGTAAGTGATTTCTGGCACTATTTAAGGGAGCTGGAACGAGACGGCTGGTGTATTGCGCAGCACGGAGCGACACACATTTATACCACCAGAAAGATGGGCTGTTTTCCGCTGAACCGGCTCTCGGAATTTGCAGGCATAGGGTACAAACAGCAGTATGAAGCATTGAAACGGGGCAAAACGATCTTATCGGACCATGGGGTTAGAACTGACGTTTTTATGGCGCCAGCACATTCTTTTGACCGCAATACCATAAAGGCGTTAAAGGAGTTAGGATTTCACAGAATGACAGACGGTTTTGGAAAGGAACCATATATCCGCTGGGGAATGGTGTTTTATCCGATATCGTACAAGCAGAGCAGTGTCCTGAAAAACAAGGAAAAAAAGGGTTATACAACTTTTGTCATCCATGCAAACACAATGAATGACCAGGATTTCGAGCGGTATGAACAGATTTTTGCCGCGCACAGGGACAGGTTGATCTCCTATACAGACCTGTTGGAGCTGACACCGAAGAAACGCGGAGTGTTTGGCAATGTGAGGGAATATCTGATGGCAGTCACAAAGTTCGTATTAGTAAATTTCAGAGGTTGAAAAGTATGATGCAGACAGAACCAGTAAGGGTACTGAATGTCCTTGGCACAACAAACCTCGGCGGCGCGGAGAGCAGGGTGATGGAGCTTTACCGGGCCCTCGACAGGGACAAGGTGCAGTTTGATTTTCTCGTGCACACAGAAAGAGAAGGTCAGTACAGTGAGGAAATACGACGTCTCGGCGGCAGGATATACAGTGTCCCGCGGTTCAGGGTGTTGAATATCCTGTCGTATAAAAAGGCGTTGAGAAGCTTTTTTCGGGAGCATCATGAATTTGCGGCTGTGCATGGGCATATGACCAGCACGGCAGCCATCTATCTTCCGATCGCGAAGAAAGCAGGCATCCCCGTGACGATCGCCCATGCCAGAAGCGCAGGGGTGGATCCAGGCATCAAGGGATTTGTGACAAAGTGGATCCGTTATCCACTAAAATACAGGGCAGACTATTGTTTTGCCTGTTCCGCCGAGGCGGGCGAGGCAGTCTACGGCAGGAAGTGGATTGAGAAGGGAAACGTGTGGACGATTCCCAATGCGATCGATGTGCAGCGTTTTGCATTTCGCCCCGCCGTAAGGCAGCAGCTGCGGGCGGAACTTGATCTTACGGACAAGTTTGTGATTGGCCATGTGGGCAGGTTCAGCTTTATGAAGAATCATCGTTACCTGATTGATGTTTTTGCAGAACTGTGCAGGATGCGGGACGACGCGGCGCTGGTACTGATCGGAAAAGGCGAGCTGGAAGAGAAGATCAGAGAAAAAGTAAACGCATTAGGTCTTACAGATAAGGTACGCTTTCTCGGCAATCATTTTGATGTGGAGCGGTATTATCAAATATTTGACTATTTTGTTTTTCCATCGACTTTTGAGGGATTTCCTGGCAGTGTGGCGGAGGCACAGGCATCCGGGCTTTGCTGTCTCGTCTCGGACCAGGTGACGAAAGAGGTAGAACTGACAGAACTTGTGACCTATAAAAGTATCAATGAACCGGCTGCAAACTGGGCGGGCGAGATCATGAGAAACGCGAAAGCAGCATTGGAGCGCAGGGATATGCGGACAGCGATTGCCGGGAAAGGTTTTGACGTGCGCGGACAGGCGGCGAAGATGGAAGTGTTTTACAGGAGCGGGGGAAATCCGCCAGGAGTCGTAACACAGTAATTTATAGAAAGTGCACTGGAACGGAGCAAACCCGTTCGGAGGAAGGCAGGAAGCGATGATTGATGTCTCATATCAGAAGAAATTTTTGCAGGTAAATCAGATATGGTATCCTGGAGATACTGCGATATCAGAGCTTTTGCGGCAGAGGAGGAAAGCGGACATTTTGTTTGTCCATGGTGTTTCCATCGAGGAAACGAAAGGTGCGTTTCGGGGGTGGCAGGAGTTTCACACTTGTCTGAACGATCTGACATTGCCAGAAGAGAAGATTCATGCGGCAGTCAATAAGAATGTGCGGTATGAGTGCCGCAGAAGTGAGCGGGATGGGATCGAGATCCGTTTTTACAACAAGTCTGATCTTGAGAAGGACAGCAGGATTTTGAGTCAGTTTGCCGAACTATACGAGGGCATGTATCGATCAAAGGGAATCAATACAAAATACAATCTGACATCAGTGAAACAGTATATGGAGGCGGATGGGGCCTGGTTCTCCGCAGTGTGGCATGAGGGTGAGATGATTGTATTTCATTCCTATATCTGCGATGCTGCGGATGCCAGATTGCTGCACTCTGCTTCCTGCTTCCGCGGGGAGGGCGCTGCTGACCAGGCTATGATCGGGCGCGCGAATAAGCGTCTCCACTGGGAAGATATTCTCTATTTTAAGAAAAAAGGGCTGCAGCGGTACGACTGGGGGGGAATCTCTGATTTTGAAAATCCGAATGGAATCGATGCATTTAAGTTGAAGTTTGGCGGGGATCAAGTTACGTATTACAATGTGTTTGCGGGAAATACACTGCTTGGAAAACTTGCGGTTACAGCAATGAAAGCGATGAAGAGAGTGAATTGAATTGGAAAAAGACAAAAAACGCATTATGCTGATCGTACCATTGCTGGACCAGGGTGGTCTTGAGCGGGTGTGTGCAGAGACAGCACAGCTTTTGAAAGAAAAATATCTGGTTCATCTGGTCGTGTTTAATACAACAGGTATGATCTATGATGTGACAGGGGTGGATATGACCGATCTCAACCTGGGAGCAGTGGATGGCAGGATCGGAAAGGCTGTCAATGTATTGCGGAGAGTGCATCGGGTGAGAAAACTAAAAAGGCAGCTGGATATTCAATTAAGCTACAGTTTTGGACCGACAGCGAACATCGTAAACGTGCTGTCGAAGTGCAGGGATATCACATGGGCAGGCATCAGAGGGTATGGCGCGTTGAGCAGCAAAGGTTCCATGCGGTTGATCTGCGGCCTGGCGGACAGGGTGGTCTGCTGTACGCGGGTCATGGAACAGGAAATTGCGATGCGGTTTCATGTCAACAGTATATCTACTCTTTATAATCCGTGTGATCTGACAGGAATCACACAGCTTACCTGCCAGATGGTGCCAGAGGCTTTTCGGACGTTTCTGGAAAGACCGGGAAAGACCGTGGCAGCCATGGGAAGGGCACATGATGTCAAGGGATTCTGGCATCTCATAAAAAGTTTTTATCTGGTAAAAAAGCAGATCCCGGAACTAAAACTGATGATTATCGGAGACGGCAATTACAGTGAGTATGAGGAGCTTGCGAGGGCGTTGGGAATCAGCGATGCCGTATTGTTTACAGGCGTTTTGCAAAATCCTTTTTGCCTTCTTGCAAAAGCTGATCTGTATGCTCTGACATCTGAGAGCGAGGGATTTCCGAATGCACTGATTGAGGCGATGGCATGTAATATTCCATGTATCAGCGTAAACTGTAAGACTGGTCCGGCCGAAATCCTGCAGGAAAATTATAGGATATGCGCAGATCAACACAAAGTTTATCACGCAGATTACGGAATATTGATGCCAGTATTTCAGGGGGAGAAGAATCTGGAAGCCGACATCTTTTCTGTAGAAGAAGAAATCTTTGCCCAGGAAATGGAAAAAATATTGACAGATGATCGTTTATACATGCATTATAAAGAAATGGCAGTAAAGAGGGCGAAAGCGTTTGGAACACAGGGATATCTCAATAGCCTGGTAAAAATGATTGAAGAAGAATGGTGAAGTGGTTGAACGGTTTAAAAAGAAAAGACAAGAATACAATAGACAGGATCTGGTGGATTGGAATCTTCCTGGTAAGCATCTTATTTTATTTGATCTGGTATTGGATGGATGGCATTATTCTTACTGAGGATGCGCAGTCCTATATATCGATGACGAGTGATCGTGAGCCAGGATACTGTATTTTTCTTGCAGTATTGCGCTCTGTGTTCGACAGCGGGGCTCTGCATGCCGCAGTGATCATCCAGTGTATTGTTGCAGCATGGGCTGCAGCCGCAGTTGCGATGGGATTAAAGAAACGGTTTTCCCTGAACTGCGCGGGGATGCTGCTGATCCTGTTCATACAGTATGGCGTGACGCTTCTGAACAGATTCGTGGCACAAAGAAGATACAGTTATTACAATAGTATTGAGACGGAGGGGCTGTGTTATTCCTTATGGATTTTCTTCTTTTTGTGTATTTTAGGGATTGTTTATGATCACAGCAAAAAAAGTGCTGTGGCAGCGGTCTTGTGGTCTGTCATACTGATCTCGATCAGAAAGCAGATGCTCATTACATTGATCATTCTGGTTTTGTGTTTATTCTATGTGGGATGGAAAGAGAAAGATTGGAAGAGAGCGGTTACATCGATTGTATTATGTGCAGCAGGAGTACTTGTGGCAACAACATTGATTGACTGTAGTTATAATTTGGCAGTGAGAGGGGTTTTTACCTCTCATTCTGGGGATTCCAGTTTTATATTGGGAACGGAACTGTATCTGGCAGACCTGGATATGGAAAAGAATCTCCAGACAGAGGAGCGCAGAGAATTATTTCAGGAAATCATGCGCCGGACGGATGAACAGGAATATAATATTATCTACGCACGGCAGGGAAACCCGGAGGGGATTCGGGGAAGTTTTCTGTGGAACTGGCAGGCGATAGAGAATCACTATAGCCTGTCCTATGACAGGATAAAGTTTGATGTGGTTATGGCAGTGATCAGAGAGTATCAGGAAAAGACCGGAGTTCCTGAAGACGAGAGGCAGGATCATTACAATGAGATCGCGGGCAGCATGATGAAAGAATTATTTATTCCATGCATCCCTGGTTTGATGAAACTTTTCGCATGCAATGTCATTCATGGTATGATTACTACGATCTTGAAGGTTCACAGGCTCTTAAACTGGGCAGCGGTTATAATCTATGGCGTATATGCGGCGCTTTTTATTGATTTAAGACGCAGAGGTATAAGGGACAGTCTTCCTTTTGCAGCAGTTGTGATTCTGGCAATTGTTGTGAATGTTTGTTTTACATCGCTGACAATCTATCCGCAGATGCGGTATATGCTTTATAATACAGCACTGTTTTATCAGGCAGGGGCCGTCATGTGTATACAGGGATGGACACAGAAAAGGGTTAAAGGGTAAGTAGGAGGTATATGACATGAAATATAAAGTAACTGTTTTCGGCGTGAAAGATACATCGGAGAATATTGTGGAATTTATCCACAAGAATATCTGCCCGGTTGATCTGGTGATCACGATCAACAGTGAAGTGTTAAAAAAGAACCAGGTGTCAGGATATAAAGGGCTTTCGGTACTGACAGACAGATATGGAATCCCTGTATTTGAAGCGGACAGCTATTTTCTGACGGATGAGAAGACAAAGGCGTTTCTGCAGGAGAATACGTTTGAGATTGCAGTCTCTATGGGCTGGCAGCGCCTGATCCCAAAGGATGTGCTGGATCGATTTGCGTATGGTGTGTATGGATTTCATGGAAACAGCGGCTATCTCCCGTTTGGAAGGGGCAGATCACCGCTGAACTGGTCAGTCATACTGGGGGATACACGGTTTAATCTGAATCTGTTTCAGTATGACGAGAAAGCGGATAGTCCCAATGTGTTTGCCACAGAGATGTTTTCCATTACTCCTCATGATAATATCCGCACAGCGCAGTATAAGAATATGATCTGTTCGAAGAATCTGATCAGAAAACTGCTCAAGGCCTATCAGGAGGGGAGTATTACAGTGCGGACAGAATCGAAGGATTTTGACTCGTGGTATCACAAACGCACAGCGGCGGACGGAAAGATTGATTTTCATGAGCGGACAAGAACGATTTATAATCTGATCCGCGGAGTCTCAGAACCGTTTCCCGGCGCTTTTGCAGTGTGCGGGGAACAGACGGTAAGGATATGGGAAGCACATCCATTTGATGAAATGATTGATTTTTCGGACTACAGACCTGGGGAGATCGTGGACATTTTTGATGGAAAACTGATTGTGAGAACCGTGGATGGCTCCTTACTGATCGATCGTTATGAGAGTGAACGGGAATTAGCAGTGGGAGATCTTCTGGAATGAATACAGATAGGAAACGTAAAATAGCATTTCACTTAAACTGCCTGGAGCAGGGCGGGGCAGAGAGAGTGGTGTCCAATCTGGCAAACCAGTTTGCCAGGGAAGGCTACGAGGTTCTGATCGCGACAGAATGGTACGGGGAGAATGAGTTTGCGATTGACCGTCGTGTGAGAAGAGTTCATGTAGGACTGAAAGACAGGGATGACAAAAAAAACCGTATCACACAGTTTCTGCTCAGGGTAAAGTATCTGCGTCAGTTTATGAAAACAGAAAAGCCGGATATCTTGATCGCCTTTGCGCAGAGGGCAAACTACAGGGCACTGATGGCATCCTATGGAACCAATGTTCCGGTATTAATATCGATTCGTACGGATCCTGTGGGACATTATGACGCATGGTCGGACAGGCTGCAGATCCCCATATTGTTTCCCAGGGCATCGGGATGTGTATTTCAGACAAAAGGGCAGAAAGAATTTTTTGCTCCGTTTCTGCAGGAGAACTCCCGTATTATTTTAAATCCTTTAAATGACAAATACATCGGTCAGCCAGAGCCGCAACACCGGAAAAAGGAAGTGGTACAGTCGGGGAGGCTGGTGGATTTTAAGAATCAGCCCATGCTGCTGCGGGCTTTTGTCAAGGTACATGAGAAACATCCCGATTACATTCTAAAAATCTACGGCGGGGATTCTTTTGACGGAACGAAGGAAATCCTGGAGGAAATCATTGCCAAAAACAATGCACAGGATTACATCAGGCTGATGGGAGCCAGCGATACGCTTGAGCGGGATTTGATCGATGCGGCGGTGTATGCGTTTTCATCAGACTGGGAAGGAATGCCAAATGCCCTGTTGGAGGCAATGGCGCTGGGACTTCCGATCGTTGCTACGGACTGCCCCTGCGGCGGACCGCGGACGGTGATGGAAGACGGTGTGAATGGCCTGTTGATATCGATCAAGGATCAGAAAGCACTGGAGGATGGGATCAACAAGCTGATCGAAGATCCGGAATATGCGCAGAGGTTGGGAAGGGAAGCGAGGAATATCGCCCGAAAAGCCAATGCGCAGGCAATTTATGAACAGTGGCAGAGTTATATTGAGGAGATCTGCAGAGCATAGATGATAAGAGATAGGGAGAGGGACAATGTTTTCATATAATGAGTACAGGGAGATCATAAGGATTATTAAGTCTACGGGGTTACAGAGTGACTATGCAGGCGCCTTACACAAGGATAAATTTATCATTATGCGCCACGATGTGGAGTATAGTGTGGAACGCGCATATGCGCTTGCCAAGGTGGAGACCAGCATGGACTTCACATCGACGTTCTTTTTCCAGTGGACCAATAATTCGTATAATCTGCTGTCCAGAAAAAACAGGGATTTGATCTGTGATATGCATGAGCGGGGACAGAATATTGGTCTGCACTTTGCACTGAATGGAATGACGGACATGCAGGAGGTGCGGCGCCAGATTGTCAGGGAGATGCATATGCTCAGTGAGATGCTGGGATTTGAGATATCGGAGTTTTCTGTGCACCGTCCATCTCCGTCGGTACTTGCAGAGAATATTAAGCTGCCAGGCATCATCAACGCATATCAGGATGAATTTTTTACGTTTTCGGAACATGCAGGAAAGGATTCTGAGCTGGCGGTGAAATATATGTCTGATGCCAACCATATATGGCGGTACGGTTACCCTGATGAAAAAAATATACTGGGGCACGACAAAGTGCAGATTCTGACGCATCCATTTGCGTGGACGAAAAAAGGATATGACAACTTTGACAATTATAAGGCATTGGTGCGGGAAAAATATATTGAACTGATCGACAGTATTGATAATGAATGCAAGGATTTTGGGGAGTACCGGGATTATTTTGTGGAACCATTAGGATAGGGGGAGCAGGCTTATGTGCGGCATATGTGGTTTTGTATCAAGGAGAACGATCACACAGGGGCAGCTGAAAAACATGAATGATACGATGTATCACAGGGGTCCGAACGACAGCGGGGAGGAGATCTTTGCCGGCAGTGACGGATACCAGATCGGGATGGCACAGCGGCGTCTGTCGATCCTGGACTTATCCATGCTGGGGCATCAGCCTATGCATTCCTGCGACAACAGACTTGTGATTTCCTACAATGGAGAGATATACAATTTTCTGGAACTGCGCGAGGAGTTAAAAGAGTATCCATTTCAATCCCGGTGTGATACAGAGGTGATCCTGGCTGCATATCTGAAATGGGGGATTTCCTGCGTGGACCGGTTCCAGGGAATGTTTGCCATTTCCCTGTATGACAGGGAGAAAGAAGAGCTATATCTCATAAGGGACAGGATCGGGAAAAAGCCGCTGTACTATTGGCTGGATGGAGATAACCTTGTATTTGCGTCGGAGTTAAAGCCGATCATGGAATATCCAGAATTTCCCAAAAAGATCAGAAAAGATGTGATGAAGCGGTATCTGTATCAGCAGTGCGTCAACGAACCGGATTCGATCTTTGAGAATGTATATAAAGTAGAGCCGGGACAGGTAATCCGGTTTCAAAAGGGAAAATTATCCAAACATAAATATTGGGATATCGCAAAAGTGTATCATGCCAAAAGGCAGGAGAAAGTGCGTTCTTATGAGGAGGCAAAAGAGGAACTGAAAGCAATCTTAAAGGATGCAGTGCAGAAGCGAATGGTCGCGGATGTACCGGTAGGTGCATTTTTGAGCGGCGGCTATGATTCCTCGCTTGTCACTGCGATCGCGCAGGAGGTCAGCAGTGAGCCTGTAAAGACATACTCCATCGGTTTTAACGAGGAGCGCTACAATGAGGCAAAATATGCAAAAGCAGTGGCAAAGCATCTCGGCACACAGCACACAGAGCTATATATTGACGAGAAAGCTATGTTTGATATGGTTGAGAGTATTCCGAAATATTATGACGAGCCCTTTGCGGACAGTTCGCAGATACCGTCAATGCTGGTAGCCGGACTGGCGGCACAGGATGTGACGGTTGTCCTCTCGGGAGACGGGGGAGATGAGTTTTTCTGTGGCTATAACATTTATGACAATGTGGCACAGGCTCAGAAGCTGGATCTGCTGGGACGTATGACCTATGGCGTGTGTCAGTTTCCTCCATTGAAAAGGCTTGGACTATTTGAGAAACTTCCTTTCCGGGTTCAGGTAGTGGCAGGAAATCATGATCCCGGGACAAAGACACAGCTTGGGGGAAGAACTTACATCAACGTGATCGACAGGATGCTCCCGGACAGCGGAGTGCCGTTCAAGTTTCCTGTGGAATCCAGGTATCATGAAAGCAACTGGCAGGCGCGTCGGATGCTGCTGGATGAGGAGACTTATCTGCCCGGGGATATTCTGTGCAAAGTGGATCGGGCTTCCATGAAATATTCCCTTGAGGCAAGATGTCCGATTCTTGATGTCAATGTGATGGAATATTCCTACCGCCTGCCGCATTCGTACAAGTATTCGGACGGTGTCAAGAAAAGAATCCTGAAGGATATTGCCTATGACTATATCCCGAAAGAGCTGCTCGACAGGCCGAAAGTCGGCTTTGGTGTTCCGCTTGACAAGTGGATGAGGGGACCTTTGAGAGAAGCGCTGCAGGATATGTGCAGCGAGGCATTTTTGAGAGAGCAGGGAATATTTGATGCGCAATACGTGCATGATTTCATCAATACGTACCTGAAAACCGGCGATCGGGGACCGGCTTCCGGGGCAAATTACTCCAAGGTTGCCTGGTCATTTTTCGTGTTCCAGCAGTGGTACAGAATGTATATGCATTAGAGCACTGTAATGTTTTATAGAGGATTCTATATGAAAAGGATAGCATTGTTTATCAGCTCCCTTCAAAAAGGCGGGTCTGAGCGGGTGATGGTGAATCTTGCAGAGTATTTTCATGCGAGGCAGTACGATGTGATTCTCGTTACCCAGTATAAAATGGAAACAGAATACAGTATTTCGTCAGCGATACGGCGCGTCTATTCAGAGCCTGATGAATCCCTGCTGCAAGGAGGGCGTGCCGCAAACTTTTGTACCCGGTTTCGTGCACTGCGCGAGATCTGGAAAGCATACAAACCGGATGTGATCCTGGCATTTCTTGGGAAAAACAATCTGATGGCTGTGGCGACGGCGGCATTTCTGCCATCAAAAGTGGTGGTATCCGTCAGAGGAGAACCGACGATGGAGTATGAGGGGAAACTGATGCAGCTGATCGCGAAGACGGTTTTTCGCTTTGCGGACGGGATAGTGCTCCAGACAGAGGCAGCACGTGCGTTTTTCCCAAAATCAGTCAGGAAAAAGAGCGCAATCCTGTCGAATCCCCTGAATCCACAGTTCTTAGGTCGAAAAATGATCGAGGAGCGGGAGGATCTGATCGTGACAGCAGGAAGGCTTGATGAGAATAAGAATCATGCCATGCTGATCCATGCATTTGCCAAGATTGCGGAGGAGTATCCGACAGTGAGACTTGTGATATACGGGGAAGGGATGCTCAGGGCAGATTTGGAGGCGCTTGCAGCAGAGAAGGGACTGAGTGACAGGATCTCGTTTCCGGGAAATGTGAGCGATATCGCAGAGCAGATCTGTAAGGCGAGAATCTTTACACTGACATCCAACACAGAAGGGATGCCGAACTCGATCATGGAGGCGATGGCACTTGGAATTCCTGTTATTGCGACGGACTGTCCCTGCGGAGGACCGGCGGCACTGATTGAGAACGGGGTTAACGGGCTGCTTGTGCCGGTCGGGGATGCCTTTGCGCTTGCAGATGCCTTTCGCAGGATTTTTGAGGACAGGGACTTTGAACGGAAACTGCGCGAAAACGCACGCAAGATTACCGAAGAGCTGTCTCCGGATAAGGTGAACAGAGAGTGGGAAGACTACTTGAACAGAATATAAAAAAATGATAAAATAAGAAGTAACTATTCATGCGCGTTGGGATAGTTACTTTTTTAGCTTTATTATAAAGAAAGTATAAAAAAATGAAAATGACCACAAGTCATTATTGAAAAAACAAAAGTGATGTAATATACTATACTACACGTGATCCAAAAATAGTTTTGCTGTGTAAAGGAGAGGATGAATTATGGACGAACAACCAAAGAAAGGCGGTGAGGATGGCGGGTTTATGCTCAAAGTCGCCACCTTTATCGTAGACAGACGCAACCTGTTTTTCCTGTTGTTTGGCATCGCGCTGATCTTTTCCGTGGTGTCCATGAACTGGGTATCAGTAGAGAACGCGCTTTCAGCGTATCTGCCGGACACAACGGAGACGAGTCAGGGTCTTGACCGCATGGAGGAGCAGTTTATCACATATGGCACGGCGAAGGTCATGGTGATGAATATTCCCTATGACGAGGCTGACAAGATCTATGAGGAACTTTTAGAGCTAGACAGTATCATCATGCTGGACTTTGACAACTCAAAGAGCCACTATAATAATTTCTCGGCACTGTACAGTATCACGTTCGGATACGAAGAGACTGATGACAGGGCATTGGAAGCACTCGATGAAGTCAGGGAGATGCTCGATGGGTATGATATCTATGTATCCACTTCCATGGGCGACGCATCGGCAGAGCAGCTGGCAAAGGAAATGTCTGTGATCAGTGTGCTTGTCGCGATCGTTGTCGTTTCGGTTTTGTTGTTTACTTCGCAGACATGGGCGGAGGTGCCAGTGTTGCTTTTAACTTTCTGTTCGGCGGCGCTGATCACCAAGGGAACAAATTTCCTGATGGGCACGATTTCCTTTGTGTCAGATTCCGTTACGATTGTATTGCAGCTTGCGCTGTCTGTGGATTATGCAGTTATTTTCTGCAACCGCTATAAGGAAGAGCATCAGACGCTTGGCATCCGGGAAGCTGATATAGTGGCACTCAGCAAGGCGATCCCGGAGATTTCTTCCAGTTCACTCACCACAGTAGGCGGTCTGATTGCGATGATGTTCATGCAGTTTGGTATTGGGCGTGATATGGCGTTCTGCCTGATTCGTGCGATCTTATTAAGTTTGCTTGCAGTATTTTTGCTGATGCCGGGACTGATCATGCTATTTGGCAAGGCGATGGATAAGACAAAGCACAAGAGTTTTATCCCGGATATTCCGTTTGTCGGAAAGTTTGCATACAAGACGAGATATATCATACCGCCGCTGTTTATCGTTGTGCTGGTTGGCGCCTATATCATTCAGTCACACTGTCCTTATGTATATGGTTACACGCAGCTGGAAACGCCGGTGCAGAGCGATGCGATGGTGGTAGATGAGATGATTGAGGAGAGCTTTGGGGCAGAAAATTATGTGGCGCTTGTTGTTCCGGCGGGGGACTATGAGAAGGAGAGCAGGCTCTTAAAGGAGTTGGATGCCAGGCCGGAGGTCGACCACTCACAGGGACTGGCAAACACGGAGGCGATGGACGGATATATGCTGACCGACAAGCTGACCGCGCGGGATTTTTCGGAGCTGTTGGAGGTCGACTATGAGATTGCGGAACTTTTATACACGGCTTACGCGGTGAATGATGAGAACTATGCAAAGATCATCAATGGTTTTTCCAATTACAGTGTTCCATTGATTGATATGTTTATGTTCCTTTATGACGAGGTAGATGAGGGATATGTCACACTGGATGACGATCTGATGGATACCCTGGAGGATGCGCATACAAAGATGCAGATTGCACTCGACCAGCTGCAGGGTGAAAATTACAGCCGTATGCTGATCTATCTGACACTGCCGGAGGAGGGGGATGAGACATTCGCTTTTCTGGACGAGATGCATGAGATCGCGGGGAAGTACTATGATCAGTCGCAGGTGTTGGTTCCCGGGGAATCAACAAGCCAGTATGACCTGTATAAGACGTTCCAGAGAGACAACACAGTCGTCAATGTGGTTTCGATTCTGGCGGTGCTGGTCGTACTGTTGTTTACCTTTATGTCAGCAGGTATGCCAGTGCTCCTGATTGCGGTTATTCAGGGTGTGATCTGGGTGAATTTTTCCTTCCCTGCGGTAGAGCAGAAGAACGTATTCTTCCTGAGTGCTATGATTGTCTCCTCTATTCAGATGGGTGCAAATATTGACTATGCGATTGTTATTTCAGGCAGATTTTTGGAAATCAAGGATAAAATGTCCAAGAAAGACGCAATTATTGAGACGATGAATTTTGCGTTCCCAACAATTGTCACATCAGGCACAATGCTTGCGCTTGCGGGTATCTTTATCGGCCAGATGTCATCAGATGGTGCGGTGTGCGGTATCGGACAGTGCCTTGGGCGTGGTACGATCCTTTCGATCTTTACAGTTATGTTTGTTTTGCCACAGATTCTCCTGCTGGGCGAGAAGGTAATCGACCGAACATCGTTTGCGGTGTCCATCCCGCTGAAACTGGAGCGTGTCAGTGGTCTGATGCGCGTTGACGGTCTCGTGCAGGGACAGATCAACGGTACGATCGTCGGTGAAGTACATGGTCTGGTGCGCGGCGATGCGAGCCTGTTTGTCAACATGGGCAAGCTTGAGCAGCGCGAGGATGACGGAAGTGATTTGAAGGAATTGATGCAGAAGGAGGAAGGTGAAGAAGATGCATAAAATACATAATAGACTGTTCGCTTTAACACTGGCTGCAGTGATGGTCTTTGGCACATTTCCGATTCAGAATATCCAGGCGGAGGAGACCAGGAAGACGCAGGCTGATCTGCCAGAAGATGAGATCAGGTATGAGAGGATTGATATTAGCACGGCAGAACAGTTTGCAGACTTTGCATCGCAATGCTATCTTGATTCCTGGTCAGAAAATAAATATGTAAGTCTGAAGGCAGATATTGACCTTACGGGAACGGATATTTGTGTAGTTCCAGTATTTAATGGAATATTTGACGGTGTGGGGCACACAATTTCCGGGTTTGACTATGTGGGCGATGGATATGTTGTGGGATTGTTCCGCTATGTGGAAAGCCACGGGTTGATACAAAACCTGACATTAAAGGGAAATATTGAGTCCGAGAACCAGAAGGAGTGTATTGGCAGTCTCTGTGGTGTGAACTATGGGAGGATCAAGAACTGCACGTTTCAGGGAACTGTGAGCGGTCGTGATACAGTTGGCGGCATTGCAGGCATTAACGGAGATACGGGCGTGATCATCGGGTGTGCCGCAAAGGGAAGGATCACAGGGTATTACTCGACAGGAGGAATTGTTGGAATCAATCATGGTATCTTAAACTACTGTTCCAATCGTGCTGGAATCAATGATAACAACGAGTGGGTTGAGGAAGACGATGAGATGGGAACTGGCATGGGGATCATTGAGAGTCTGGCAGGTGAGGATGATAATGAATTGTACAGTGGCGTTGATACAGGCGGTATCGCCGGATTCTCAGACGGCACGATCGAAAGGTGCACCAACTCGGGTACAGTAGGATACGAGCATACCGGTTATAATATCGGCGGAATTGTCGGGCGTCAGTCAGGCATCGTGTCGCTTTGTACCAATAATGGTGCGGTATATGGACGCAAGGACATTGGCGGCATCGTAGGACAGATGGAGCCTTTTATCGAGATCAATGAGGCGGAATCCCTCAGAAATGCGGTTGATAAGCTGCATGACCTGATTGATAAGACGATCAATGATATGCAGGCGACGAAAAATGGCGTGAAACGCGATTTTGACACACTGACTTCCTTCAGCGACGGCGCAGTGGATGCAGCGGATGCCCTTGCAGACCAGATCGGTGATTTCGTGGATGACAATCTTGACCAGGCGCAGTCATTGACGGATCGTCTGGATCATATGATGGAAATGACTCCCGGGGTGTTTGACGATTTCGAAGCGGCGGAAAACAGCTTTACCAATGCTGTGAACGCCATGAAGGAGATCGCGGAAGACCTGGGAAATATAACGGATATCAGTGATGATTCGTATGACTTGTCAAAGGACAAGAGAATTACGATCCTTCATACGGTTGGCGGGAATATCTTTCCTGATTCCTATAATCCTAAGGCGGGGGATCGGGTAACGCTCAATGTAGTGAAGGATACTCCGGAGGGTGCATATCAGTTATCGAATCTCAAAGTGTATCATGTTACAAGTGGTGCAGAAGTGGAAGTTACTTCCGATTCATCAGGTTCGATAGAGAAGTATACTTTTACAATGCCGGAAGGGAATGAAAATGTGCGGGTTGAGGCATATTTTGAGCCAAATGACGGGATTGCAGTTGCAAACCCTGAAGACTCTGCAGATGATCGTTCTGAGATCGAAGAGATCATTGAGACAGAAGAACAGGAGGAAGACACAGCGGTTCAAGGCAGTGAAGAAGAATCTGAGACAGAAAAAACGGATACAGCAGATTCCAATACAGAAACTACAGAGCCGACCGATACCGGTACACAGACGCCCACGGACACAGCGGATTCCGATTCGGAAGGCAAAGAGTCAACAGACAGTTCCGGTACAGGAGCTGACAATACAGGTTCAACAGACAGTTCCGATACAGGAGCTGACAATACAGGTTCAACAGACAGTTCCGATACAGGAGCTGACAATGCGGGTTCAACAGGCAGTTCCGATACAGGAGCTGACAATACAGGTTCAACAGACAGTTCCGGTACAGGAGTTGACAATACAGGTTCAACAGGCAGTTCCGATACAGGAGCTGACAATACAGGTTCAACAGGCAGTTCCGGTACAGGAGCTGACAATACAGGTTCAACAGACAGTTCCAGTACAGGAGCTGACAATACAGTGACAACAGACAGTTCCAATACAGGAGCTGAAAACGCTAAGTCAACAGAATCGTCCGAACAGCCTGATGATACAGTGCAGTTGTTATATCTGGATGGAGATGCGGGTTCTTCCAGCATCAGGATCCGCTCAAACCTGTCAGGAAACGCCAATTGTTTTGTCAATATGAAAACTGGTGAGTCTGAAGGTCGGGCAACAATTACAGTGGAACCGTCAGGGGGATATACGGTAGATTCTGTGAAGTTAAATGATTCTCAGATATCGCCTGAGAGCGGAAATACATATTCGTTCCCGATCAATGATCAGGACGACTACGATGTGTGGATCAATTTTAAAAAGGTGACAACCAAATCGGGCGCTGTGGACAATGCAAGGACAGAGATTAAAAATGCAGTTCGCGAAGCGCAGGATGCTGCCAATAACATTAACAATAGTAATCCTGGCACAAATATAACGGAACTGCAGAGAATGTTGTCTGCCACTACGACGATCATGGAGAATACGATGATTCTGGCAGACATCTATGGCGATCAGGCAGCGGATTCTCTCAAGGCAGTAAACGAGGACCTTAAGGATACATCAGACCATTTAAAAAGTGCGATCGATGCCTTAAAGTCAGCGACAAGGCGTACAAGCGACATTGCTGATTACATGAATGGACTGCCCGATATCAGCTTTACGAAACTGGGCGCGATGTATGATTACAACAGGATCAATCTCAATAACTATCTTCATGGAATCAGCGACAGTTTAAAGAATCTAAGCAACAACGCATCCGGGTATTCCGATGTGGTTAACGCGGATCTGAAGGCTGTAAACGATCAGGTCAATGTTGTATTCAATCTTCTGGCTGACAGGCTGACAGATGCCCAGAAGCTGGATCTCGAGGAGGTCTACGAGGAGGTTGACGATGAGGATCTTGATTCCATAACAACAGGAAAGGCAGAGTCCTGCAGTAACAAAGGTTTCATAAAGGGTGACATCAATGTAGGTGGTATCGCAGGCTCGATGTCGATCGACGATGAGGACCTGGAAGATAGTGCGGCTGGCAAAGTTGAGTATCAGATTGGCAGGCGCTATATCACAAAGTGTCTTGTGACAGACAGTGTCAATGAAGGTTATATTACATCTAAGAAAGATGGTGCGGGTGGCATCTGCGGATATATGAACCATGGTATTATTGTCAATTCAGAGAGTTATGGGAGCGTGGAAAGCACTGAGGGAGACTACGTGGGTGGTATCTGCGGAGAGTCCTTTACGATCATCAAAAGCTGTTATGCATTGTGTTCTGTTTCAGGCAACAGGAACGTAGGCGGTATTGCCGGATATGCGGATACTCTGAAAAATTGTTATTCTATGGCAGATGTAAAGTCAGAAAATGGCAGGGCAGGAGCGATCGCAGGACAGATTTCAGAGTATGATCAGGTTGGTGCGACGACAGAGGATCCATCTGGAGAGACGGTTGAGACAAAAGTTGCAGATAACTATTATGTGGGTGAAGGCGTTCATGGCATTGATAATATCAGCTATATGGGAATGGCGGAACCGATCAGCTATCAGGATCTGCTGGCAGTGGAGCAGCTTCCGGCACAGTTCTGGCATCTCAAGGTTATTTATAAGATAGAGGATACGTACCTTGGTTCCGAGGAGGTAGAATATGGCAGGAAACTGGATCAGTTAAACTTTCCACAGATACCCGGCAAGGAAGGGTTTTATGGAGAATGGCCTGATGTGTCGGATCTGATCATGAATGGAACGATCGTTGTCGAGGCAGAGTATAAGGACACTGTAACTGTAGTAAAGAGTGACGGCGATGAGGACAGTACGGGGGAAAGCCAATGGCGGAGACCGTACGCCCTGGTCGAGGATGCTTTTACAGAGAGTACGATATTAAATGCCAGGATCAGTGACAGGACTCCTCCAGAAGAAGCTGCCGAAAAACAATATGTAGTATATGAGGTGAAACTGGAAAACAGCGGCATCAAAGAGACGGATACCTTTGCATTAAGACTTCTGAACCCTTATGAGGATGCAGTTGTCTATGGGTACAAGGATGGTGCATGGGTGGCATTAGAGAGTAAGAGCAGAGGACAGTACCTACAGGTTGATATGACCGGTACCCAACAAGATTTTTGTATTGTGGAGAATCCGTCGAATCTGGTACTCATGATTCTTTGTGCAGTCGCAGCAGTGGTTGTCCTGGTTCTGCTGATCGTTTTGATCAAGAAGGGCATGGCACGCAGAAAGCGGCGGCGACAGAAGAAAGCGGAGGAAAAAGCAGAGGAATCGGATTAAAATAAAAAAGACGCGTCAGCGTCTTTTTTATTTGAGGATTGTTTTTAAAGTATTCATCAGGTTATCGATATTAATCGGTTTTGCGATGTGTCCGTTCATGCCGCTTCGCAGTGCTTCCTGCTTATCCTCCTCAAATGCGTTGGCAGTCATTGCGAGAATTGGAATTGATGCAAGCTGTGGATCCTCAAGACTGCGGATCACCCGGGTTGCCTCATAACCATTCATGAC
Source organism: Lachnospiraceae bacterium UBA7179 (assembly GCA_002491195.1). GTDB lineage: Bacteria > Bacillota > Clostridia > Lachnospirales > Lachnospiraceae > COE1. The sequence goes on from DKVL01000056.1 coordinate 131,380, forward strand.
AGGCATCTGTACATCCATCAGGATCAACTGGTAATATCCTGGCCTGGATTCCTTTAACTTATCAATTGCCACTTGCCCGTTGCCAGCAATCTCTACCGAAAATCCAGCTTCCTGCAAGATCTCTGCGGCTATCTCCTGGTTCAGTTCATTATCCTCTACAAGCAGGAGGCGTTCCGCGTGAAATGGGGCGGATTTGATAAAATTGTCGGTCTTATGTTCATTTCCGGCGCTTGTGACGGAGTGCAGGCATTCTCTAAGTTCAGACAGGAACAGCGGCTTGCTGCAAAAGGCTGTGATTCCGGCTTCTTTTGCTTCCTCCTCGATGTCCTCCCAGTTGTATGCAGTCAGCACGATGATTGGCGCATTTCCGCCGGTTTCTTTCTGGATTCTGCGCGCTACTTCGATTCCGTTCATGTCAGGCAGCAGCCAGTCAACAATGTAGACAGAGTAGCAGTCTTTGCGTGTGACTGCCTGATGGGTGCGCAGCACAGCCTCTTTTCCGGACAAGGTCCATTCCGCGCGCATTCCGATCTGCTGCAGCATATAGGAAACACTGTCGCAGGTGTTAAAGTCGTCGTCCACGACAAGGGCGCGGCATCCTTGCAGTTCCGGGATCAGAGGTGATTCCTTGGCTTCTGAACTGACGCGGAAGGTGAAGGTGACAGTAAATTCTGAGCCGACATTCTGTTTGCTGGTCACACTGATCGTACCATTCATCATCGTGACAATGTTCTTGGTGATCGCCATCCCAAGACCGGTTCCCTGGATACCGCTGATGGTGGAGTTGCGTTCCCGTTCGAATGGCTCAAAAATGTGGGCAACAAATTCCTCGCTCATGCCAATACCCGTATCCTTGACCTGAAATTCGTATGTGGCGTACCCTTCCTGGGCCACGGCTTTTTCTGTGACTTTGATACTGACGATTCCGCCGGCAGTTGTGTACTTGACAGCGTTATTCATCAGGTTTAACAGTACCTGATTCAGACGCAGTCTGTCGCAATAGATATTTTCATGCTGTACATCGATGGCGTCCATGTACAGCTCAAGCTGTTTGGAATGAATGTCGGCCTGTATGATATTGCGCAGCCCATGCAGGATTTCCGGAAGGCTGCAGAGCTGTTCTGACAGCTGCATCTTGCCGCTCTCAATGTGGCTCATGTCGAGGACATTGTTGATCAGGTTCAGCAGATGGTTCCCTGAGGTCATGATCTTCTTGAGATATCCCTCAACCTGCTCTGGGTGGTCAAGGCGGCTGAGAGCCAGCGTCGTGAAACCAATGATCGCGTTCATCGGAGTCCGGATGTCATGCGACATATTGGAGAGAAAGACACTTTTGGCCTTGTTCGCACGGTTGGCCTGAATCAGCGCGTCCTCCAGAATGGTATTTTTTTCCATTTCACTGCGCGTTTCCTCGTCGATGCTGTGAAATCCGAGAACGATTCTACAATGTTCACTCCAGTCTCCCGCACAGACAGCCTTCATCTGGAAGTAGCGCATCTCCTCGTGACAGATCGTGCGGTAATTGACAATATATGTTTTCCTCTCAGCGAGTCTCTGCATCAGAATTTCGCGCGAGAGAGCCTGCCGCATCATATCCTGATCTTCCGCATAGACACAGGCGTCTATGTATTTTGCGAGATTGTCATCAAGGGACAACTCACCGGAAAAGAGTTTGTCTAAAATATGATATTTACATTCATTGATCCGAAGGACGTTCCCGATTCCTGTGTCCAGATCAAAGAAACATACAAGATTGTAGTCGGTACTCAGAGCCTGGACCAGCTCTAACTGGCGTCTTTCAGTTTCCTGACGCTCTGCCTCCTCGCGCAGACGCTGTGTAGTGCAGTCCAGAAGGAAACGCTGGTAGAACAATTCGCCGTTTTCCTCCATCAGCTTGATATTTCCCATGATGTGCAGCAGGTCTCCGTTGTCGTGCCGCACGCGGTATGCGACATTGACGCTGTCCCCTTCTTTTTGCAGGGACCGGATGCTATTGCGCAAGGCTGCCCGGTCTTCCTCCACAACGGACGATGCAATCATGTTAAAACCGGATTTTACAAGGTCCTCCTGTGACTGATAACCCAGAATCTTGAGCGCGGCGCCGTTTACACTGATGATCCTGGAGCCGTCGACGGTGTGGCACAGGATACCGCAGTCCATCGTGGTGAACAGTGTCTCTAGAGTTTTTGTCTTGGAGATGAGCTGCTGCTTGTAATCATTTTCCAGTGTGATGTCAATGCCGACGCCCACGGTGCCCATAACGCTTCCATCGAGGTCGTACAGTGGGGATTTGTATGTGGTGAGCAGTCTGGTACCATCTTTTGTCTGGACTGTTTCCTCAGAGATACAGGTTTTTCGCTGGCTCATGACTTCACGTTCTGATTCTATACACGCGGGATCGTCGTGTTCGACGCCCCAGATGTAAGCGTGGCGCTGACCTTCTACCTGCGTTTTGGTCTTGTTGACCGTGATGCAGAAACTGTCATTGACTTTCTCGTGGACACCGTCTTTGGTCTTGTACCAGATCAGGTTGGGCACGCTGTTGATGGTGGCTTCGAGATACTGGTTCGTCTGCCAGTAATCCTTGCGCATTTTGTAGTGCTGCTGCCATCTTGTAAAGCGGAATTTCAGCTCCTCATCAGACAGTGGAAGCGTCCAGATGTCATAAACTGCGGACAGGCAGTCAGTCAGGCTGGCCAGAGCGTCAAACTGTTCTTTGTCCACGAGTACGATCAGTTCTGCGTCATGCCTTTTACCTGAAAGCAGTGTCCGTACCGCCTGGACGGCATCCGTGCCGCTTAGATCCGCCAGGATGACATCGCCTTTTGAGAGCTGTGTTTCAGAAGGCGTCCGGCTCTCAATGTACTCATGTGTAAAGTGCTCTAATGGGGGTAAATCTTCAATTTGTTGAAATAGTCTGTGCTCGCTTCCTAAAAATAAGAAGTTTATATGGCAATGGTACATATGAAATCCTCCCATGGATTCGGTTTGTTTTCGTGTGTTCAAAATCCGTTATTTCTACTTTATATTTTAGCAATCATGGAAATCGATGTCAATGTTTTACTGACTTTTGAACAGACCCAAGTTACTGTTCAGGCGTCCATCAAAGTAGTGGGAATCATGCGCCAAAATGCTTGCCTTTTAGCATTTTGTGTGCAAAATCTGTTATAATTCACACCTCAATAGCTTGTATGCTGATAAAAACTGGCGTGGGTGTGAATTGTAACCAGATCCATAGATTTTATGCGGTTGGACTTGTAAAGTGTGTTTTAAGAGATTATACTAAAAAGGATCGTTCACAAAGATATAAGGGAGTGCGTCATGAAAAATGTTATCAATCGAAAAAATTGTTGTTGGGCAGTTATTATTGTTGTAATGGTATTTATACATTGTTTTCGCATAGGGCAGGTACCTTGTGGGATCAACGTGGATGAAATGGGAATGGGCTATGACGCATGGTGTCTGTCTAATTATGGCACAGACAGATATCTGAATACGTTTCCCGTCTATCTGATCAATTTTAGCGGGGGACAAAGCGCATTATATGCATATTTATGTGCTCCGTTTGTTCATTTCTTTGGAATCTCGGCGGCGGTATTAAGGATCCCGGCTATTATTTTTTCCTTTATCACTTTGTTTTTTTCTGTCCGTGTCGCAGACAGGATCTGGAAGAATGAGAAGATCAATCTCTTAGTGGGGATGCTTTATACAGTATCGCCTGTATTTCTGATGCTTTCCAGAATTGGACTGGACTGCAATCTGATGCTGGGCATGAGTGCAATATTTATTTATTTGCTGATCAGGGCTGTCGATCGCGGAAAATACTGGGATTATTTTGCGGCTGGCATCGCGGGCGGCCTGCTGCTCTACAGTTATGTTCTGAGTCATATGGCAATGCCGCTTTTTATTTTGCTGATGATGTTATATCTCCTGTATGTGAAACAAATCAATATGAGACAGATCCTGTTTTTGGGAGTGCCATTATTGATATTGGCTTTTCCGCTGCTTTTGTTTCACTACATTAATATTACCGGAATGGAGGAACTGCAGCTTGGGATCTTTACAATTCCAAGGATGTACAGGTACAGGAGCGGCGATCTGTCGCTGGATCTTGTTGGGAAAAATCTGGGTAAATTTTTCAGAATGACACTTTTTTATGACAATGTTCCATTTAACAGTATACCGGAATATGGAAATATGTATTTTCTGGCCATACCGTTTATCATAACAGGGATTGTGCATGGCGGATACAGATGTGTATGTGCGTGCAAAAGCAGGAGTATGGACAATTTTGTTGTCATTATGCTGTGGGCGCTTAGTATCTATCTGACAGGTATTTTTATTGCGGACGACGGACCGACCGTTTATCGTGTCAATAGTATTTTCTTTGCGTATTTGCTGTTTGAGGCGGATGGAATTCTTGTCCTTTATCATATTATCAAGAAATTGCTGCGGATCAGGGCGGAAATTTTTGGGGGAATTGTGACAGCTGTCTATGCTGTGATATTTTTATCCTTTATCGTGTTTTATTTTAAGGATTATATAGGCAGCAGACAAACTGTTGATCTTTTTAATTATCCTTTTGTGGATGCGTTGGATTATATGGAGAAGGAATTGCCTGAAAATGTTGCGGACCGGACTACTTATATAGGGGAAGGGGATCAGATTTATATTTATTATCTGGGAGGAACGCTTTTGCCGCCTGATGCGTATAATGTGCTTGCGGATGATAAACCATATACGCTTTGGCTGTGGACACAGAGCTATAAGAATTATCGATTCTATTTTCCGGAAAAGATCGATCCGGCAGGAAATTATATTGTCCCGGACACTGCCGACAGCTGGATTGCTCTCTATGAACAGTATGGATTTAAGAAGGAACACATAGGCAGAAATTATGTGTTCTGGAATGATTTGTTAGATGAAACACAGCCACAGGTTCAGGCGCTTGTGGACTGGGGACATGGCATTGTTGATGGGAAGATTGCAAAGGATGACGGCGATAGCACTTATTTGTCCGGCTGGTCTCTCAACACTTCCTATAATACGACATGGGATGATATTGTGGCAGTCATAGACGGACAGAACTATTACACAGCGGAAAAGATGGAGCGGGAAGATGTATCAGATGCTCTCGGAAATGATGCCTTGAAACAATGCGGATTTCATATTACAGTGCCCAACGAAGTGCTTCAGGACAGCGAGACGGTCAGGATCGTATTCCTGGATTATACCCACAGGAAGTGTTATGTTGAGGTATATTAGGCTGTTCTCTGGTAAATGATAAAAAATTGTGGTATCATCTGTACAGGTATGGAGAAAATGATTGAAAAACGGATAGGGAAGAGGTTGGGTATATGTGTGGAATAGCAGGTTTTTGCAGCAATCCTTCGAATTGGAGAGAAAATATCGAGAAGATGAACAGGCGGATGTACCACAGAGGTCCGGATGCGGGCGATATCTGGGCGAGTGAGGACGCGAATGTGGTGCTGGGACACCGCAGACTCTCGATCGTGGATCTGTCGGAAAACGGTGCGCAGCCGATGCACTCGGCGTCCGGCAGGTATGTGTGTGTGTTCAACGGAGAGATCTACAATTACCGCAGACTGCGGGATAAACTGTTGAAAGAAAAGAAAGTGGCAGCATTTCGGGGAACCTCCGACACGGAAGTGCTGCTCGAGGCGATTGAAGCGTACGGTGTGACGGAGACGATCAGGCACTGTAAGGGAATGTTTGCGATTGCGCTTTTTGACCGACAGACAGGAAAACTGACACTGATCCGGGACAGGATCGGGGAGAAACCGCTGTATTATGGTTTCGTAAACGGACATTTCGTGTTCGCGTCAGATATTGGCTGTATCAGTGTGTTGGACGGTTTTCACAATCCGATCGACACAAAAGTGCTGCAGCTGTATTTCATACATGGATACATTCCGGCGCCGTATTCAATTTACAAAGATATCTACAAGCTGGATGCGGGCTGTATGCTGGAACTGGACGCGCCTTATCGGGAGCCGCGGATCAGTGCTTACTGGTCTGTGCGCGATGTAGCAAAATACGGTCAGGTGCACCCGTTTCAGGGGAGCAGGCAGGAGGCTGCGGATGAACTGGAACGGCTGCTGAAGGCGTCGATCAGGGAGCAGATGGTGGCGGATGTTCCAGTCGGGGCGTTCTTATCGGCGGGAATCGACAGCAGTACAGTTGTGGCGCTGATGCAGGCGCAGTCGGAGCGCAAGGTCAGGAGTTTTACGATCGGCATGGAGGATCCCGCGTACAATGAGGCGGTCTATGCAAAGGAGATCGCGCGGCACCTTGGAACAGAGCATACCGAGTTATACATTACGGCGGAGGATGCCAAGGCAGTGATTCCCAGACTTTCCTATATTTTTGGCGAGCCTTTTGCGGATTCCTCACAGATACCGACCTATCTCGTGAGCAAGATGACGCGCGAGCATGTGACAGTATCGTTGAGCGGCGATGCAGGGGACGAGTTATTCTGCGGATATATGTCTTATTCTTCCATTGACCGGATCTGGGGAAAGATGAAGGGTTGTCCTTACGGGATACGGAAGCTTGCCAGCAGTCTTCTGGTTGGCAATCCGCTGATGAAAAAGAACCAGATCCTGCAGACAAAAGCATATCTTCTGGGAGCGAAGAGCCCGGAACATCTATATGAGTTGTCGAATGCGCAGGAGACGTCAAACCTACAGATTCCGCTGGAGAAAGAGACCTATCCGTACAAGCATAACAGCTATCCTTATGGTGCGCTGAACGATCCGCAAAACAGTATTATGCTGATGGATATGGAGGTTTACCATCCGGATGATATTCTGGTTAAGGTTGACCGCACTGCCATGGCAGTGTCACTGGAGACGCGGGTGCCGATGCTGGACAAGGACGTTGTCGAGTTTGCATGGACGATACCTATGGAGTACAAAAAACAGGGAAATGAAGGCAAACTGGTCTTGAAGGATGTACTATACAAATATGTTCCGAAAGAGATGATGGACAGACCTAAAAAAGGATTTTCGATTCCCGTCACACAGTGGCTTCGGGAGCCTGGACTGCGGGAATGGGCGGAGGATCTGCTGGACAGCAGCCTGATCAGGCAGCAGGGCATATTGAACGTCAATGAAGTAGAGAGGATCTGGAAAGATTTTATAGAGAACGGAAACTGGCGGGTACAGATCTGGTATATTTTGATGTTTCAGTCATGGTTAAAAAATGAGGCTGTCGGGAGTTGAAGAGAATGCTTTCTGTACTGATGAATTGGATCTATATCGCAGCAACTACATTTCTGACTGGGTATGCTGTGTGTGCGTTTGTTTACAGAACGGTTGGATACCGTGTAAAGGATATTTGCTGTATGATGGCGCTGGGGCTGCTGGCAGTGACGGTATATGCACAGGTATTTAGCTTGTTCTATAGAGTCGGCGCTGCTGCGAATCTGGTGCTTGCTGTCGTATGCTTTGTGACTGCGGTTGTCGGAAGACATCAGATTGCGGGGCTGCTGGCAGCGGGATGGAAGCGCAAAGGGATCGCGTGGAAGATGGCCGCAGCCGTAAGTGTTGTTGTATGGTGTTATTGCACGTCAAGAGGATACATGCACTATGATTCCGACCTCTACCATGCACAGAGTATCCGCTGGATTGAGGAATATGGCATTGTGAAAGGACTGGGCAATATCCACGTGCGGTTTGCCTACAACAGTTCTTTCTTTGCGTTGTCAGCGCTTTACAGCATGAAGTTTTTGACCAGGCACTCGCTTCACGCGGTCAATGGCTTTGTGGCGCTCCTGCTCTGGATGCAGGTGCTTCCACTGTTTTCCATGAAAAGGCGTGTAGAAAAAGGAAAAACAGTGGTGACAGATTTTGCGCGGCTCGGTGCGTTTTATTATCTCACAGTGATCTACAGCGACATTGTGTCGCCCGCGTCGGATTATGCCATTATGTGCGTGGTATTTTTTGTGATCATCCGATGGCTGGAGCTGCTGGAGCGCAAGGAAGACAATGCTGCGCCGTATGCACTGCTGTGTGTGGCGGGCGTGTACGCGGTTACGTTGAAATTGACAGCGGGGCTGATCCTGATCTTGCTGGCAAAGCCAGCTTCTATGCTGATCAGGGAGAAACGATGGAGGGATATAGGGATCTATCTCATGATGGGCGTTGTGACGATTGTGCCGTGGCTTGCAAGGTCCGTGTTTTTGTCCGGCTATCTGCTCTATCCATTTCCAGCGCTTGACCTTTTTGACGTGGACTGGAAGATCAATGCCGCAGCCGCAGCACTTGACGCGGCGGAGATCAGGACCTGGGGCAGGGGGCTCAACAATGCGGCGCTCGTAGATCTACCGATCACACAGTGGTTTCCCGGATGGTTTCAAGGCTCGCTGCCCGTAATTGGGAAAGTTCTGATCCTGGCGGATTTAGTGTGTGTGCCGGTATTTGTGATCCTGGCAGCAAAATTGTTTTGCAGGATTTGCAGTGGGGGAAAAAAAGAGCAGCTCTTAGTGCTTGCAACAGTGCTTGCATCGTATGGATTCTGGCAGGTTTCGGCGCCGCTTCTGCGTTATGGATACGCGTATGTGCTGCTTGTGGTTATGATAACAGCAGGTATTTTATGCGATATTATGATAAAATACTTTGACAAATGGCAAAAAAAGGATATGATAAGAAAGATAGCTGTTTTAGGCATGTCTGTTTTATGGGCATTTTCGGCAGTGAAACTGGTATCGCTTGTGCGGTACTGTTATGGAGAAGCGGGAAAACAGACGTATGTGTGGCAGCAGGATTACGGGAACTATGGACTGGAACGTTATGTGGTAAACAATGTGACATTTTTTTATCCTGTAGACGGCGACAGAACCGGGTATCGTTGTTTCCCGGCAGTTCCCGGACAGGTACCGATTCAGTTTCGGGGAGAAACGCTGGCGGACGGCTTTTGTGCAACAGGGGAGAATAGGGAATCCTGAAATCATCAATACTATTTTGTAGAGGGAGTATTTTGGTATGAAACAGACTCGGCGGATGCGCCTGCCAGAATGGGTTACGGCGGGCATAGCATTTATTTATTATTGGATCATGGCACTGTACAAGCTGACGGAAGCGCCGATCTGGCAGGATGAATCGATGGAATTTTACTGTTCCATACCTGTGAAAGGCGTGATCCGGGGCGTGACGAAGTACGCTACGATGTATGAGCGGATCGCAAATATCCAGCAGCAGCCCCCGTTATATAACTGGCTGATGTGCCTGTGGCTTCAGATTAGCGAGGATGAGTGGTGGTATCGTTTTTCGAGTGTGGTGTTTGGCTTTGTTGCAGCAATTGGTTTATACATTGTCATAAGAAAGCTCTGTGACCGCTATATGGCGGCTTTTTGTGTTGTGATCTATTCCAGTATCTATATCCTGATGTATTATATCAAGGAAGCGTCGGAGTACTCGCTGCAGCTGTTGTTTTTGTTCTGGTTTATCTATGTGTGGCTTCTGCTTTGTGAACAGATCAATAACAGACGTATTCTTATATTCACACTGCTGTGTGTGCTGCTGGTTTTTACACACTATGGTTCCGTGTTTGTCGTTGTGCCCTTTGGAATCAGCGTTCTGTTGATGGCAGCAAAAAGAAAGGACTGGCGCAGCCTGAAGCTAAGTCTGGTATTGGATCTTGTGTGCGGTGCGGCTGGCGGCTTTATCCTGGTGTATTATTATCTGATTCCGCAGTCCGCGAACCAGGTGTCAACCTTTAATGCCAATAAAGAAATTATGATAGAGAAAGGGAATATTCTCTATGATTTTTTCTACAGTATGATGTGGGTGTTTAAGTGGAGCACCATAGACATAGACAGGGACTGGGAGAAAATCTGGTGGCTGATCATCGCCGCGATGGTGGTGATTGGGCTGATCATCGTGTTTGTGGCGGTAAAAAGTAAGCGGGATGTACTTAGAACGTTTTTGTACTGCAATATTGCGGTATATCTGGTCTATTATGTCGTTACAAAGCTCAATCTGTATGCCTATGGATGGTATGGAAACCGCTACAGCTTTTTCCTGTTTCCGCTGTGGTTTGTGCTCATCGCGGTATCCTTGTATGAGTTTGTGATGATCCTGCGGCAGAGCGGCAATGGGTTTGTCGCGGGTAAAGGAGCGAAGATCGTTCAGGCAGGGCTTGTGTTTGCCGGGGTCCTGTACTGTGTTTACGGGGATTATCGTATCAGCAACCACTGGGCGAAGATGGATCTGCGGACGGTGGTTGCGGAGTGGTATGCGCGCGATGGATATGAGATGCCGACGCTGCTGGATTTCCACCAGAGATATGGTTTTACGTATTATTTCACGCACAATGAAAGATATGATGAGTCACAGTGGGAGAATATTATCTATAATGATGATCCGGAGACGATTGCGGCGGATGATATGCAGGGGTGGATGGATTACTTAAACAGGGTCTATCATGGCGCGATTCCGAACAAACTGTATCTGGTAACAGGGCGGTGGAATGAACTGGTGGATACTTTTGTGGAGCTTGGCTATGATGTGGAACCACTCGTGGATACGACAGCGGAGCTCTATCTTGTGCGAAAGTCTGATGATTAACGTAGATTTGATCTGATGTGCGAGTCCGCGGGATGATATTGGGAGGCCGGCGATGTGTAAAAGGGAGGGGCTGTATGGTTATCATACATGTCATGGGGGGGCTTGGGAATCAGCTTTACCAGTATGCACTATATGAAAAGTATAAATTTCTCGGAAAAGAAGCGAAACTTGACTTATATGCGTATATGGCTGCGGAGGGTGAGGACAGAGAGTGGCGTGCGTTGGAACTGGCATGGCTCGATGCACTACAGTATGAAGTCTGTACCACAGAGGAGAGGAATCTTTTTCTGGATAGCAGTATGAGATGGGCAGACAGGGTGCGGCGGAAGTTCACAGGCAGACGGGACCGGACTGTCAGGGAACATGCAGACTATATGCCGGAAATCTTTTCCATGGATAATGTGTATCTCTATGGTTTCTGGGGCTGTGAGCGGTATTATACGGAGATTATTCCGCTGCTGCAGGAGAAGATCAGATTTCCTGAGAGTGCGGATACACGCAATCAGGAGACAGTCGAAGCGATGAGGTGCGAAAATGCAGTGAGCATTCATATCCGGCGCAAAGATTACCTGACTGTGGCAGATGGAAAACGATATATGGGGATCTGTACGGACCAGTATTATGCCAGTGCCATGAAATATATCGCAGAACATGTGGATCATCCTGTTTTCTACATCTTTTCGGATGATCCGGTCTATGCAAGGGCGCATTACGATCAAAAGAATATGCATATTGTGGACTGGAACACTGGAAGGGAGAGCCTGCACGACATGGAACTCATGAGTCATTGCAGGCATAATATCTGTGCAAACAGTACCTTTAGTATCTGGGGGGCGAGACTGAACAGATATCCTGACAAGATTATGATACGACCACTGCATCATGATAATTACGAGACTTGTGACGTGGAGACCGTGCACAGAAACTGGCCTGGGTGGATCCTGGTCGACGCGGAAGGAAAAATTCGTTAGAGGTACATTTATGGGAAGGCTGCAGGGGGCTCCTGATAGATGCGGATGGGAAAGATTTGTTGGAGGTATGCACATGGAAATAGTGCAGGAATCGAATGAAACTGGGAAATGAGGCTGGATATGATAAAGCAAAACGAGCATGAACGGGATTTGATCTCGCTCATAGTGCCTGTATACAATGTCGAGAGATATCTTGACCGATGTATGGAGTCTATACTGCAGCAAACTTATCGAAAGCTCGAGATCATACTTGTGGATGATGGTTCCACGGACAGTTCGCCTGCAAAGTGTGAGGAATATGCGAAAAAGGACAGCCGTGTCAGGGTGATCCACAAACAGAACGGCGGTCTCTCGGATGCGAGAAATGCCGGGTTGAAGATCGCGTCTGGCGAATATATTGGCTATGTTGACAGTGACGACTGGATCGAACTGGATATGTATGCGCGCATGTATGCGGCCTGCATCGAGCATGGCGCGCAGCTTGCAGTGTGCAGATATTATAGTGAATACAAAGACCGGACAGTGTCTGGCGGAAATGGGAGTATCGTGCCGCTCTCACGGGATGAGCTTTTGAAGATCTATATCGGTGGACATGATCAGTATGTGATTTATAATTCCGTGTGGAGCAAGCTTTTTCGGCGGGATCTGGTCAGAGGAATGGTATTTCCGAAAGGGAGAAATTCAGAGGACATCATGTATACGACACGTGCTTTCTGTATGACAAAGCAGGCGGTTTATCTCGATCAGTGCTTTTACCACTATGTGCTTGACCGGGAGGGAAGCATCATGAATGAGAGACAATATGAGCGTATGTTCCGGGATGAGATTCCATTCTGGCGGGAGCATATTTCCTGTATTCGACAGATGGTTTCCCAGCAGATGGGGGATCTGGCAGGATATCACTTTCAGAGACGATTGTTATTTTATTATATTGACGCCAGAAACGCAAACAATAAGGAGGCAGCGTCAAGACTTGTCACAGAGATGAAAAGGGATAAGATTGAGATGGACAGGATTTATGACAGCGGGATTGTGTCGAGGGGGGATAAGATCCGAAGGAAACTGTTTCTATGGTCGCCGTCAGTTTATACAGCTGTTGTGTGGCTGTACGACAGAGTTGTGGTTCCGCTGAGACATTAAGAGAATGATAGGGAGCGGGTATGCTTTTTAATTCATATATATTTGTTTTTTTGTTTTTCCCACTTGTGGTGGCAGGGTACTACTGGCTGCATCATGTGAAGCTGGAAAAGACGGCGCTTGGATATCTGATCGTGATGTCCATGGTGTTTTATGGATACAATAGTGTTCAATATCTTGCAATCCTGGTTGTGAGTATTCTGGTCAATTACCTGCTGGTCAAGGGGATGGACAGGACACGCGGACTGGCGGGGCGAAGATTGTTTTTGATGATCGGACTGCTTTACAACCTGGGAATTTTGTTTTATTTTAAATATTATGATTTTTTTATTGAAAATGTCAACGCGGTGCTGAAGACCGATTATCGGCTTCTGCGGCTGGCACTTCCACTGGGAATCAGCTTTTATACATTTCAGCAGCTATCGTATGTGATTGATTCTTACAGGGGGGATTGTGAGCGGTATGGTCTGTTGGAATACGCGGCGTATGTCTGCTTTTTTCCCCAGCTCATCGCAGGACCGATCGTGTATCACGATGAGTTGATACCGCAGCTTCGCGCTGGGGAAAATCATCATATCCGCTATGAGAATCTGTGCAGGGGGATCTATGCGTTTTCTCTTGGCATGGCAAAGAAAGTACTGGTTGCTGATACCTTGTCGAAAGTGGTAACTGTTGGTTACGAGAACGTGGATGCACTCAATAGTATCAGTACCATCCTGGTTATGATTTGTTACGCTATGCAGATCTATTTTGATTTCAGTGGATACTGCGATATGGCATATGGCATCGGTTTTATGTTCAATGTGGAGCTGCCTGTCAATTTCAACTCACCATATAAAGCGGCATCTGTCAGAGAGTTCTGGGACAGATGGCATATGACGCTGACAAGGTTTTTTACCAAATATGTGTATATACCGCTGGGCGGCAGCAGAAGGGGAACTGTGCGGACTTATGGAAATACGATGATTGTTTTTCTGGTGAGCGGCATCTGGCACGGGGCAAACTGGACATTTATATTGTGGGGGATCGTAAACGGCCTGGGAAACCTGTATGACCGGCTGTTTGACCGTATTCTGCAAAAGATTCCGCGTATGTTTCGGATTGTCGTTACGTTCTGTTTCTGCACAGTGGCATGGAGCATGTTCCGGGCGGAATCTGTGGCGCAGGGGCTGCAGATGATAGGAAATCTGGGAGTGTATGGCGATGGAAAACTTTACGGGGAAATCGCAGATGTGTTTAACCAGATCATTGAAGTGCGGCTGCTTGGACGATTGGGTCTGCAGCCCCTGATACAGACGTATCCGTGGTTTATGCTGACTGTGTTTGTAGCTCTGCTGCTATTGGCTTGTCTGGCACTGCGCAACACACAGGAAAAAGTGAACGATGGCAGGTATGGTACGAAGCGGATCCTGGTGATTGTGGGACTGCTTCTCTGGAGTATCTTGTCGCTCTCCGAGGTAAGTGAGTTTTTGTATTTCAATTTCTGATGGCTAGAGCGTGTTTGAAAAATGCTTTCTGCCAGATGGTAGGAATGATTTTTCAAACACGCTCTAGCAGGAAAGGATTATCGATATGATACCAAATGCGAAGAAATGGTTTCTCACATGTATGATGGCATTGTTGGGGACGATCGCAGTGATGTTGTTTGTATTTTGGATCTTTGATCCGTATTTTCATTTTCATAAGCCTTTTTCCTTTGTCTCTTACCGGTTGTACGACGAACGGTACATCAATGACGGGATTTCAAGGCATTTTGAGTATGATACAATCCTTACAGGGACATCGATGGCGCAGAATTTTAAGACAAGCGAGACGGATGTACTGTTTGGCGTACAGTCAGTGAAAGAGACATTCTCCGGCGCTGGCTACAGAGAACTCTCGGAAAATCTTGAGAGGGCTTTGAGACGAAACAGGAATTTAAAGACTGTGATCTGGACAATGGATGCCAATGCAATCCTGCGTGACAAGGATTATACGGATTATGATGCGTATCCGACCTATCTCTATGACGACAATCCGTGGAATGATGTGAGCTATGTGTTCAACAAAAATATATGGTATCACGGTGTGCTCAACAATCTGCTGATGACGCTTACCGGACAGCCAAGCACCACTTTTGATGAGTACTCGTCATGGGAGAAAGAGACTGGCTATGAGTATGTGATGGCAACCTATGACCGTTGGGAGGAGAAAGCACCGGAGACGCCTCCGCTCTCAGCGGCAGATGCAGAGATGGTGAGGGAGAATATACAGCAGAATTTTGTGGATCTTGTAAAGAAGTATCCTGATACGACATTTTACATCTTCTATACGCCCTACAGTATCTGCTGGTGGGATTTCATGAACCAGGAAGGCATGATCAACTGGTATCTTGATGCGGAACTCATCGCGACCAGGATGCTTTTGGAGTGTCCCAATGTAAAACTATATAATTTTCATGATCGATATGATATCATAACAAATTTGGACAATTATAGGGACAAGGAACACTATGCAGCCCATGTCAATTCCATGATATTGGAGTGGATGGCAGCAGGGGACGGTCTGGTGACGAAAGAGAACTACATGGAGCGTCACGAGCAGGAGAAACAGTATTACCTGAATTATGACTATGAAGGAATTTTTCAGGAATAGTGGTTGGTATTATGGAGGGATAAGATGGATCTTATAAAGAAAATGCGCTATATTTTGGACAGGAGACAGAAGATACAGATCGGTCTTCTGGGAATACTGATCTTTATCAGTGGTTTGTTGGAGACTGTGAGTGTATCAGGGGTACTTCCGATTGTATGGGTGATCATGGATCCTGTAAAGTCGCAGGAGAATAAATATATCCGTCTGGCCATGGATCTTTTGCATATTGAGAGCATTGAGAAATTTATTGTGCCGCTTCTTGCTGCGATGATTGTATTGTATACGATTAAGAATTTGTTTTTACTTTTTATGGTCAATGTGCAGAATAAATTTATAGCGTTCAACCGAAACAAACTGATCAGTCAGGTTCTTAGGGAATTCCTGAACCGACCGTATGAGTTTTATCTGGATGCGGATATTCCGACTGTATTCCGCCTGACAGACAGCGATATTCCAAATGTATTTCATATTCTGATGGCAATGATCTCGCTTGTCTCTGAGGTGATCGTGTTTGGATTATTATGTATTGTGATGGTTCTGACAGATTGGAAACTGCTGCTTCTGATGATCGTCGTGTTCGGCGTGCTCTCTGTTGTAGTCCTGAAAGTGTTAAGGCCGCGCCTGACGGAGATGGGAACGAAGAATCAGGCGCTGCAGTCAAAAATTGCAAAGTGGAGGATTCAGGCGATCTATGGGATCAAGGATGTCAAAGTGCTCCACAGGGAAGCATTTTTTGCAGATAATTATGAGAGCAGTGGAAAGATTGGCGCAGGTTACAGCAAACGTTATTCGGTGATGAACAATCTGCCGCGGCTTTTGATCGAGACAATCTTCATCGCAAGTATTTTAGGATATATTATCGTTTATATTCTTACTGGAAATGATGTCACAACGATTATTCCGATGCTCAGCGCATTTGGGCTGGCAGCGATCCGGATGATGCCAAGTGTGAACCGGATCAATACGTATCTGGCTGACATTTCTTACTATAAGCCGTGTCTTGATTATGTGTATGAGAACATGAACATCAATGAGATCAGCAGAAGAAATAATCAGACATTAAAACCTGTGGATATGTCGAAGTCGATGGAACTGCGGGATAAGATTGAACTGAAAGAGATCGTGTATGCCTATCCCAATACAGATAAACTGATCTTTGACAGAGCCAATATGGTAGTGCCCTATGGCAAATCAGTTGGCATCATGGGACCGTCAGGAGCAGGCAAATCGACAATTGTGGATATTCTGTTGGGACTGTTAAGGATCCAGCAGGGAAGTATACAGTGTGATGGAGTTGACATCTTTGACAATTATCCTGCATGGCTTGCCCAGATCGGTTATATTCCGCAGTCCATTTATCTGGTAGACGAACCAGTCAGAAATAATATTGCATTCGGTATCGCGGACGATGAGATTGACGATGCACGCATCTGGGATGCTCTTGAGGAGGCACAGCTTGCAGATTTCATCAGGGGACTTCCCGAAGGGCTGGATACGGCAATTGGTGACAGAGGTGTGAGAATCTCAGGCGGGCAGCGGCAGCGGCTTGGTATCGCCAGGGCATTGTACCATAATCCGGAAATTCTGGTATTTGATGAAGCGACTTCAGCGCTGGACAATGAGACAGAGGCGGCAGTTATGGAAGCGATCAACAGCTTTCATGGCAGGAAAACGATGATCATCATCGCACACCGGTTAAATACGATTGAGAAGTGTGATATTATTTATAAGGTGGATGAGGGGAAGATTACGAGGACAACGCTGTAGGGCGGAGGAATAAGATGACATTGGAATTGACTCTTTTGATACAGGCGGCTTTGGCTGTTATGGGAGGAACAGCCACGGTTGCAGGAATGGTTTTGCATAAGAAGACGGCGAAAGGATTCGCGCTGGTTCCGCTGTGGATGTTTTATACATTTTACAATTTCTGGGGGATGACTGCTGTCCGTTCTCTGCTGTTATATGATGAGATACCAGCATACGGGGAAAACATGTACCTGCTTTTTCTTGATCTGGCGGCATCGGTGGGGATTACAGTATTTTTGCTCGTCACAAATGAACAGCAGAGGAAGGCGGGGATCCGTGTGAAAACTGCGGTCTGTGCTGTTCTGGTTGTTATGAATGGATTTCAATTTGTGGTACTTGTAAGGCAGTACACAAATGTCAATACAGTATTATATGAAGCCTTACGACCAGACAGGATCGTGATTCAGGGACTGATTGTTATGGTGGGATATCTGATCCTGGGCAGGATTTTCGGTTCAGATTGGTGTAAAAAATGGGTTATGCCTGTGGCAGTATCCATGCTTTATGTAATCACTTTGTATCTTGCTCCGGTATTCGAAACATTGATTGCAAACCAAAACGAATTTATGTTTGCAATTAAAGATGTGTGGTATCTGTTTCTTGCCTTTGGTGTGGCAGTGTCTGCTGCGATCATTGCGATTTTGCTGCTTGTTTCTGAAAAACGCTGCCGAATACTTTGTGCAGTTTTATGGGCATACTGTATTAGTGCGTATTTGCAGGGGATGCTTCTGAATGGCAGCCTGTTTCTGATGGACGGAAAGAAACCTGACTGGAGTAATGGCCTAAAAACGATGAATCTGCTTTTATGGTGTGCATGTCTGGCCGGTTTGGCAGCGCTATGTCATTTTGCTGGAAGAGCTGCACAGAAGATGATAGTATACAGTTCTTTGGTATTATGTATCATGCAAGTTGTTGGGGTGATATCTCTTATTCCTGCATGTCAGAAAGATAAGGTTCAAAAGGAGGATGTGCTGTATGAAAATTATTTGTCCATGGAAGGAATAGGGGAAGTAGCTTCTGAGGAAAATGTGATTGTATTTGTGTTGGACACCTACGATGTGGATTTTCTGGAACAGGTATTGGAGATTCAGCCTGACTTCCTGGATCCACTGAAAGGATTTATATTTTATCCTGACAATGTCTCGCAGTTTTCCAGAACATTGCCTTCAATTCCATATATGCTTACTGAGCAGACTTATTTTTATGAAGAGTCGATTACAGATTATGTGGACAGGGCATTTTCAGAGTGTATATTCTGGGAAGGATTGAGAAAGGAAGGGTATCAATATTATCTATTTGAGGTGGACGAAAATTATATAGGGGATAGGGTATTAGAAGAGGCTGCAAACTTCGTAACAAAAGGGACAGTGTTTGCGGAGGAGTATTCATTTTGGGGCTGCGTGGAGGCAGCAGTGAGGATTGGTTCTTATCGATTGATGCCATATTTTGTTAAAGACTGCTTTTCGTATACATCAGGTGATATTGACCATATGGTCATTAGCCGCAGAGTGCTTGACAGACCGATGTATAGCGAGGAGGATGCGTACTTGTGGGAGCAGTTAAGGGAAAGTGGTCTGGTAGTAGGAGATGATAAGAAAGCGTTTCGTTTTATACATACAAAGGGTGCACATGCTCCATATACCATGAACGAGAGAGGCGAGTGGGTAGGTGAGGAGGAGATTGTTCCAGAACAGATGTATGAAGGCAGTATGAGATTTGTGTATGATTATCTGGAACAGATGCAGCGTTTGGGCGTTTATGAGCAGTCCATGATTATTATTACGGCGGATCATGGGGAGAATTTTGTGACTGAGGAACTTACACAGGAGACCAATCCGATATTGTTCATAAAACCTCGTGGGGTAAGTGCAGATGTCCCGTTGCAGACCTCAGATATCATGGCGTCACAGAATGATCTGCTGCCTACGATCTCTGCTGCAATTGGTATTGAGTATGTTGATTCGTGGGGGCTTGATCTGCTCAATCCCAACGGAAAGGAAAGGACACGGACAAGATGCCACTATTATGCAGTTGTAGAAAACAGCATACAGACGAAGACAAGAAAGTATAACATAGACGGGAATTCAAGAGATTTTGCGAACTGGACCGCGACAGATGAGTACCATGAATTTGGTGAATTCTATTAATGCTGCGATAACAGATCGTGATGCAAAACAGCATCGGAGGAGGAAATAATTTGAAAGAGATTTTAAAGGATTTACAGATTTCGTGGAAACAGATCGCAATATTGTTTTTGGCGGTCTGCTCTACGATCGCGTTGTTTGCAGATGTGGAATCTACAGGGAATCTGTCGATGGCGCTTAATGGGGATGGCATTGCGCAGCTTATGGCGCTTGCGGTGATCACATATGTGTATCGGTGCATCTGGATAAAGAACAATTTGCTGTCAGGAAGAAAAGGGAGGGAACGAATCGGATATACGGTCATAGCGCTTCTGTTTACGTTGTCCATGATTATAGGAAAGGCGCAAAACGCCCATCCGGATTTGAAATATCCTATATTGGCGGTGCCTTTGTTTGTGGGATATATGCCTTTGTTTTATGTGGTTGCGGTGTTTCTTGGTGACATAATCACCCGCATGACAGGTCGGTGTGATGCCGGCTGTGTATCGAAATTGACGCAGTGGATGTTTGAGGAGCATGTGTTGTTAGGCGTAATGCTTTTTGTATTCTTGTGCAGGCTTCCCTATCTGATTGCGTTTTATCCATGTTCGATGACGTGGGATGGCGGGGCGCAGATCTGTCAGTTTTATGGGAGAGAGATTTTTACGAATCATCATCCGCCTCTGTTTAGCTTTGTGTATGGAGCGATTGCGTTTTATTCACAGAAGTGGGGGCTGCCAAATGTGGGAATGTTCCTAATCCCGCTGGGACAGACATGTCTGTCCGCATTTGCGACAGCCAGAGTATATCTTCTGCTGAAAGAGCTGAAAGCGCCTTTCTGGTTTCGGTGGGCAGGTTTATTGTATTATGGACTGTTTACAGTGTGGTGCATATTTGACGTGACTGTGATCAAGGACTCTGTCTACTGGCCGTGTTCCCTTATATATGCGGTGGAAATGGCGTGGTGCGTCCTTCGTTCCGAGACATTTTTTGAGAAAAAAAGTCATCTATTGCTGATGCTTTTGAGCGGGCTGCTCATGACCCAGACAAGAAATAATGGGATATTTATATTGCTGTTTACTGTCCCTGTGTTATTCTTTGTTACACAGAGGAAGCAGAAGGGCTTGTATCTTGGTATGGCGGCCGTGATGTTTGCAGCGATCTTTCTGCTGGATCATATGCTTTATCCGGCGCTTGGCGTGATCTGTCTTGAGGAGAAAGAGGATACATACTGTATTCTTTTCCAGCAGACTGCAAAATACGGCCAGGATTACCCGGAAGATGTGACAGAGGAAGAACGTGAGTTCTTGAATCGGATGTTTGACTATGATGAACTGGTTCAGGTATATAACCCACAGCTGGCAGACTGGGTGAAAAACTGTCTGAAAATATGCGAGGCTACTTCGACGGATGGGACGAATTCTGAGTTTGCAGCGATCAGAAATGAATATTTTAAGGTATGGTCTGCCCAGTTTATGCGGCATCCGTTTTCTTATATCAACACATTCTTTGAATGCTCCTATGGATATTACTATCCGGAGGTGAAATCCTATATAGGAGACAGTGGATGTTATGAGACAGACAGACATATGTTTACTAAGGGGATGCATCCGTCACGTCAGATAGAAGCCTTCGCACCATTTCGTTTTGGGTTGGAACAGGTCAGCAAGCTTGAGTATCTGCCAGGGCTTGGGTTGTTGTATCGGTGTGGTTTTTATACATGGTGCGTGGCGTTTGCAGTTTGTTATCTCCTGGTCAAAAGGAGATACCGTGAGACAGTGATCGCGATCCCTGCGGTTGTGAACATTTTGATTTGTCTGATATCGCCGATTAATCCCTGTATCCGGTATGCATTACCTACAATGTGCCTGCTGCCGGTACTATATGGTATCCTGTTGCGAAAGGGTGCGGTTTCTGCACATGAAACACAATTTTCATAGGGAAAAGGAAATGGAAGGAAAAATGATTATGAACCAATTGAAAGTGAGGGAAGAAGCATGAATGCTTTTGATAGCACAGTTTTAATGATGGAAGCGCTGCCAGAATCAGATTTGATAGAAATCGAGAATTTTACAAAAAACTTGTACATGTTGCGCAATTCAAAAAGTCCGTTTCGCCCATTAACAGGCGAGGAGATTTTAAAGGATTTACAGATTTCCCGGGAACAGGTCGAACAAGGGAAGTGTAAAGAAATGGGACAGGCGATAGAGGAAATCAGGAATAAGTATGGACTATAAAGTTATTATGTCGGATAAGGCGCAGCAGCAACTTGACCAGTTTCTTTATTACATTCTTGTAGAACTGGGAAATGAACAGGCAGCGCGGAATGTACCGGAGGATGCAGAGAAATCAAAAGTAAGACTTTCTCATATGGCAGGCAGTTTAAGAAAATGTGATAATCCAAAATTGAATGAATTGGGATATCACATAATACAGTTTGAACATCATAGGTATTTTATGGTATATCGAATTGATGGAGCTGCAGTGTATGTCGAGGGGGTGTATCATGGACTGCAGGATTTTGAAAATTATGTTAACTAAGGCATTGGTCAGGAGAACGAAATGGAAGCAAAAACGATCATCGCGACAGAACTCTTAAAGGGGCAGGGACTTGGCAACCAGCTGTTCTGTTATGTCACGACAAGGGCGCTTGCCCATGCAAAAGGATATGAGTTCTCTATCCTGAACAGAGAACTGCTCGACTGCATGTATTTCATGGATATCGACTGCGGCACAGATATTAAAAACGCCTGTTTTGAAAAAACCTATCACGAAAGGGAAGACAGGATATTCCTGGGAAATTCAGCACATGATATTGAACACGGATGTTATATAACGGGCGTTGACAAGCAGCTGTTATCCCTGAACCAGACGACACTTTTATATGGAAATATGCAGGACGAGTCCTATTTCGGACAGTATAAGAAAGAGATCAGGGAGTGGCTGCGTGTTAAACCAGAATATGACTGTATGGACTATTCCAGAGAGAATCTTTGCATCATCAATATCAGGGGTGGAGAGTACACCAGTAGTCCGGAGCTGTTTCTGCGGCGCGGATACTGGCTTGACGCCATGAGGATCATGAGACAGAAGCGCGCGGATATGGAGTTTATGGTGGTGACGGACGATCTGTCCGCTGCCAGAAGGATTCTGCCCGAGGTAAAAGCGTATCACTTTGACCTGGCAGGGGACTATACAGCGATCAAGAACGCACGGTATTTAATCGTATCAAACTCGACATTCGCTTTTTTTCCAGCATTTACAAGTGAGACCGTGCAGTATATCATTGCACCCAAATACTGGGCAAGGCATAATGTGTCCGATGGATACTGGGCATCCGAGCAGAATATTTATTCGGATTTTGTCTATCTTGACAGAAAAGGAAAGCTTTTTACAGCCAATGAATGCAGGGAAGAGCTGGTGCGATACAAAAGAAAGTCGACACACTATAAGAGAATAGGACAAAGGCTGGAAGGTGCGGCCCTGATAAAGGCGAAGATGAGAAGCAAATGGCTGATCTATAAGGATCTGTCTGTAAGAGCTGTGCGTTCTATAAAGCGGAGAATGCTTGAAGTAGGGAAAGACAGGAACGATTAGGAACTGGTGGCGGATATTGCAGATCAAAGAAAGTGTGGGAGAGTAGGATGCTTGAAATGGAGAACAGTGCGAAATTAAATGCCTGTCAGGGCATACAAACAGGAGTTAGTTCAAACAAGTTGAAGCTGCCGCAGGTGACACTCGTTGCTATGTCAAGTGTCAATATCAGAGCGACGATCAAGGCAATGCAGTACAGTATGCGCGGCATTGCGTTTGGGGATGCGGTGCTGATCACACATAAAAAGCCATTTGGACTGCCAAAGACGATCCGTTACAGTCACACAGATAAGCTGACCAATATTGATCTATTTAACTATAAGATGGTCTATGAATTGGGAGAACATATCCACACGGATTTTGCGCTTATCGTCCACGCGGACGGTTTTGTAGTGCATCCCGAGATGTGGCGGGATGAATTTCTGGACTATGACTACATCGGTGCACCGTGGCCATTGCCGCCCGAGGGAGATACTACCACATACCGGGACAAGGATGGAAAGATCTGTCGTGTGGGAAACAGCGCGGGCATTCGGAGCAAGCGCCTGATGGATTTTCCCAGGAAAGCAGGGATTCCATGGGAAGGTGAGTATGCATATGGAAAAATGTGGTATTACGAAGATGGTTTTATCTGCTGTAAGATCCGTCATCTGTTAGAGGCGGAAGGAATGCGGATTGCTCCGCTGGAGGTTGCAAAATATTACAGTCATGAGAAAATGATACCAGAAGTGCAGGGGATTACACCGTTTGCGTTTCATAAATGGGAAGGGACAAACGCACAGTATCCGAATTTTATAAGAGAATCATTCCTGGAGCGATGCAAGCGCCTGCTGTGAAAAGGATAAAAGAGTATGAATAAAAAGAATTGGAATAAGTGGATTAGGGAGCACAGGGGATTTACAATTGTACTTCTGATGGAACTTTTGATGATCGTAATCATGTTGATGGGTTTCTTGCGAAGTCCGGTTGTATACACTTTGGATGGCAGCAGCATGACTGCGGTTGATGAGGATGCCAAAGCAGACGTAGACGGAAGCTGGTACATTACTGGCAAAGCAAGTGGAAGGTCATTGCCGCGTGAGATGCTTCAGTCGGGCACATTTTATCTGCCGCATGGAATGTATGAATTTACGGTTCAGTATGAGTCTGTATCCCAGGTAGATGGCGACTGTGAGGATTATGCGGGGAGCGTACAGATTGTATCACAGAAACTCAGAGCGGGGGTTCAGTGCAGTGAGGTTTTTTTGCATGACACGAGAACAAGTGTGACTGACCGATTGTGGGTACGGTCGTTTAACGGGGTAGACGATCTGCAGGTCAACGTTTCTTTTAACGGTATCGGAAGTATGCGTTTTTCTGATATAGAGATCAGGGAACTGCCATTATGGAGAATCGTTTGTACAGCTGGCTGGATTTTGTTTTTTAGCCTGCTGGACTTTATCTATTTTTATTTTTTCACGAATAATTCCTATGCAAACAAGCAGGTAATCATAGGATTGGGCATAACCATATTTTTTTCCAGTCTGCCTCTGTTTACGGATTTTTTGTACTGGGGACATGATATGGATTTTCACACAGCCCGTATATGGTCCCTGGCAGAGGGAATCAAAAACGGACATTGGATCGTACCAATACAGACGGAGATGGTGAACGGATACGGATATGCTACTCCTTTGTTTTACAGCCAGTTGTTTTTATATATTCCAGCCATACTTTACTGCGCAGGTGCTCCATTGCAGGTATGCTATCAGATTTATGCGTTTCTGATGAATGCGGCGACTTGTCTGATCTGTTTCTACTGTATCAAAGGGCTGTTTCGAAACAAGAGATTTGCCATATTCGGTTCATTCTTGTATACACTTTCGGCATATAGGCTTGCAGATGTCTATACAAGGGCGTCTGTCGGGGAATATACAGCAATGGCGTTTCTTCCGCTTGTCGTGTACGGATTTGTGCGCGTATATACAACAGAGGAGAAAAAGATTACAGAGCGGGATTATATGCCGATTGTAATAGGACTTACAGGGATTATTGAATGTCATGTTCTTACCTGTGAACTGACAGCACTCTGTATTGGTCTGTTTTGCCTTGTTACAGTAAAAAGGACGTTACAGCCCAAAAGGTTGCTTGCGCTGATTAAGGCAGCGCTTCTGACCATTGTGATCAACGCAGCGTTCTTGATTCCGTTTCTATCATCTCTGACGATGAATCTGACTGTGAAGGCAAATAAGGTAAACCAGATGCAGGAGCATGGTACATATCTGATTCAGGTATTTGGAATGTTTATGACTTCGACAGGCGGAAGTGTGAAAGGGACATTGGACGAAATGCCAATGTCGGTTGGATTTGCCCTGATTGTAGGAATTGGTATTGTTCTATTTTGCTGCGCCAGGCGCTATGACTGGAAGCTGGAGGATGATACGATGCTGCGAATCGGAACCTATTGCGCTGGTTTTGCAGGAATAAGTATTCTGTTTTCGCTGCGTATGATTCCCTGGGACAGCGTGCAGAATATGAGTGGTATTCTTGCAAAGGTGCTTTGTATGATTCAATATCCCTGGCGGTACTATGCATTTGCGACAGTGTTTGGCGTGTTTGCGGCAGTAGCCGGGCTAAAGATCCTCTCAGAATATAAAAGCAGCGCCACTGTAATGTTGTGGTGTGGCGTTATGGCAGTATTGACAACCCTGAATGCGGGCTTGTATTTTATGAATTTTGCGAATGAAGCAAAGACGATTACGGTATACGGGGCAATGCCGACGGAGATTGGGTATGGAGAATATTTGCCAACGGGTACTGTTATGGAGGAGCTTAAGTCAAGGAATGTTATCATGGATGAAACTTACGTGACAGTACGTGAATATGAATATA
The DNA here is from genome assembly GCA_002491195.1 of Lachnospiraceae bacterium UBA7179. Classification (GTDB taxonomy): domain Bacteria; phylum Bacillota; class Clostridia; order Lachnospirales; family Lachnospiraceae; genus COE1. Next base: position 157,105 of record DKVL01000056.1, read on the forward strand.
AGTCTGGTGTTACGTCGTTTTTTTGCAAGAATGAGTCTGACAAGGAGCAGACAGTAGGGATTCCGCTTTTGAAGTATGACCATTACCACGCATATGACCGGGACAGCGGCGAGGAACTTGCGTTATGCAACGGCCGCAATAATTGTATCGACATTGTGGTAGGGCCTCGTTATGAAGGGGTAGTGGAGGTGCGATACGAGATGCCGCTGCTCTGGAAAACAGGATATCTCGTATCAGCAGTGTCTGTTGTACTTGTTGTCGGAATGACAGGAATGAAGCGCAGAAAAGAAAGGAAGGACTAGGAAACGTGGTATATGACTGCTTTCAGTTTTTTAATGAACTGGATATACTGAAAATAAGATTGAATGTTTTAAGTCCAGTGGTGGACAGGTTTGTGATCAGCGAGGCGACGGAAACTTTTTCAGGGCTGAAGAAACCGCTGTATTACGAGGAACATAAGGAACTGTTTGCCGAATTTCAGGACAAGATCATCCATGTAGTCGTGGATGACACACCCAAGGGGGATGGATGGGGCACACATGAGCGGGATACGTTCCAGAAAAATGCGGTTACGAGGGGACTAAAGGACTGTACCGATGAGGATATCGTGATATTCAGCGATTTAGATGAGATACCCAATCCCGACAAAATACGGGAGATCCTGCAGAATTTTCAGGAGGACAAGATCTATCACTTTGCACAGCGGCTTTTTTACTGCTATCTCAATATGGAGGAAGTTTCCGGCAGCCTGTTATCCTATGCGGGGGAGTTCGAGGGCGTGGAGCACAAAAAGTGGATCGGAACGAAGATGTTAAGTTATAAGCTTCTGAGAGAACAGAATCTGCTCCTCGGGGAACTTCGGTTTCCAGAGCGCAAGGAGATCGGAATCCGCGTAGAAGACGGCGGCTGGCATTTTGGATACATGGGAGGCCATGGAGAGAAAGATATCCGAAAGCGCGTGCAGGAAAAAGTCGTGTCAGCGGCACATCAGGAATACAATTCAAGACATGTGTTATCCAATGTGACAGATCAGATCAAAGACGGAAAGGATATCTTTGGCAGAAACGCGCAGTTTGTCCGCTGCGAGATTGACGAGAGCTTTCCACGATACATCCGAGAGCATCAGAAAGAGCTTGATTTCCTGATCATGCATGAGGAAAAAGGGGCAGAAAAGGCATTGCGCAGGGCAAAAGTGACAATAAAAAACGCATGTTATAATACTCTTGTGGCGATCAAGCGGGCAGGCAGAAGTGTGAAGAGATTTTCTAAGCGGCTAAAAGACACCCGCTAAGAAAATCTAAAGCTTCACACAGAAGAACGCAAAGGGCAGCGTTCTTCACGGATTGTTTGTGCCGCTGATGGCGGCATGAGGGGAAGCGTGAAAGGAAATAGGCATGAATCAGATGGGAGTTAAGGTTTCAATATGTATTCCCTGTTACAATAATGCAGATGAGGTAGAACGCCTGTTGAAATCCATATACAGTCAGGACTATACCGATTTTGAGGTCAATGTGTCTGACGATTCAACGGATGACGCGACTGAGAAACTGATCAAAATGGAATATCCCGCTGTCAATTATCAGCACAACCAGAAGCCATACGGGCATATTTTTAACTGGAACGCGGCGATTAAAATGGCAAAGGGCATGTATATTAAGATTATGTTCAGCGATGACTGGTTCACGGATCGTACAAGTCTGGGGGCCTATGTGGCACTCCTTGATGAAAATCCCGATGCGATGCTTGCGTTTGCAGGCAGCAGACAAGTGATGCTGGATGGACAGGACATCCGTGTCATGCGTCATGTGACAGCGCAGCATCAGACTGGATATTATGACCGGTGTGCGGACCGGGATTTTATCGACCGGCTGAAGGCCGATTATCGGAACCTTTTTTTAGGCAACCAGATCGGTGCGCCAAGTGCGGTGATCTACCGCAGAGGTGGAGAATTGACACTTTTTGACGAACAGAGCAATTGGGCATCAGACATGTTTCTCTATTTTGAGCTGCTCAGGAAAAGCCCCGTCTTTGCCTGCACAATAAAACCGCTGGTCTCGATCGGGGTACATGAAAACCAGTATACAGAGAGCTTTTCGGAGCGGGATCTGCGGATTTATCAGGATTACAGGTATATGTATACGAAGTACCAACTGCAGGAAAGCGCGGCATGCAGGGATTATTTTACTGAGAAGTTTGTCATAAAGTATCATATGGGCTGTAAGGAGGCAAAGGAACTGGGGATTGGCCTTAACGTATGGGTGCGCAAGTGGATTGCAGAACAGAGGGCAACGGTACAATGTTTTTTGCAGAATCGGTTTCGGAAACGGAAACAGTAACGGATAGGGGGAAGATTGGGTATGGAGAAGACAACGAATTTTTTTCTGATTCACAATTTTAATACAATACCAACAGACTTGATCGAACTGTGCAGTGACTATGTGATATACGACTGCTCGACGGACAGGGAAGTGAAACAAAAGCTTCATGACATGGATCTGAATATAAAAGATATTGAGAACACAGGACATAATATCACGAGTTATTTTTCCTATTTTGATGAGAATTATGACCATCTGCCGGAAGTGATCTGCCTGCTGAAAGGAAATATGATCGGACGGCACTGCTCCATGGAGTTTTTTCGGCAGGTCTATCAGAATAAAAGTTTTACTTTCCTGTACGATGAAAAGCAGTACTGGGATAAGTTTGCGAAATACAATGATCACAATGAGAAGAACGAGCCTGGGAACACCTTTCTTGCGATGGAGAATGTCTATGTTGAGAAAAATACATCCTGGTACGTGGAATCCCCTAATCATCCGAAAAAGTATTTTAACGACGTGGATGATCTGATGCGTTTTATCTATAAAAAGCCTATGATCCCGCAGTATTTTGCCTTTTCCCCAGGTGCGTGCTTTATTGTAAGGCGGGAGCAGATCCTAAGACATAGCAGGGTGTTTTACCGCAATCTGAACAAACTGATGAACTATGGGATGGAGCCGGGTTTTCCGTCGGAGGCGCACCAGATCGAACGATTGCTGCCGATTCTTTTTACTTCGCTCGGGGAAGTGAATGAATGGATGGAGGACGAGGCGGCCTTTGAGGCGAAACTGCCAGAGTGCAGCGCCTATATACAGTATAAGTATGAGAACAGGCCAAGACGGTTTAAGAAACTTAGAAAGGCATTGGGATTGATCAGATGAGGGACAGTTGGACGAAAAAAATTGGCGAAGCCTGTTTCTGGCTTGGCCTGATGATAGAATTGGTCATTGTGATCATCGATAAAAGCGCATATACCAATCCGTTGGAAAGCCAGTTGTTTCGATTGACTTTTCTGTTGTTTTGTATCAAGATCGCGCTGACAAAGTACTCAAAGAAAGAATGGCTGTGCATTTTTGCGTTTGGCGCTGTGATGTTCTTGGCTTATCTGGTCAATGAAAAAGATGAGGCTGTGAGAGTGATCGCTTTTATCGCAGCGTGCAAAGGAATGGACATCAAAAAGGTCATGAAGGTGGTGTTCTGGGTAACGCTGGCGGGCTGCGCGGCGCTGATCGTTCTTTCGCTGGCAGGAATATACGGGACGGTATCGCTTACAGCCGACTTTGGCAGGGGGGGAACAGGAGAGCAGATGTTTGAGACAAGGTATGTGCTCGGGATGGGACATCCGAACGCACTGCATTGTATGTGTTGGATGCTCGTTGTTCTGGCGGTCTACAGCTATGCTGACGTGCTGAAATGGTATCATTTTGCGGCGTTTATGGCGGCAGATTTCGTGTTGTTCTTTCTTACGGATTCCAAGACAGGCGTTATTGTATGGGCGTTCTTTGTTGCATTGACTTTTGTCATGTGGTACAGTAAACAGTGCAGAGAGGATAAAAGGATCTATATCATGGGTACTGTGATCGTGATCGGGTGTGTTGCGTTTGCGATGATTGGTTCTCATGTGGAGAACACGTATGATACACGCGACAGTCTGATGCACAAGATTGACGTGATATTAAATGGCAGATATCAGAGCTGCTATGCGATTGAGGCGGCAAGGCTGGAGAATTGGAAATGGTTTGCAGCGCCGGAAAATACAGAGTATTTTGATGCAGGCTTTGTGAGGTTATTTTATTGGTATGGGATTATTCCCGGAATGATTTATATTGGAATGAATATTTACCTGTTATATCAGAGCTATAGGGAAAAAGATTATGTCATGTTCTCGATGCTGGTCGCTTTTTCAATCTATAACCTGGTGGAAGCGCATTTCATTTCAGTATATATTTTGCGAAACTATCTCTTGGTGTTGATGGGATATTACTGGTATCAGCCGTTTGAGAGACAAAATGCGTATGAAGGGTATTTCTGGCAGGTCAAAGGTCTGCTGGGGGAGGTGTAGGAGATGCTAAAACAGCATAGAATGGGGGACAGTGCAAGTGTTGATTAAAAGCGGCAGGAAGGATCAGGGTATGAAGCTGTATGAAAGTGGTAAAATGCAGGCATTTGTAGTAAATGCTCTGTTGGCATTACTTATATTTGGCACTTTTATGATCCGGGAAAAAGGACTATTTTCACTTAGCTATGATTTTAATTCCCAGTTGGTTCCTTTCACGAAAGTGTGTCTGGATTCCCTGCATGGGGAGGGCGGTTTGTGGAACTGGAATATTGATTTAGGAACCAACCTTGTTTCTGCTATGAGTTATTATCGTTTGGGAAGTCCGTTTTTCTGGCTGTTTAGCTGGTGTAATGGCAAGAATGTTCTGTATATAATGGGATGGGAGTATGTCGTTAAATATGCGGTTACAGGATTGATTTCCTATTGCTATCTCAGAAGACATACAAAATCGCATAAAAGTGCGTTGGCAGGTTCGATTCTTTATTCATTTTCAGGTTTTCAGACAATTAATCTGCTTTTTGGCATTTTTCATGATGCAGTGGCTTTCTTCCCGCTTCTGTTGATGACATTGGATGATCTGGTTGAGAAAGATAAGAAAGGTTTTTTTGCACTTGCGGTTTTTCTAAATGCAGTAGTAAACTATTATTGCTTTATTGGAGAGGTTGTATTTTTGGCAATATATTTTATAATGAAATATGTGGCAGATGATCCAAGACGATCGATGAAAAAGATAGGTATATGTTTCCTGGAAGGCATTCTTGGAGTGCTGATGGCTTCCGTGCTTTTTGTTCCGTCGATTCTGGCAACTCTGAAAAACGCGCGGGTTTCAGATAGTGTTTCGCTAAAAAGCTATCTGGAGCTGAGCAGAAGAGACCTCCTTTCTATCATATCGGCGTTTTTGCTGCCCGCAGAGATGATGATGAAACGCTCCTATGCATATGCAGAGGAATGGACATCTCGTTCTGCGTACCTGCCGCTGACAGGGATTGTACTGGAGGGCGCTTATCTGCTCAAAAGAAATCGGAAGGACTGGCTGAAGAGACTGCTTCTGTTGTTGACAATTCTCATGATTATTCCAATAGGAAACGGGATGTTCTCGCTGTTCACGACAGATTATTGCAGATGGTACTATATGCCTGTTCTGTTTATGGCGCTTGCTTCTGCAAAGGTGCTGGATGAGATGGATCATTACCAGGTGGGCAGCGTGTCACTGCTTGTGCTTTTGTTCCTGCTTGTGTGGACTGCAATGTCTTTTTGGTGGCATAAAACGAAGTTTGAGCTGATTTTAAATCAGAATAGGTTTCTGTTGTTGTTGATCATAGCATTGTCAGGAATCCTGATACTTTTGGCAGTGCGGATAATGCCATGCTGCATTGCAGTAAAACAAAATATTTTGTTGGGGGCAATTTTTGTCTTTGCACTGATGACTACTGCTTTTACATGCGGCTTATATCAGAAATTTGATGGTGAGGATTCTGCTGTATATCAGCAGAAGATTGATGCTATAGAAATGTTGCAGCCACAGGAAGAATGCCGGTATGTGTCTTATGAGGATAATCTGGGAATGCTTGGTGGTTTTCATGGTATTAACTCTTTTATCTCAACGATTAATGGCTCTATCCCAGAATTTTGGGACAGTCTCGGATTAGAGAAGATTATATTTAGTCCTGTAGGACCAGACGGCACAGAGGAGCTTCTTTCTGTAAAATATGTTATAAGCGATGGGTCAGAAGAAGTCAGTAATGTGAAATTATTAGAATCGTTTGAACAGGGAAACGCAGTATATCATTTGTATGAAAAATCCTGTTATCTGAATATAGGATTTACATATGATCAGTATATGCTCAAAAGTGATTTCCTGAAACTGGATCAGGATATTCGTGCGATAGCAATGCTTTCTGCGCTGGTAATCAATGACGAGGATGCCGGGGAAGTTCAGGATGTGCTGGCTCAGGCTGATCTGGCAGCGATAAAAAATTTGTCTGCAGATGATATTGAACAACTTGTCACGCAGCATAAAGACGAGAATGCAGAGAAGTTTGATATAGAAAGGGATTTTTTTGAATGTGAGATCAATTCCAGTACGATGAAGTTTGCTTTTTTCAGTGTGCCTTATGATGAGGGCTGGAGTGCAGATGTAAATGGAAAACAAGTACAGATACTTAATGTGAATGGAATGATGGCAATTCCAATAGAGAAAGGTATGAATGCAGTACGATTTCGTTATTTAGACAAAAATTTTGTCTATTCAGTAACCTTGTCGATTGTTTCGTTTTTGATTTGGATAGGATATTATGTAAAATACAGATCTAAGACTAAGAGATATGAGAAATAGAAACGATATTTATGGCAATATTTTTTTTGAATCCTGTCGGTTCATATCCAGATGCGAAGGTGTCGCGGGAAATGTTGTCAAAAGTATATTCTGATAGTTATAATATGAATATTATTTCAACAAGATTTTTCAATATATATAGGGCCGTTGAAAAAACAATTTTGGATATGATCAATGTGATGAATGAGAGCGAAAGGGTAGAAGTGGAATGTCAGAGTTATTAGTAACACTACTCACACCATGCTATAACAGTGAGGATACAATAGAGCACACTTTGGACAGTGTAGAGAATCAGACATATAAAAATATTGAATATATCATTATTGACGGTGGTTCCACAGATCATACTTTGGAGATTATTGATAAGCATCAAGACAGACTACCGCAGAGATTTACTCTAATATCTGAAAAGGATAATGGAATTTATGATGCCATGAACAAGGGAGTAAGACTTGCAAAAGGACAGCTGGTGGGAATTGTTAATAGTGATGATTGGTATGAAAAAGATACAGTAGAGTTTGCTGTAACAAATTATAAAGGCAATTCTTATGAGGTCATATATGGAATGCAGCGCAATTTCCTAAATGGAAGGGAAAAAACAATTTTTATTCATCACCATGATTTTTTGCCCGAACAAATGATCACACATCCGACCTGTTTTGTCACGAAGGAAACATATGATGAATTTGGTGTTTTCGATACGAAATATCGTTCCGCAGCGGATTATGATATGATGCTTCGGTTTTGGGAATCAGGCAAAGTGGTATTTACGCCGGTTATGGAGATTATGTCAAATTTCAGGCTGGGTGGAATGTCCAGCAGTCAAAAAGGTGTACGCGAGGCAGCAATGATACAGTACAGGCGTGGATATATGACGAAAAAAAGATATTATTTTGTCACTATAAAAAGTCATATTTATGAGTGGACGCATAAGAGATAAGCTGTCGGTGTATTGTTCATTATGGATGGGACAGGGTGTTTAGGAATGGAGGACTTTAGGATAATGAACGGTAAAGGAATATGGTATCGGATATATAGGAAATGTTGTTATAAGATTAGGAGAAGGCAGATAATGAGTTCGGATTATCAATATGCTTTAAATGAAGCAAAAAGGGATGAAAACATTGTGCTTTCGATGACCAGTTATCCACAAAGATTCGAGAGTATTCATTTGACAATAAAAAGTCTTATGCTTCAGACAATGAAACCGGATAAATTTATTGTGTGGCTTGATGATTATGTTACAAGAGACCAATACACAGAGGAAATGATTCATTTGGAAAAGTATGGAATTGAATACAAACCGAGGTATGGCGATTTAAAGCCCCATAAGAAATACATTTATGCAATGCAGGAATATCCGGAGTCGCTGATCATTACTGTAGATGACGACTTGATCTATGCAAAAGACCTGATTGAATCCTTAGTAAAAACACATCGAAAATATCCTAAAGAGGTATGTGCCAGAAGAGTGCATCGTATTACGAGAAATGCCAAAGGAAATATTGCGTCATACAATGAGTGGGAGGGAGAGTATATGCTGAAAAAGACACCAGCACATGATTTGTTTGCTACAGGGGTAGGCGGAGTGCTTTATCCTCCACATTGTGTAAGTGATAGGACATTTGATATGGATTTGATTATGAAACTGAGTTTGCATCAGGATGATATCTGGTTAAAATTTATGGAATGGATGGCAGGAACAAAAGTGGTCTGGGCGCCATCCCGGATTCCAGTGCCGCAGGAAATCAAAGAAAGTCAAGGGGTTAATTTAAGAAGTGAGAACGTGGGACGGAGTCAAAATGATGTGTGTTTTCTCAATGTGGCAAAGTATTTTGAAAAGGAACTGGACATAATGAAAGATATTTAAAAAGGCGGGATAATGTTGAAGGCAGTTAACGAATTTATTAAAAATGCGTTTAGAAAAATAAATATACAGTTTCGTAAAATAGATCCCAGGCGTAGTGAAAACATTGTACTTGGAATTAATTATGATTGTCTTAAAAATCAGAAAAGGATTCTGGTCTGCTATATGGACTATGGGCGGACAGCATATTCTATGCGTTACGCTAGAACACATACAAATCTGCAGGAGATGTTTCAGATGATAAAAGTTTTAATTGATATGGATTTCTGCATTGATGTATGTGATTGTAATAATCCAGAAGCTGCGCTTGAAATGCCTTCTGACTATTATGATTATATTTTGGGGTTTGGTGATATGTTTCGTCTTGCCAGAGAGAGGAATCCCAAAGCATATACCATATTATATATGACAGAGAATCCATATGCTGTGTCAAAGGCTGGTGAACAGCAGCGGATTGAATATTTTTATGAGAGAACAGGGAAGAAAATTACTTTTACAAGAACGGGGAGGTTTTACCATGATGGTGATGAGCAGCTGGCTGATGCTGTCATCTGCCTTGGTGAGACGGAATATTTCAGTAATAAAATTGTAAAACGTGTATATCCGACTGCAATTAAAAACAGTAGTTATACAGATAATATTTGTAAAGATAGAAAAAGCACAAATTTTATTGTACTTGGTGTAAAGGGATTTGTTCATAAAGGAAATGATCTGTTGATTGAGGTATTCAACAAGCATCCTGAATGGAAATTGTATATGTGTGGTAAGGAGATTCAGCAGGAGTGTAAAAAATATGAGATAAAACTACCACAGAATGTTATTAATTGCGGTTTTGTGGATATAGAGTCACAGAAGTTTCTTGAACTTGCACGAATATGCACATATGTTCTTTTGCCTTCGTGCTCGGAAGGAATGTCAACAGGGCTGTTAACAGGCATGAGACATGGAATGATACCTGTTACAACCAGAGGAACAGGTATGGATAAGTTATCAAAGTATTGTCAATATTTTGAAGGCTATCAGATTGAGCAAATTGAAGAAAAATTGTCTTGCTTAGTCAATATGGATGCAAATGAGATAGAAAGGATAAGTAAATCAATATATGAATATGCCAATCGTGTATTTATAGCGGATACTTATGCTGTAAATTTAAAGAATGCTTTAGTGGATATCATGCAGAATGAAAAAAAGATGTAATATAAGTATATTGGATTTGATGAAATTTGCAGTAATATCATTAAAAATACAGAAAAAAGAGTACGAGTCAGTACTATAGGGTAAAGGGGATTCCAGAATGGTAAGGGATTATAGAGGGTAATAAGACGATGAAACTTGCAGTGATCTCGCTGAATACAGAGCGGAAAGATTTAAGTAAATATTACAATTCACAGGCAGAAGGACTCGCAAAAGCACTGGCCGGCATGGGGCATGATGTGAAGGTGTATCATCTCATACCTGACTTGGACAGAGAGGAAGAGATCGTCAATAAAGGCGGAATTACTGCCATCTATTTGAAATGTTGCCATATTGGGAAACATGCGTTTGTAGATGCGCACAGGCTGGACAATAAGGTATCCTGTTATATCACCGCATCGGATAATTATCTGTTCCTTAGACGGTTTTACAAGTGGTGCAGATGCAATGATATCTGCTGCCTTCCATATATAGGAGTGATCCGCAGCAATAATGCATCCGCATGGAAAAGAAAGGTTGTAGACCTTTTTTGTGATAATGTAAAATTCTATAAAATACTTCCTACTATAGTAAAAACGCCTGCGCTGGCGGATGAACTTATGGCAGCGGGGGCAAAAAGAATTTATACTGTTCCTGTCGGGCTTGACAAAACCCTGTTAAAAGAGGATTATTTAAGTTATGATAAAGACGATCTCAAGAAATCCCGGGGATTTTCAGTGGAGGACAGGGTGATCTTGTTTGTAGGCAGGATGACAGCAGAGAAACAGCCGGTTAAGATGGTTGATATTTTTCGTAAGGTTTATCAGCAGGATAACCATTTTCGCCTTGTTATGATAGGACAGGGGGAACTTGCACAAGAAGTCAGATTGAGGATCGCAAAACAGGATCTGGCACAGCAGGTGACCATTTATGATAAGGTACCCAATGATGAAATGTGGGAATTTTACAGGCTTTCAGACTGTTTTGTCAATCTGAATACACATGAGATCTTTGGAATGGCAATACTGGAGGCAATGTATTATGGAAATACAGTAATTGCCCTCGATGCTCCGGGACCTTCCCTGATCATAGAAAATAATGCATCTGGATATATTTGCAGCAGCGAGCAGGAAGTGGTACAAAAAATAGTGGCAGTGAAAGATGGACAGATAGGCGAAATGGCTAAAAAGCGTGTTGAGGACAGCTTTTTGTGGGATAAGGCAGCGGAAAAGATACTGGAAGTTATTATGCAGTTGATAGGATAGTAGATTAGATTAAAGGCAAAAGGTATGCGTACCAAAATGCGGATGTGGGAGAACAGGGGTAAATATGGAGATGAATGCGCAGGAAATTGTTATTTACATGGATGAGGGGGAGGAGGACAAAGAGATCCGGTTTAACGAAGAGAATTTGGGACTGTATCGATCTTCTGACCAGGGGATCCTGATTGAGGTCGAGCATGCTGCGGATTATGAAGATGGCAGGCGGTATCGTTTTGTCAAGATTGCGGAAAAGTATCAGAAGTGCATGGAACAGATATTGAGCCAGTTTGAAAATAAATATGAGGAGCGGGTTAAAGAGCAAAAGGAAAGCTTTGAGAGCGGATTGGAATATGATGATAATGAAGGAGGCGGCAGAGAATCAGGAATAACAGTTCCTTATGATCCACAGCTGATTACAGTTGCACAGGCCCGGTTTTCACTGAAGGAGATCGTAAGTATGGTAGATGGCGAAGAGGACGAGGAACCCGTGTTGGATCTGGCGCCTGCTTTCCAGAGGGATTATGTGTGGGACAATGTACGCAAATCCAGACTGATCGAATCCATATTATTGAATATTCCACTGCCGATGTTTTATTTTTCACGGGATAAGAATGGCAAACTTCAGGTTGTTGACGGTCTGCAGCGTTTGACTACAATTTACAAATTTTTCAAAAACGAATTTAAATTATCCAACTTGGAATATCTTGGAAAGGACTGCGAGGGAAAATATTATAAAAAAGCGGATCTGCCGGAGGATAAATCGTTGCGTCCCCAGTTAATACGTGCATTGAGACGCTATCAGATCGACTGTAACGTCATCGAGCCCAGCACCCCGGAAAATGTGAAACTTGACATATTTAAGCGGTTGAACACGGGCGGAAAGGAACTGAACAAACAGGAAGTCCGTCATGCGTTTATGAAAAAGGAGGTCAGGGAGTTTATAAAGGAACTCGTTGATTCCGAATCCTTTCAGAAGGCGACAGACAATGGCGTCAGCGATAAGAGAATGATGGCTCAGGAGTTGATTCTTAGATATATTGGGTTTTACTGTCTGATGTACAACAATTTTCTGCAGTTGACCTACACAACGCAGATGGACGATTTTTTGGACAATATTGCCGTAGAACTGAATAACTGCAGCCGGATTCCTTATGAGAAAATCAGAAATACCTTTGAGGAGTCCATGAACAAGGCGGTTATGATGTTTGGAGAGAGGGCTTTCCGGAAGATCGCGATTGATGACAAAGGAACGATAAGCGACAAAAAGAATCCGGTTAATAAGTCGCTGTTCATCGCATTTTCAATAAAAATAGGCGGGTATACGAAGGAGCAGATCAAAAAAAGAGGTAATATTATCAATGAATTTGCCCAGTTTCTTGAAGACGATAAAAGCTTTTATGATGCGATCTCACATAATACAAATTATCGTCTCAAGGATGTGACGATGGAAATGGTAGGGAATTTTCTGAATAAGATTTACGGAGAGGAGCAAATTGATTATAGATGATTGACAGATTGAGCGTGAGACAAAAGAGAACATTTATTGGCACTTGGCACGTCAGAACCATTGAGGGTGATCGCGTGTGAGGAAGATCTGTGTCCTGTGTTGACTGTGTTAGGGGAGGATATCGACGAATTGCATGAATTTGCACAGTATATTCGTGAGGTATTTTGTAATATCACTTTTGACAGCGATATTGAGAAAGGAATGGGAAAACTGAAGGCAGGGTTCAAAACAAGGCGTCATGAGATTTTATATCATTTGTTCCGGATCAACAAAGAGGTTCCGGAGATTATAAATGTATATGGACAGCTGGACAATAGTTCCCTTGGCAATAAAATGTCGCTTCCGTGCACCCCGGAAAGAAACCGGACGGTTGTGGGCAGTCAATTGACAAAAGTGGCGGATGGCGGCAGGAAAATCAATTGTGAGTTACATACAAAAATGGAAAAAATAGGATCACAGAAACCAGACAGAATCTATTTCTGTGCTTCTGTGCCAGAGCATGTTACGATAAATAATGAGGATTTGTCTGGCAGGATATATGTATATAAGATTACAGAACATGTGTGATCAGATCGTAGAGGTCATTATGCAGTTGATAGGATAGTAGAGCAGATTAAAGGGGAAAAGGGTATGCAGATCAAATGTAATGTACTTGACAGGCAGTTTCAGATGTATCAGGCAGAGTATGAGGAGGCAGCGCTTCGGGTACTGCGTTCCGGCTGGTATGTGTTGGGAAATGAGGTCAGACAGTTTGAGGAGGAATTTGCACAGTACACAGGCAGAACGTACTGTGTGGGCCTGAACTCAGGTCTGGATGCACTGATTCTGTCTGTGCGGGCACTCGGAATAGGCAGGGGAGATGAGGTGATCGTACAGGCGAACACTTATATTGCTACAGTGCTTGGGATCACAGAAAATGATGCGATTCCGGTTTTTGTCGAGCCGGATGAATATTACAATATCAATGCGGACAGGATCGAACAGGCGATAACGGACAGGACAAAGGCGATCATGGTAACACATTTATACGGGCAGGCATCCAACATGGCGCCCATTGTCCAGATTGCCCAAAAGCATCAGATTGCGGTCATAGAGGACTGTGCACAGTCACATGGGGCATGTTTTGATGGGAAGATGACAGGAACATTCGGTATCTCAGGCTGTTTTAGTTTTTATCCGACCAAGAATCTTGGTGCATTCGGTGACGCGGGTGCCATCGTTACAGACGATGAGGCCTTTGCGGACAAGATTCGCATGATGCGCAATTATGGAAGCAAGGTAAAGTATCACAATGAGATCGAAGGCGTGAATTCCAGGCTGGACGAGATGCAGGCGGCGCTTCTCAGAGTGAAATTATCGCACTTGAACGAACTCAACCAAGAACGGAAGAACCTTGCGGAGTATTATACAAATAAAATACAAAATCCTGACATTATAAAACCGCAGCTTAGGAACAAAGCGGACAGTATTTATCACCAGTATGTAGTCAGGTGCAGTGAAAGGGACAGGCTTCTGGAATATTTAAAGAAGAATGATATACAGACCCAGATCCATTATCCCATACCGCCGCATCTTGCAGAATGTTACAAATACTTGGGATATAGACGGGGGGAGTATCCCGTCACAGAGCAGTATGCGGACAGTATGCTGAGTCTGCCGCTGTATACAGGGATGACACATGCAGAGCAGGACTATGTGATTGAAAAATTAAATGCATATAAATAGATTGTCTGGAAGTTTTTGGTATTGTATTTGAGTACTTTATTAGATATAATGAGCAATAGTAATGTTAAGGAACTGTTCAAAAATAACCTGTACATCTTGACTTAGCTATTTCTGAACAGTCGCTAAAAGTGGGATGAAAGGATTAAGAATAAAAGGATTCGTATCTGATCGATCCTTCATTTGGCGCAAATCTCCCACAAACTGTGACGCACATCTGACTGAAAGCATTTTTCAAACACGCTCCAGGTGTGGAGAGACATATAGGGGAGAAAATTCAAAATGAGAAGTAAATATGCGATAATAAATTCTACGGTTAACTTCATCAACCAGTTTATCGTTATTATTATGGCCATGGTTGTCAGGAAATATCTGATCAGATATTTGGGAGTAGAGATTCTCGGAGTAAATGCCGCCATTGTCGAAGTGATTAATATGCTTGCGTTAAGTGAGCTGGGAATTCAATATTCGATTTCGTTCCGACTGTATAAACCAATTGCGGAAGCCAATGAGCAGCTGGTGGGAGAGATTTTTACACTGTTTAAAAAGGCATATAGGATCGTTGGAACATTTATTCTGATCGGCGGACTGGTTTGTATGCCGTTCCTGCACATTATTGTCAATACGGAAATTGACATGAAGACGGTTTATCTGGTGTATGTGGTGCAGATTGCAATGACGGCGTGCTCGTATTATATCAATTGTTACAGGACGCTGTTGGGCGCGTACCAGAACCAGTATTTCTGTACAGTGGTGGATATTGTATTTAACATTATCGTATATGCGCTGAAACTGGTTGTTATTGTCACTACGAAAAACTATATTTTATACCTTTTACTGCAGTTTGTCCAGCTGTTTGGCTCCAATCTCATTATCTCAAGACATTGCAAAAAGAAGTTACCCTTTATCAGACAAAAGTTTGCTGTAAACAGACAGGAACAGAAAGAACTTTTCCATGATTTGAAGGAAATTGTACTGGGTAATGTATCAGGATATGTATACCGCTCTACAGATAGTATGGTTATATCCGCGTTTTGCGGAACTATTCATGTTGGACTGCTGTCAAACTATAAAACAATTACGCAGTCAATAAGACAGCTGATTAACATTGTGGACAGTTCCTTCAATCCTACATGGGGCAATTTCCTGAGTGTGGAAAAAGACAAGAGTAGAATAAAGGAAATTTACGACATGTTTAATATGCTGCAGTTTTTTATGTGTGCCGTTGCCTTAATTCCAATTTTGTGCCTTGCAGATGACTTTGTGACAATGTGGATTGGCAGCCAGTATATCATTGAGCCTATATTGTTGTGGCTGATCGTGGCGGATATCTATATGAACACGGCACATGAACCGAATGCCATGGTTATGAGAGGCTATGGAATGTTCAGGGAGGATAAGTGGATTTCGGCGCTGGCAGCCATCGTGAATTTGGTGTCATCAATTGTATTAGTGCAGTTTATTGATATCAGAGGTGTATTGCTCGGAACGCTGCTTGCGCTCTGCATATACTGGATCGGCAGAAGCTATGTGGTTTATAAAAACTGCTTTGACTGGAATATTGGGAGTTATGCGAAATACTGGCTGGGGAATGTGGTATATGCGGGTATCTTTATCCTATTGTACTGCATTGTAAGTCATGTCAGCAGGTACATTGTGATTGGAAATCCGATCGTTCAGTTTATCTGTAGGGGAGTGCTGATTGAAATATTGATCATGGTGCTGCTTCTCGTCGGTTTCAGCAGAAAAAGCAGCATGAAAACCGCATATAACATCATTATAAAGCCACGCATAAAAGGCAGGAGGAAGTGAGTGTTTGGAAGGGAAGAGGGAAAAAACATATTATCAAATAGCCATGATAGACGGCGGGCTGGGCAGCCAGATGGCGAAATATGCATTTTATATTTTATTAAAACATAAGTGTCCTGACAGAATGAATATGATCGATACATTTTATTATCATTATGCACATTCATGGAATGGATATGAACTAAATAAAATATTTGGCATTGATGCACCTGATCTGATAGAATGTTATGAGAACATGGACATGGAAGGAAATGGATATTTTGAAAAAGCATATCATTTCTTTCTAAAAGAACAGCCGGATGTTCCTGTCATACGTGTGAGCAGGGGGGAATACACATACTATAATTGCAGGTGGGCCGCTTTACGGAAATTTCGGGATAAAGTTTTGTTCAAAATAAGATATGAGTGGGAAATGCATTTTGATAACAGGGCAAGGCAGTATGGATATTATCATGACAGATACAAAAAAAACTGTTTTAGGCTTAAGGCTAATGTATATTTTGATGAATTCAATTATACGTCTGATCAATACTTCAGGGAGATCAAAAGTGAAATAAAAAAGGCGTTCACCTTTCCGGATTTCTGTGATGAAAAAAACGATAACTGTGCAAAAAAGATGCTTGAGACCGAGTCAGTAGTGATGCATATAAGAAGAAGTGATCATATGTATGATAATGGGTATCTTTATGAGCAGCACTATTATAAGAAAGCAGTAAATTTCATCAGGAGCAAGGTCGGTGAGCCAGTATTTTTCCTGTTTTCAGACGAACCTGAATGGTGCGAAGAAAATAAGGAAGTACTGGGATTAAGGGAAACAGATGACATAGTGATTGTCAATTGGAACAAACAGGAAGATAGTTTTCGCGATATGCAGCTTATGACCTATGGAAAGCATAACATTCTGGCAATCAGTTCGTTCAGCTGGTGGGGATATTATCTTAGCAGCAGAAAGGACAAGATAGTGTGCGCGCCTGAGGGATATTGGCTGGAAGTTAATAACCATTTTTAACAGCTGCGGTTTGATGGTTACAGTTCAGCCTCGGGCTTCATACTGCGAAGCCCGGGAGAAAATGTGGAGGTTGAGATGCATCAAGCCACGGTACATGGCTTTGACACCACGAAGTGGTTTTGCATGGCTTGATGCTTGTAACAGGAAGCCGAAGGCTGAACTGTTATGATTGATCGGGGCAATAACAAATTAGAAATGGGAGATAAATACATGATAGAACACTGCAGGTTAATTGAGTTTTCTCAGATGGGCGATGAAAGAGGCCATCTTGTCATAGTGGAGGGGAACCAGGATATTCCCTTTGATATTAAGAGGGTATTTTATATTTATGGCTCAGACAAGGATGTTATTCGTGGCAGACATGCCAATCACAAATCAGAGTTTGTATTGATCAATGTGGCGGGTACTTCCAAAATAAGGGTAGATGATGGTACCAATCAGAAAGTATATCATCTTGACCGGCCGCACATCGGAATCTATCTGCCCAGACTGGTCTGGAAGGATATGTATGATTTTTCGAAGGATTCTGTATTGTTAGTGCTTGCCAGCGAGCATTATGACGCAGACGAGTATATCAGGGATTATGACAAGTATCTGGAGGTTATGAATAAGTAATGGAGACGAATGTCAAACTGGTTAGCATGATAATACAGGCATACAATTCTTCAAATACAGTTGTTCGTACATTAGAGAGTATCAAAGCACAGACATATCCTTGTATAGAATTAATTATAACAGATGACAAATCAAAGGATAACACTTTGGAAATTGTTTCAGAATGGATGAAAAAGAATCAGAATATTCTGTATGATATGAAACTTGTGACATCAGGGGTAAATACGGGAATTGCCGGGAGCAATAATCGGGCATTGGGAAAGGCTACAGGTGAGTATATTGGCTTTCTGGCAGCAGATGACTGCATGATGCCGGATGCAGTGCAGCGGTATGTTGATTTTTGTGAAAAAAACAGAGGTGTTATCCCAATAGCAAAGGTGAAACTGTTTTCTGAAGAGAAATGCGATTTTACTGCTGTGCAGAAATATTGTGACAGATGTTATGAATATGCCAGATTAGGCAGAATACAGCAGTACAGGAATCTTCTGGTGCAGAATTGGGTAGTATCACCAGCTGCATCATTTTATCCGGCTGAAGTGATGCATAAGCTGAAAGGGTTTGATGAAGCATATAGATGGATGGAGGATTATCCGTTAAACCTCAAGATCATGCATAAGGGTTATTCATTTGGTTTTATAGACCAGGAACTGGTCCAATATCGAATATCAGGAAAATCGATAACTGGTTCTGGACTGACACCGTTAAAAAAGAACGAGGCGAAGTTATTTTTTAGGGAGAAGATGTGGTATATGATTGAGGCAGGCATGGGATGGGAGGCAGTAAAACAGTCGAAATACTGGCTGAAAATTCTTATGGCAGGAAATAACAGAGGGCAGCGGCATTGTTAGAATTGGCAGGCTGATTAGAAAACGGAGGGAAGAATTATGCGTGATATATTAGATTATGAACGACAGTATACGGAGCATCCTTTTGAGCGCAGTCAGGAAAAATATAGAAGGCGGTTAATGAAAGATGTAATAGCAAAATATGCGAAAGAGGGAGACTGTATTTTGGAAATCGGATGTGGACTTGATCCTCTTTTTGTTGATTATCATGATGAATATACCTTTGTTGTGGTTGAACCTGCTGCACATTATTATGAAAATGCATGTTTGTTGGCGGAAAAATACAACAATGTTTTATGTTATCAGGGATTTTTTGAAGATGTTATGAGTCGGATCATGGGAAGAACCTATGATATTATTATCTGCTCCAGCTTGTTGCACGAGGTGGAGAATCCTCGTTTATTGCTGCAGGATATTGGATGCTTGTGTCATCGACAGACGGTGGTGCATGTAAATGTACCAAATGCTTTTTCATTGCATCGTCTGTTGGCAAAAGAAATGGGATTGCTTGAAGATGTCCATCAGCTGTCAGATTCCAATTTAACGCTGCAGCAGCACAATGTTTATGATATGGAATCGTTAACGAAACTTGTATTGAGTGAGGGGTATTGTGTGGTGGATTCAGGTTCTGCTTTTTTAAAACCTTTTACGCATCAGCAGATGCAGCAATGTCTGGATTCGAATATTTTAAATGAAGATATTTTGAATGCATTGGATCGGATGTGCGCTTCATATATGAAGGAATACGGTTCAGAAATTTATCTGAACATGCGATATGTCAATGGGAGAGCTCTATAATGGTGGAATTGGAAATAAAGTTATATGATGGAAACAACAGGGAAAAATGGGACGATTTTGTGATGAATCGTTCTGTTAATGGTACATTTCTCCAGACGAAAAAGTTCCTGGATTATCATGGTGACCGGTTTGAGGATGCGTCCATGATCATGTACAAGGGAAATGGGACAATGGTTGCCGTTGTTCCTGCGTGTACCATCGTGGAAGACGGGCAAAAAATATTCAGCGCGCATTCTGGAAGCACGTTTGGCGGAATTGTAGTGGCAGAAGAATTTTATAATATTGAGCATATGGATGCAATTATGAATGCATTTGAGGAGTATCTGGTACAGAATGGATACACGAAAGTATGCCTGAAATGTACAGGTGACATTTTTGCGAGACAGAACGGGAACCTTCTGTACTATTTCCTGTTTCAGAGAGGTTATACATCATATGATGAGATTAGTTTTTATATTGATTTTTCCCAGTATCATGACGACATCGCTTCCAATTTTGTGTCAGCAAGAAGACGGGGGTATAAATATTCATTAAAAAATAATCTGACATTTAAAAAGCTTCAAACCAAAGGTGAGATTGAATCTTTTTATGAAATATTATGTGATAACCTTCGCAAGTTTGACGCCGTTCCGGTGCACTCATTAGCAGAGATCATAGATTTTAGAGAAACCAGGCTGAGGGATATCGTCGAAGTTTACGGAGTGTATCAGGAAGACCGTATGTTGGCAGGCAGCATGGTATTTCTGTTTGGAGACAGGGTATTTCACACACAGTATCTGGCAGCAGACCAGGATTGTCTTAACTTGTATCCGATGAATTTTATGGACTACAATCTTATACAGACTGCAAGGGATAGAGGATTTCGGTATTTCTCATTTGGCACAAGTACGTATGAGCATGGAAAAGTGCTCAATAAGTCACTCGCAGAATTCAAAGAAGGGTTTGGAACACAGTGTGGACTGAATAAGACGTATGTTAAAAATTTTATTTGAGAAATTTTTGATTACGAAATCTTACCCGCATATTTTCAGCATCACATCTACAAAAAATTCCATATTGCTGTTGGAAGCCTGTGCTGAGCTGCCATACTTTTCCGCTGTCGCGGCAATGGCAGTAAGTCCGATCCCGTTCCCGCTGTGCTTTGTGGAGCGGTAGCCGTCTTTCCCTTTCCGCACTTTGCCATCAAAGCTGTTGGTGGAAACGATATACAGTTTGTTGCCATGACGGATCTGTGTGGTTAGGCAGAAATGCCGCCTGCCCTCTGGCACAGTGCCACCCATCGATGGCGTTTTCCATCAGGTTTCCGAACAGGGAAACCATGTCAAGTTCGGTGGCGGGCAGCGGTTCTGGCAGTTCGATGTGCCAGTTCGTGCCTATGTCCGCAGAAACAGCCAGTTCGTAGTAATAACCAAACAGTGCATTCAGCGCAGCATTAGAGCAGTAGTTTGCAGGTGTGTTTTCCGCAAGACGGGCTTCGTATCCTGCAAGATGTGTTTGGATGCTGTCAATATCGCCTTTCTCTGCAAGAGAGGAGAGCAGGCACACGGAGTGGCGAAAGTCATGGTGCAGCTGTGCAGTCTGGCGCATATGCTCCTGCAATACCCGGTATTGACGGGATTGCATTTCAAGGAGATGGGTATGTTCTTTCAGCTCCGCGTATTCCAGGATAACGATTGTATCCAGGTAAAAAAGTACATAAATTGCTGTAAGAATTGCAAGCAGGCATCCTTCCAGCAGCAGGAAAAGGGAAAACATACGCCCTGTATGAAGTGTCTTGTAGGACAGTGGGACAGCCAGTACATTGAAGATCAGAAAGACAAAGGACAATAGGATGGTGGAGTATCATATCTTTGGAATGTCCAGACAGTCGATGATCCGAAAAAAGTTCGCAGGCAGGCCATGCGAAAGCGTCTGCGACCAGGCAGGAAAGGCCAAACTGGAAAAAGGCCGCTTCCACGGAGAGGTCCGCCGCGCCCGACGTTGGGTGGAGGAAAGCATCAAAACCATCGGCGAACTGCGCTGGAAAGCTCTGGACGGCACAGACACCCACATAGACGGCAAGGCACTTTGGCAAGCCTGCCGTCACGGTGTAGCGGTATGGGAAAAAGAACAAGATGAGGGACGGCAGGAGGATGATATTTACATCAATACACAGCAATGAGCATAAGGCAGAGCAGAGAAAAGCGTATGGAAGCAAGACAGCCGTGCATAGTACGTCAGTCTTGCGGTGTGTGTGCTTCATCTGGTTCTTCATTGTATAATAGCAGGATACCGCCGATGGCAGCAGCAGAAAACGTGGCAGCGCCGATAACCACCTGTCCATATCCATGTTTATATTCATAGAATATGAAGAAAGATTTTAACAGTGGTTGTTTTTTTTAGAATAGTAGAGTACAATATGGATAATGATAAAATTAAGATAAAATATTGATAAGGAGTGAGCGCTTATGTTACAGATTAGACCTGTTTCAGATTTAAGAAATAAGTTTCCTGATATTGAGAGAATTGTAAATGCAGGTGAACCCGTATATCTAACAAAAAACGGATATGGAGCAATGGTGGTACTTAGTCTTGAAGAGTATTCAAAGTTGACGGATGGTGTAGAAGCAGCATTAGATAAAGCAGATAGGTATGCGGCGGAAAACGATATAAGGATGAGTCATGAGGAAGTTTTTGGAGGACTACGGAGGAAAATAAATGTTCAGTAAAAAGTACAGATTGAGCTATCTGCCGCTTTTTTATGAGGATCTTGATGAAAAAGTAACCTATATTGCAGAGAAACTGAAGAATCCAAAAGCAGCAAATGACTTATTGGATAAGGTAGAGTCTGCTATTTTGGAGCGACTTCCGTTGGCTGAATCATTTGAGCCATATCATTCTGTCCGGGAACGTAGATATTCTTATTATCGTATTTATGTGGATAATTATATAATTTACTATGTGGTAATTGATGATAATCCGAATGATTTGGTTATGGAGGTTAGAAGGTTTCTTTATAACCTAAAATCCGATTTTTA
>DKVL01000054.1 GCA_002491195.1 Lachnospiraceae bacterium UBA7179
AGAACCTTATAGCTTCAAATTCGAATATTTATGTAGCAAAAAATGTATACATGGTCATAAGCAAAAATCAAACACGATATATATAGTAACGCCCAAAAATCGAACAGTTTTTTATAATGAGATATTAAAACGAACGGGAAGCCTTTTAGATCAAGGCTTCCCGTATTTTGTCCATATATAATACATTGATTTAATGGGTATTTATCGAAACGATCAGCGATCGCAAACTGGCTCTTATACCCTGAAAGATGCCACTGTCTGGTTTAAAAGTACACTCAGACGGAACAGTTCTTCCATCTGCTCCATCACGGCCGCAGAACTTCTGTCAGAACTCTCTGCAGATTGTTCCACCTTTTCCATATAATCCGCGATCTCGCTGATCAATTCCGTAATCGATGTAATGAACTCATATATTTTCGTCATGCTGGCACTCATCGCCTTGGAAGAATCCCCTAATTCAACGGAGACATCATTATAAAATGCCGCGTCCTGCTGATACATCTGAGCCAGCGCTGTCATGTCATGATAGTCCTTCATAACCCTTTCATTCATAAAAGACAACAATTTTTCAGAATTTTCGGATAGAAAATCGACATTGTGCACCACGCTCTCCGTCACTTTTCGAATCTGGTCGACTGCCAGCCTGGAATGGTCTGCAAGTTCCCTTATTTCCTCCGCGACAACGGAAAATCCTCTTCCCGCTTCCCCAGCCCTTGCCGCCTCTATGGAAGCATTCAGCGCCAGGAGATTGGTCTGTGTGCTGATTGCGAGAATCTCCTCTGTCAGTGTATCGATTTCCCGCACTCTTTTGCTGTCAGTGATCGCCTTTTCGAGATTCTCCCGCGTCTCCTGATAAAGCGCTACAGCCTGCTTTGAGGATTGTCTGGAAGCCTCATGCTGTTTTTCCGCACGCTCCATAATACTGCCCGACTGTCCCACGGCCTCTCCCGCCTTTTGCGCAACTTTCTCAATGGCCTCTCCCAACTCCTGCCCGTTATCCTTGATACTGTCTGTCAGCTTTTTCGCCTGCAGTGTCTGCACCATCACCCTGATGACCATTTCAGAGATTCCGGAGATATCCTGATTCAATGTTGTCATTCTCGATGAAGTACTCTCCGCAATCGTGCCAATATTTTCTGCGTCCTTCTTTGTGTTCAGTATGATCTCCCTGATCTGCTGCCGTACCTCCGTTGTCGCTGTCCGAATCTGCTCTGTCTCATTTCTGTACTCCCTGGGGATCGTCTTTTCACTGACCACATTTTCCGAGAAATCTCCTGACGCAAACTGTTTCAGCATCTGTATCGGGGCAAGCATCTTTCCGATCAGCCCTGCCATAAACACTGCCACAAACACGATGATCACAAAAGCGATCACAACCGCCACTATAATCATGGTGACAAGGGACTGTGTGACATTTGCCGTCGGAACCACAACCCCCAGTTTCCATCCGCTCCCATCGATATCCGCCACTGCAAAGTAGCACTCACTGCCATCATAATCCGTGAGCTTTATCACATCATGACCCGTCCCGGAAATCAATATCCCCAGCTCCGGTATCATATCCGCTGCCATAACCGCTGTCTCTGCCGTTGGCTCATAACTTTTGTTTTTGTGGGCTACATACTGACCACTGCTGTCCACCAGAAAACCGTACACACCTTCCGCATAATCAATGCTGCCTGTCAGCTCTGTCACTGTGCCGAGCGTGACATCCAGACCAATGACACCTGCGAGCTCACCGTCTATATAAACCGGCGCCGCGATCGTAGCGCACATCTGACCTGTCAGCACATCCCAGTAGGGATCTGTCACAATGACTTTCTGCGCCTGTGCCGCCTGCTGATACCATCCGCGCTGCACCGGATCGTAGCCCTCCGGGATCTCCGCCGCCCTGTTGGACTGGATAAATCTGCTGTCCCTGGTGCCACAGTACAGATTCAGAAGCTCCTCCCTGCCTGATGCGTGTGCGTCCATCACAGACTGCACAAAGTCTGTGTCCATCTTTTTCCCAGCCTCTATGCTGGCCGCAGTTCCGTCCGCGATCATTTTCTCAATCTCTATCCAGGTATTGATCTCCTCCGCATATTTATCCGCGCTGAGCTGCAGCGCCTGCGTCTGATCCTGAATCATACGCTTCCCCGCGATTGTGATCACCCCTACTGTCGTCAGCAGGATACTCGCCACCACAATACCGATCACGCTGAATGTCAGTTTCCCCTTAATTGTCCTTAACAAGATAATTTACCCCCTCAAAATCTTTTTCACGGCAATTTCATCAGATGTAATACACATAAATAGAAATTGCCGAAGCTTCTTTCGAAGAAATGAAGCTCCAGCAACCAATAGGAATTATAAATTGCCGCAGCAATCTATATCATTATATGAATTTATTTGTCGAAACGAAATACATATAGAACAAACCGCGCCTTTTAGGGTATGTTTTGTATTTTTTACACTTTTTCTGGTTTCGCCCTCCGCAATATGAGCACACCGATTCCTGCAAGAACCAACCCGGCGCCACACAGGCACAATACGTCCAGAACAGATAATGTACTCTTGCAAAACACCGGAAAGACCTTGCCGATCTGCTCCGAATAATATATCACCAGTACGCTGAATGCATTGTTGATAAAGTGCATTAGCATGGCCGGATAGATGCTGCCCGTCCACCAGACCACAATGCAGAATGCAAGTCCCAACAATCCAGTCGGAATAAACTTGATCAGACTCATATGAAAAACTCCGAACAACGCCGCCGTAATCACGATCGCCGAAGGCACACGGTATTTTGCCTTCAGGGCATGAAGAATCACGCCCCGGAACATCATTTCCTCACAGACCGCCGGCGCGGTCGCGATCACAAGCAGTGCTGCCAGCGCATTGTCCCCCAATATTTCAGAAAACGTCGTTTCTACATTTTCTGCGCTCCCAGGCAGCAGACTCATCAAACCGGACGAGATCACGATGTTGAGCAGGATCAATCCCATGATAAGAATCGCTGCGCCCAGATATCCTGCAGCTTTCGTTCCCGCAAATCCATATGTCTGCCGGATATCCCTCTTGGTGTAGACAACCAGGAACAATGGCACTAGCAGGATGATCATCTGTGTTCCAAAGAGGCCGGCTAAGCCATATTGAATCTGCAGCATACTTCCCGCATAGAGGATCAGAAGCAGCGTGAGCGCCACCACAAACCATACATCTGATACAGTGGGCACACCGCCCTTTTTGATATTACTGCGTTTCTCAAAGAGTTGTAATCCTGCTTTTCCGTCTGCAAAGAGAATTGCTTCACTGTCATAGATCTTACTCAGGAACAGAATTGCGATCACCGCATACGCCACATTGCTCAATAATACCACCGCAATTGCCCCGTAATCGATCTTGAACGCCATCATATTCTTGATCAGCAGACAGATATTCGCCACCGGAACCATCGCCATCGTCTGCGTCAGCTCGATATTCGGTATGAAACCGATATAACCTACAAACATCACCACCAGCATCAGCGGTGTGATATAATTGTTTGCTTCCTTATAACTTCTGGCAAAGGAAGTCACGCACATGGTGACTGCGCTGATAAATAAGGAAAAGGCAAACACTGCCAGAATACACACCAAAATCGCAGGGATAAACTTCGCCAGGTCAAAAGCCGCCACATCGGTCTGCATATCCATCAGTTTGTACATATACAAGGCGATCGCACCCATAGAAAGAATATTGAGCAGCGCGGAGACTATGCCGATCATTGCCACCGTGATAAACTTGGATATAATAAGCTGCCTGTTTGTCACTGGAAGCGTCAGGATCGTCTCCAATGTCCCTCTCTCACGCTCTCCTGCCGTAGTATCAATCGCTGGGTACATCGTTCCAATCAGGAGACTGATGATCAGCATAAACGGGAGAATGGAACCCATAATACTTCCCAATGACTGCTCGTTGCTCGCGGTATCCTGTTTTTCATAATGGATCGGTTCGAGGATGACCTGCACATCCAACCCTTCCTCCGTAAGCCTTTGTCTTGTCATGTCCTCTTTCAATTCGTCCAGTATGTCCATCGCAAGATCCGCCGCGTAGGAAGAATTGGTCACAGAGGAAAGATAGTACACTTCATACTGCATCCTTCCGTCCTGTATCTGCCCTGAAATATATACATCAATCGTTTCCTCATTCAGTGCTGTCTCATAATCAGATATGCTCTCTGCATCGACAATCGTTATCCGAAAGGGCTGCCCGCCATTTTCGGCACTTTCTCTTGCTCCTTCTGTACTTCTTCCATCCCTTTCACCGAATGTTTCTATATCTTTTGGGGCAGAAGTCTGCACTCCCTGCCCCGCTTCCATGAATTTCCGTATCAGAACATCATCATCCTCTGCCTCGACGACGATCTTATAACTCTGCTCCTCCATGCTGGAAGAGATCAGAGCCGTGATCTGCATGACACCGATAAAAATAAGCGGATATAAGATGAGCGGCACGACCAGCATCATCATCAGCGTCTTCTTATCGCGAAAGACATCCAACATCTCTTTTTTCACTAACGTCCTGATCATTTTTGGATTCACTCCCCTACTGTTCATCTGGCATTCCCTCCTTGCGGATCAGCTCGGCAAACACGTCTCTCAGACTGCCCTGATCTGTCTGCGCTTTCAGGTCTGCAGGCGTGCCCTCGCTGATGATCCTGCCGTGATGGATCATGATGATCCGGTCGCACAGGTACTCCGCTTCCTCCATATAATGCGTCGAGTACAGAACCGTCTTCCCCCTGTCCCGCTCTCCCTTCATGAAGTCGATAATCGCCGCGCTGCTGATGATATCCAGCCCAAGCGTCGGTTCATCAAAAATGTATACCTGTGGGTCATGCACAAGACATCTCGCAATGGAAGCCCGCTGCGTCTGCCCGGTTGACAACTTTTCGATCCTGTTATCAAGGAAAGCGTCCATCGAAAGCACCTCACTGATCTGCTCAATCCTCTGCGCTGTATCCTCCTCCGACATGCCATACAGAACGCCGAGCATCTGCAAAAATTCTCTTGTCGAGAGTCTTCCATAGAGCTTTGTGTTGTTGGACAGATATCCGATCTGCCTCTTGACCTCAATATCATCGGAAATTTCCTGATCTCCGATACAAATACTGACCATGCCGCTTGTCGGTTTCATCAGCTTGGACATCATGCGCAGCAGCGTGGTCTTCCCCGCGCCGTTTGGCCCCAGGATCCCGACGATCTCTCCCTCTCTCACTGTCAGCGAGATGCCGTCCACCGCGTTGAACTCGCTCTTTTTGTTTTTCTTTTCATTTCTGATAAATGTTTTTACCAGGTTGTCAGCTGTGATCATCTCAGAATCTCCTCTTTTTTCATTCTCAGTTCTCAATCCTCATTGTCGTCATCTTCCCTGTCCAGCCTCTGTTCCCGTCTCCGTTCCTGAATCTTATAGGCTCCAAGCGCAAGCGACATGCAGACCAGGGTACACATAAAAATATTGATTCCCATAACAACTCCCGCTGCCGCGCATCCCTGCCATTTGTGATATCTGAAGAACGTCACAAAGAAATGAATGACTCCGCCAATCACACCTGCGATCAGGCTCGCAAACACATTCACCCGCCATGTCGGCGCAAACTTTCTGTCCCAGACACCATACTTGATACAACCAACAAGGATGTTTGCTGACATAAACAGAAACACAAGAAACTCGCCTCCTATTTTGTCTGAGCAGCCTGGCCCATAGTAAAATATTTGAGCCAGCATTATAACAGCCAATCCGACATATCCTATCCAGTAACCATTACGTTCAATCTGAAGCATTTTCTGCTCCTGCATCTCATCCAGTCTGTTTTTTCCTTTTTTCATACTTACCTCCCATCCATGCCGTCATCAGCGGCACACACAATCCTCGTGAAGAATGCCTGCTCTTGGCATTCTTCCAGTGTGTAATTTAGAAATTCTTGGCGGGCGTACTTTGGCCGCCTAGAATTGCTTTACACACTTTCCTCTTCCCCAAATAAGTCATCCAGGCTCTTCCCCAACACACGGCAGATCGAACGGCACAGTTTGATCGTGGGATTATATTCTCCCTGCTCAATGGCGTTCATCGTCTGCCTTGAGATCCCCACTGCCTCCGCCAGAGCCTTCTGTGTCATGTCCTTCTCGGCCCTTGCCACTTTGATCGCTATATTTCTTGCCATCTGCTCACCTCTCTTTTGATTTTCTGCACGCATACCAATCAATCATTTGAAAGTATGTATGAAACTTTACGCACTTCTATCCCACATTTCTTCCGGATTGCCGCTTTGCTTATGTCCAAAATATCATATAAATTACATAATGTCAAATATATTTTACTTTTGATTTGCTATATTTTAATTTGTATCCTATATAACAAACATTGATTAATGTTGATTTTTCCTTGCAGCCACTACGTCCTCTCTCAGATTTAGGAACTGTGAATAAATAACATTGCCAGATTGTGCACTTGGAGACAGAGACAAGCAAGATGGAGCAGTAATTGCTAAATCCTGTCTGTATCGTAACTTATATTGTTACTTTTCACACCCACGCCAAAGTAGTGGAAACATTTTGTGTGCAAAATCTATTATAATTCACACCTCAATAACTTATAAGCTGATAAAAACTGGCCAAAATGCAAATTGTAAAATTTCTTTTAGGGCTTGCATTGTCCCCTACAGTATGTTAATATATGTATACCTACAATGTGTTAATATAAAAAGTCATATGGAACTGCAAATTTCTGCATTTGAATCCGTATAATTGTAACTATCCTAAGGAACTGCATCCTATATGACCATGATGACACACTGTTTCCTGATATGATTTTGTACTACAGCGCACAATTTATCAAATGTTTTTCGAAACCGGAAATTTTTGCTTGAAATACAGTTCCTTAGGATTCTTCAATGATTTTATTAAGATTTGACAGAATATTTTAAGATCATGCGCTGTAGTGTTACCATGTGTTTGAAAAATGCTCTGGGAGGAAATACCAAAAAATGATACATGAATTTATAAAGACATTATTGTCTCTGTCTGTTTCCGGCACACTGCTGATGCTGCTGATCCGGGGATTAAAACCGTTATACAAAAACAGGTTCAGTCAACATTGGCAGTATTATATCTGGCTCCTTGTTGCGTTGCGGTTCCTGCTGCCGGTTACACCAGATGTCACGATTGTTGGAAGTCTCTTTCAAAAACTGAATGAACCCTCGACAGAGCTCAATATCGTAAATACAACAACCCTGTACTACAACATGCAGATTGAACCGCAGGAAAAGACCAGTCCAGCCGCATCAATGGCATGGCACTGCTCTCCTGACAGATACACCTGTCTATTTTATGCATGGCTCACTCTCACAATCATCCTTTGGGTACGCAGGATAACTGTTTACCAGGGCTTTACCCAATGGTTGAAAGCAGGAAACAAAGAAGTATCGGACATGAAAACGCTCAATTTGCTGTCAGATTGCAAAGAATCATTAAGGATCAAGGCAAGAATAAGACTGTACCGGAATGCAATGATCACTTCCCCCATCATGACTGGCATTTTTCACCCAGGCATTATTTTGCCAGTGAAAGAACTGGACCGTAAAGAATTGTCCTATATTTTTACACATGAACTGATTCATTATAAAAAGAAAGATCTGTTTTACAAATGGCTGATACAGGCCGTTACCTGTATTCACTGGTTTAATCCCTTTGTATACCTGTTGGGAAAGGAGGTGAACAGAACTTGTGAATTGTCCTGCGATGAAGCAGTTGTATCCATGCTGGACAATCAGGCCAAACGAGAATATGGAGATCTGCTGATCTCGTTTGTGAGAGCAGACAGTCCGTATCAAAATCCAATGTCATCTGTTCCTTTAACGGAAGGAGCAGAACAGCTCATAGAAAGGTTAGGTGCTATTATGAAGTCTCAAAAGAAAACAAAATCAATCAAAGTGATTACCGCTCTTTTCACTTGCATCCTTTGCATCTGCTTTGCAGCAGCCGGCGCATATGCCGCGCCAGGGCGGACGGAAGAAACGATCATGCAGGAGCTGGAACAGGGCGAGCAGAGCATGGAAGAACAGGAACTATCTGTCAGTTATGACAAAGATTATGAATCTGTATACACACAGGAGGGATATTTCTACAACTCATACATTATCGAAATAGGCTGGAACGTAAATGGTGACAGATATTCCAACCAGACAGAACTGGTGCTGAATAACGGTTCGACAATGAAAGTATATTTTGCCGATACTGCAATGAATATGATCACCGACCAGAATACAGCCACTGCGATCGCCGGATTATTGTCGCACCTGAAGAATTTAAACAGTTATCCGACAATAGAAGCGCCGCTTATTACAAAGATTATCGATACACGCGACAAGAATCTGCCGGCCTTGCGGGAAGATCTGTATCAGGCCGGGGATGTCTGCGGCTTTTCTGCCCTCTTCTCCCTTTTAGATGAAGCAGAACAAAAAGAATGGTATCAGAAACTATATGATGCTGGTCAGACTGCCTTCTTTGCATCCGTGATCAAATATATGAATCCGGACTTACTCTCAGTCTATGCAGATCAAATCGATCAGGACGCAAAAACGAGTTTTCTTTCTGTCATTCTGAATTATCTGCAGCCAGATACGATAAAGCAGTATGCCAAACAATATTATGCAGCAGATGACATTGCCCGTTTTACAGTTATCTTTCCATACCTGTCAGAAGAGGAACAACAGGATTGGCTCAAAAAAGCACAGGCAGATCAAAATAATAAATTTATTATGGCATTGTCCGGTTATTTGTCTTGACAAACTGAGCAGCCGCCCAATTTATGGACGGCTGCTCAGTTTATGTCTGCTCCGCTGTGCCCTACAGTCATTCTGCCGTTTTTTATGATGGCATTTTCGCTGGAATGGTTGGTAACGCAAAAATAATATTCTCCCGCATACGGCACGGTGAATGTTTCATTGAAATCACAACCTTTTGTCAATGATAAGGCATGGTATTCGCCATTCATATACACGGTACCGCTTATCCAGATAAAAAAGAAGCCACTGGTTAATATTGCACGCCTGTCTGACCTCTGCCCGCTTTGAAACTTCAATGTGATACAAATCTTGACTTTGCCTTGCGGTTGGCAAACGAATTAGAAATTGATGTGAATGAGATATGCGCCGCCAGTCCGTTCTCCGGTGCTATTACCGAAGAAGAAATGCTATGTGCTTTGATGCGTTCTATTCCACGCTTGCTTTACATCAGACTGGCGTACTCTCTCGCCAATAGATTTTACTATATTAATCAAGTCAATTTTCTCAAAGATAGTCTCTTCTTTTTCAGCAATCATTATCAATAAATCTACCGCACTTCTTTTAGTTCCACATAATCATCCAACAAGTCTAATATTTTATCAAGATTATCTGTGTTGCTGAACTCTTTCATATATTGTAACTCTGGAACAAACTTATCCGCTTCATAACTTAGCAATTCTTTTTTTGTCTTTCCGAACAATTCAGCTATCTTTCCAATCTCCACTGGCGGTAGCATAAGCTTGCCCTCAAGTATTCTGCACATATCTCTGTACGTGTAATTTAATTTCTCAGCCAAATCTCCACGACTAATTCCAGAGTTCTGCATTAACGTAAAGATATTAACGCCAAGCTTTCTTCCAACGTTAGCCATAGTCTACCTCCCTTAATAACATACCGTCATTTTCCTATTTTACTCTATATATACAGTATATAATATACTATTCCAAACAACTCAATGTCAATGTTTTTCTAAAAAGTTATTTAACAATCACCGTTCTAATGTATTTATCGGATATTTCCGCTTTTAGTATAACACATTTTTAAACTTTTGAATCATTTCAAACAGGTTTTTAAAGAACTAAATTTTTATGGCACCGTTTTGGCACCACTTACAACTTTTTCACTGTTGCAAAGTTTCAAAAAGGTCTTCCCGAAACCTCGGAAAGCCCCATAAAATTCAGCTTTTGACTGATTACTCAATGATTGTAGCAACCCTTCCAGAATGTGTTTCCGTTTTCATGCACTATCCGGCATTATCACACATTCTAGCCTGTTTAAGGCATTTTCGACAATGCACTACTACTCTATCCGCCTAGTTTTTAAACTATATTCGGATACAGTCTAGCCAGTTTGATCCTTGCATCCTGCGCCTTAAACTGCCAGTTAATCTTTACACACTCTGCATTACGCTTAATAGTCCATGCACGAACCTGTTGTCTGAAGCTTTCTAAATCCGCACATGATTTTCCCAAAGCCTGGCGGCTCATAATGCCGATTTCAATTTCAGCCATATCCAGCCAGCTTCCATGCTTCGGTGTATAATGCCATTCAAAGCGTTCTGTCAGTCTGCGTGCTTCCTCTGGCGGAAAAGCCTTATATAATGAAGCTGGAGCATGGGTATTTAGATTATCAGTAACAAGGACTATCTTTTCCGCCCGCTGGTACAGCGTGTTTTTTCTGCTTATTTTTTCAAGTATCTTTTTTACCTATATGGTTTTGTAAAAAATACCCGATCCGTCAAATATTTGTATAGTGCCATACCCCCTGATAATACGCTCTCTACTCTTCCTTGTAATAGGCATGATTGACAACTTCTTTGTAATCTTTCAGAAATTTCCAGTCTTTATCTTATGTTTACAACTGTTGCTACATCTTCTATTTTGACGTTTGAAATTGCAAATATCTCTGACAGATTACTGCTAAAAATATTGTCATTATAGGTTCCTACATCAACAATTATCAGCTTTGATTTTGCCCTCGTTACGGCAACATAATGATTATATATACTTTCTGCATCTGACAATTTATAATCACTTGCGAATACAATAACCTGTTCAAACTCCAACCCTTTAGATGAATGAAACGTAATTGCTATCTTATCTAACTGTTCAACATTAAATGCTGGGGGAAATGATTCATCTGTTATTGTAGTATATAATTTTTCAACACCTTGATGTGTGCAGTATGCTGTTGGTCTGAATAAATGCCTTTATCCGATTTTTATGTATTTTTCGTTTTATCTTCATTACCTTATGTTCCTTTATCCCAAAACCACTGTGCCATGTTTTCACTTAAAGTAAGCGCTTAATAAAATAGC
>DKVL01000110.1 GCA_002491195.1 Lachnospiraceae bacterium UBA7179
AAAGGAAGGTATTAAAACATGATAGGAATAGCAGACGAACTTATAAAAACAATTCAGATGATGATTGACAAAAACCTAGAGAACAACAAAGCAGATAAGACTTATAGAGCAGTTGTAAGAGGAATAAATAAGAAAGGATATGTGATTTTTGATCGTTCAGGTGATGAATGTACTGTAAAATGCAGCATCCCCGGGATAGAATTAAAACCAGGACAGCAGGTATGGGCAAAAGAGCCCATGGGTGATTTAAAAGACCTACATATTTGCGGTGTGATAAACAAGTAGATTGTAATATTTAGAAGTGTGTAACTATAAACAGATGTTTTGATTTATTATTTGCGGAAAGAGAGTGTGTTTGATGCTTCTGTCCCAGTATTGTGTAAGATTATTATAGATTATTATTGGTTAATTGATTAATTGAGATTATTGTTGATTGAAAAGTAAATACAGGTTTTAGTATGAAGGCACTGGCATACTCACTGGTGCCTTCTATAATAATATTTTGATTGAGAATTTTATATAAATTGGAGGACAATTTTATTGAGCAGTATAGTAAAAGAAGTTCCGATTTGGGAGAAAACAAATTTAACAGTAGAGGAAGCAGCGGCATATACAGGTATTGGTATCAATAAAATTCGTGAAATGTCAAGCGGGGATAACTGTCCGTTTGTATTATGGGTAGGTAATAAGAGATTAATTAAGCGCAGAAAATTTGATGAGTACGTGGAAAAACAATTTTCAATATAAAATGAATGACACACAAGGGCTTAGTATGGTACAATGAATAATCATATTAAGGCTCTTTTTGATTAGAAAGGAGCAATACATATGGCAGATAGAAGGAAAGATAAAAGCGGAAAGGTTTTGAGGAAAGGAGAGTCGCAGCGAAAAGACGGTTCATACATGTATCGGTGGTCAAACAATGATGGTGAACGAGAATGTGTATATGCGCGTACATTAAATGAGTTGAGGGAGTTGGAAGAAGGTATAAACAGGGATATGGTACTTGGAGTATGCCGTAAAGCTCATACCTTAAATGAACAGATTGAAAGATATCTGAGAACAAAAGTAAACCTTGCAAATTCAACAAAGGAGAATTACCAATATTATTTCAATCATGTAATCAAGGAAAGTAGGATTGGTAAAACAAAGGTAACTGATATCAGAAAATCGGACATTCTGCTCTTTTATAACTCTTTGACCGAACAGGGATTAAGCATAGGAACCATTAAGATTATCCATAAAATCATACATCCAGCACTTCAGCTTGCATGTGATGATGATGTGATCGCTAAGAATCCAGCAGACGGGTGTACAAAGGACTATATAGACAATCCTGAAAAGAAGTATGCACTAACCTTTGACGAGGAAGAAGAATTTCTGATAAGGATTACAATGCGACCAAGAATGAAGCGTTATTATCCAATGTATGCGATCATATTAAAAACAGGATTACGTATCAGTGAAGCCATTGGTTTGACATGGGATGATATATCTATGGACAATAAGGAGATCAATATTAATCATCAGATTCAATACCGTATGTTAAATGGTGTGACACAGCTATATGCGACTGATACAAAGACAAGTGCAGGCAGAAGGACAATTCCTATGACTGATGAAGTGTACCAGTTGTTTATAGAACAGAAAAAAGTGTGGCTGAATACAAAGAAAGATGCTGATTTTGAAGTAGATGGCTATAAGAACTTTGTATTTGTTTCCCATATGACAGGAAAGTGCATGAATCATAACAGTGTAAGGCGTATGATGCGGACAATTGTGGATATGAACAAGGAAAGAGAAGTGCAATTGCCGGATTTAAGTCCACATATTTTAAGACATACTGCCTGTTGCAGGTATGCAGAATCAGGATGTGACATTAAAGTGCTACAGTATCTTATGGGACAGACTGACATAAAAACTACCATGAGAGTGTACAATCATGTCGATATGGAACGTGTGAAACGTGAGCTGAACAGGCTTAAACAGTGGAATCAGGAGCAAAAAAGTTTACACCAAAATTTACACCATTTTGCCGTAGATTTATGTGAAAATATGTAGATTTACGTGAGATTTGGGAAAAATGAACCGACACCACAAATTACAAAAAATCCCCAAAACCCCTTGATTTCCGCCCAATTCCGTGCTATAGTAATACCCGTAAACAAAATAACAAATCTTCGGGGCAGGGTGTAATTCCCTACCGGCGGTAAAGTCCGCGACCTGCTTTTTATGTGCAAAGCACAAGAACAAAGCAGCTGATATGGTGTAATTCCATAACCGACAGTAAAGTCTGGATGAGAGAAGATACAGATTCTTTGCAGAAATGTAAAGAATGATATGGTGTGTATAAAACCCCGAATGCAATAAAAGGCATTCGGGATTTCTTTTATGCACACGGGCACCCAGAGGAAGTATGTCAGCTGGAGCTGACGGGTGCCCGGCGCACGAGTAGTGGAGAAGTGCATTCCCCTACTCGATTGCACACTCAATGCTTCAGACCAACTCCTCAGAAGAAAATCAACGAAAAGGAGATTGAAAATTATGAACCAGTTTATCACAAACATCATGGAAAACCTCACATTTGTGTTGGAATTTGTGGGACTTGTAGCAGCGGTAGTGCTTGTGGCCGTGATTGCCGAGAAACTCATTGCAAAACGAAACGGAGAGAAGGGTAAAATCCTGACAGCAAGAAAAACCGCAATGATCGGAATGTTCTCTGCGATTGCAGGCGTTTTGATGACCATCGAGCTTCCGGTACCGTTTGCTCCGCCTTTTTACGGGATTGACGCCAGTGAGCTTCCAGTCTTGCTCTGTGGCTTTGCGTTTGGACCTGTAGCTGGCATTCTTACAGAGTTTATCAAGATTATTATTAAATTATTGTTTAAACCGACTTCTACGGCGTTTGTCGGAGAACTTGCAAACTTCTGTGTGGGCTGTTCTATGATTTTGCCGGCAACATTGATTTATCATGTGAAGAAGAAAAAGGCGACGGCAATCATTGGAAGTGCAGTAGGAACCCTCTGTATGACGGTATTTGGAACACTGTTCAATGCAGTATATCTGCTTCCGACATTTGCAGTAATGTATGGTATGCCCCTTGATGCCATTATTGGAATGGGCACAGAGATCAATTCAAGCATTACCAATGTATTTACTTTTGTGGCATTTTGCGTGGCGCCGTTAAATCTTTTGAAAGGTTCTGGCGTTTCAGTGTTGACATTCTTATTGTATAAACCATTAAGTCCGATTCTGAAGGCTTCCTATGACAATGCATCGAAAACAGGACGTGCAGAAAGAGCCTGAGATCTGACAAGTCGGTTGTTGAAAAGACGCACATACTTAATAGAAGTGTGAGCGTCTTTTTTTGTTTAGAAAAAATTTAGTAAAACTTTATGAAATTATTAATTCTGTTTTATTTAAAATGCATAATTGTCCCGCTGATTTAATACATATTTTATGGTTTGTAAATTAATGTAAAATTAAGAAAAAATTAAAGACAAAATTAAGCAACAGTGCTATAGTATGAAATGTTTCATACAATCCACCACAAATGGCGCAATATAACACCTGAAAGACCGAAATTGTTGTCAGATAATAATAGGGTGTAAATTGTAACAAAAAACAAAAGATAAATAGAAATGACAACGTATAAAAGTGAGGACAGGAATAAAATATGGAAACAGATAAAACTTCAGACAAGATTTTAATAGAGATAAAGGACATGACAAAGGTTTACAATCCCGGGGAGAATGAGGTACATGCGCTTGACGGAGTAGATCTTACGATATGTGAGCGGGAGTTTGTGGCAATAATAGGGCATTCTGGTTCGGGTAAGTCAACGCTTATGAATATGCTTGGCTGTCTGGATGTGCCAACTACCGGTACGTATATGCTGCATGGACTGGATGTGTCCGACATGGACGATGATGAACTGTCGGATGTCAGAAATAGAGAGATTGGTTTTATATTTCAGGGATTTAATCTGATACAAAACCTCACGGCAGTAGAAAATGTTACTCTTCCGTTAATCTACCGCGGAGTTGGCAAGAAAGAGCGGGAAGAACTGGCATTAAACGCATTGGAAAAAGTGGGATTATCACATAGGCTTGATCACAAACCGGCACAGATGTCAGGAGGACAGCAGCAGAGAGTGGCGATCGCGAGAGCCATAGCACAGGCGCCGCCCATCATACTTGCTGATGAGCCAACCGGTAATCTGGACTCCAACTCAACAAGGGAAATCCTGCAAATCCTGCGGGAACTCCACAGAGAGGGAAGGACAGTGATCCTGATCACACATGATAATGAGATCGCGGAGCAGGCAGATCGGGTGATCAAGATAAGTGATGGCAGAATCGTATCAGATACAAGACATGATATAATGCTCGGTTATGAGCAGGGAACCAAGCAGGAAAAAGGAATGGAGGATGAAAAAGATGAGTAGGGGAGAAAAAAAGGGGAAAAACACAACAGGAGCAAAAAAGATGCACAGGCGATGGAAAAAACGGTTGAAGGTTTTCCTTTGCTTAGTGCTGATACTTGTGGGATTTGTAGTCGTCAAATCTTTTTCAGGAGACAAAAACGCACCAATCTCTGTCTACACTGACAACGTATCCACAGGCGACATTGACACTGAGCTTAGCGTCAGCGGAAAAGTAATCGCAGAGGAATCTGTTACTTTCTTTGCGCCAGCCAATGCAAAGGTTGAGGGCGTAGAAGTGAGCAAAGGCGATGTTGTTAAGGCAGGCGATATACTTCTGTGTTTTGACGAAGATGCAGTGGCTTATGCAAAGCAGCAGAGCGAGCTGGCAGAAAGGATCAGTTCCGCAGATTATAATTACAATGTGGAATACAATAATGAGCAGCAAGAGAAACTTGTACAGGCGGAGATCGAGATTGCAGTCTGTGAGGCGGAAATCAGCAACTATGAGAACTGGATCGACGAGATGACAAACAATATCACGGATCTCACCGCATTGAAGAGATCTGATCTGTATGCGAAAATTTACAGTGTTGAAAAAGAAATGAATACCTATGACCTCGCAATGCAGTTCCCGACAGAAGATACAGACATGGAGATGCTTGCGCGGAGAAAAACAGAGAAGCAGAATGAATTGAATAAATTGAATAACGAGTTGAGTCTGCTTGCAGACTTCAAGACAGATGATGGTTTGGAAGAGGTAATCACACAGGCCAAGAAAGATCTTGCGGACTATCAGGAGCGGCTGTCCGAAGCAAAAAGTGATAAAGCCAGTGCAGAGGCGGCAGTTGAAAACAGTGGCAAACTTACGGGATATGCACTGAACAAGACAAAATCCGAGTTGGAGAGTGCAGACGCAGAAAGAAAATATGAAGCTGTAGTGAATGGCGTTGTTGCAGGGTTTAACGGAGTCGTCTCCGACCTGAATGTGGTGGAAGGTGCTTCTGTACAGGAAGGTACACAGCTTATGGTTCTCGAGAGTTTTGACAATGTCTGTGTGGAATTTCAGGCTTCCAAATATGCGTTGGAGACACTTGCGTTGGGACAGCCGGCGGAGATCACAATATCGGGAAGGGACTATACAGGGACAGTTTCCAAGATCAATCATGTGGCGGAGGCCAACTCGTCAGGAACACCTATGGTTGCCGTCAGAGTACATATTGATAATCCGGATGAAAATATTTTTCTTGGCATTGATGCAAAGGTAAAGATTCTGACAGCAAGTGAAAAAGGTGTTCTGCAGGCACCGGTGGAGGCAGTCAATGTCGACAGCCAAGGATCATTCTGCTATGTGATTGACAACGGCATCCTGGTCAAGAAATATGTTACGACGGGCATTTCTTCTGAAACATATATTCAAATCAAAGATGGGTTAAAGGAAAATCAGGAGATTGTAACAACGTCTGTTTATGGAATGGGGCTTGAGGAAGGCATGATGGTGACTGGAATACCTATGGCGGGTGCCGCTAAGACAGATGCGTTAACAGAAGAAAACGACGCAGCGACACAAGAAAGTATGGAAAATACAATAGAACAAACACAGGAGAATGCAGAGGATGCCAGCACAGTGACACAGGAGAATACGGAGGACCAAACGGACAATGGCTAGGATTATAGAATATATTAAAATAGCCCTGATGAACATCCGTGGGAACAAGGGACGTTCTTTTTTGACAATGCTGGGAATCATTATCGGTATCTCATCCGTCATATTGATTGTCTCTGCAGGAAACGGATTTAAAGTCGGCATCAGCGGACAGCTTGATGAACTGGTTGGCGGGTATGTACAGATTTATGCAGATGTGCCAGGTGATGAGGCGGATTCGATCTGGTTTACCAACGATGATCTCGACATGATCTACGAGAAGGTTCCCCATATCAAGGGAGCGACAGATGTCTGGGCTTTTGGTGCGCAGGCGACTGCACAGAGTACGAAAGGAACATTTACTGTAGCGCCAATGTTTGGAAATGAATCCCTGTTGTACTATGACAATGCACCAATTATCCGGGGGCGCTATTACAATAAAAATGAGGCACAGAGTTCTAGCAAGGTGTGCGTCATCAATGAGCGGGGGGCGAAGAAACTGTTTGGCTCCACAGATGTCGTCGGACTTGAGATCAGCATGGGTTTGTGGGGGATTACAGAGGACTATACAATTGTCGGCGTGAGAAAGGATAATGACTCCATAGCCAAGCAAATGACAACAGGGACAGGTGCGGATGTGTCAATGGAGATTCCGCTTACCACATTGGAAGATTTGTATGGATATTATACAGATGAGTTCTCCTCTTTTATTGTATTTGCAGATTCTTCAGAGTACGTCACGGAGATCTCGCAGCAAGTGAAGTCCTTGCTCGAAGCGAGATATAATGTGCGTGGGAAAGATTATATTCAGGTGTATGATATGGCAAGTCAGGTAGGCATGATCAGCGATATTCTCAATTATGTGACGATATTTATCATGCTCGTGGCTGGTATTGCCCTGATTGTTGGCGGGATCGGCGTCATGAATATCATGTTGGTGTCCGTGACAGAGCGAACCAAGGAAATCGGGATCAGAAAAGCGCTTGGAGCAAAGACAGGATCGATCCTGTTTCAATTTTTGATGGAAGCGGTTATCATTACGTTGATCGGCGGATTCGTCGGTATTGTTTTGGGAGTGCTTGGAGCAAAAGGAGTCTGCAGTATTGCATCAAGCATGGGGATGAGCGGTATGCAGGCAGTGATCGATCCTAAAGTAGTTCTTGCTGCGACCGGATTTTCGTCGCTCATCGGTATCTTTTTTGGCATCTATCCTGCCAGAAAAGCGGCGAAACTCAGTCCGATTGAGGCGCTGCGTCATGAATAAATCGTAAAAATTTCAGAATGACTTGCACTTTGACTACTTTTTGGTATACTGTATTAAGATACGGAATTGTTATAGAAGTGTATCATTTGCGAAGCACCTGTATCATTGAAAAGTACAGGTGCTTCGTTTGTTAGAGCATATTTCAATGTTTTTTGACAGGGAAAGGGCAGGATACAACATGGAAATGGAATTTGATGTTAAGGTAACGACGAGCGCGCTGTATGATTACCTCTTGTACCACACATACACCAGCTTTTCAGGTATGATTGGCACGCTTGTAGGTGTGTTTCTGATCATGGCGTTTGTCTCGACTAAGTATGTGATCTATCTGATCGCAGGCGTAGTACTTATCGCCTATCTACCGGGCGCTCTGTTTCTAAGGGCGATGCAGCAGGTGCAGAATACGCCTGCTTTTAAACAGCCGCTGCATTATCGGATGACAGATGAGGGCATCTGTGTATCACAGGGGGAAAACGAGGAGCAGCAGAGTTGGGACAACTGTGTGAAGGCAGTGTCAACAGGAAGAAGTATCATACTGTACACATCGAGGGTAACTGCCTCTATCTTTCCGAAGAAAGATTTGGGAGAACAGAAAGAAGCGTTGATCCAGATGATATCGACCCATATGCCCCCGAAAAAGGTTAAAATACGCTTTTGACAAAGAGTCCAAAGGAGAGATATTGAGGTGGAAACGAGAATGGGATGGATCGAGACAAACAGCGCTGAGGAGACTTTTGCGGCGGGCAGAAGGCTGGGACTTTCCGCGCGGCCGGGAGAGATCTACACGCTGAATGGTGAGCTGGGGGTGGGCAAGACAGTGTTTACGCAGGGAATGGCGGCGGGGCTGGGCATTACGGAGACAGTCAACAGCCCCACTTTTACAATTGTACAGATTTATGAGAAAGGGAGACTGCCATTTTATCATTTTGATGTATACCGCATTGGCGATCTTGAGGAAATGGATGAGATTGGCTATGAGGATTACTTTTATGGCAATGGGATCTGCATGATCGAATGGGCGGATCGAATCAGGGAATTGATACCTGCAGATGCCAAAAACATAACTATAGAGAAAGACCTGAAAAAAGGCGTTGATTATCGGAAAATATTGATTAAGGGGAAATAGTATGAAGATTCTTGCGTTGGACAGCTCCGGGCTTGTGGCCTCGGCTGCTGTCGTGGAGAACGACATTACCATAGCGGAGTATACGATCAATTACAAAAAGACACATTCGCAGACCTTGCTTCCCATGCTGGATGAATTAAGGCGTATGACAGAGCTGGACCTGCACTCGGTTGATGCCATTGCGGTCGCGGCAGGACCAGGGTCTTTTACCGGGCTTCGAATCGGTTCAGCGACTGCAAAAGGACTGGGGCTTGCACTGGATATTCCGATCATTCCGGTGCCGACAGTGGATGCATTGGCTTACAATCTTTATGGCAGTGATAAATTGATTTGCCCGATTATGGACGCGCGCAGAAATCAAGTGTATACAGGCGTATATGTGTTCCGCAAAGGAGCAGCTGTGGATGCC
Organism: Lachnospiraceae bacterium UBA7179; assembly: GCA_002491195.1. Classification (GTDB taxonomy): domain Bacteria; phylum Bacillota; class Clostridia; order Lachnospirales; family Lachnospiraceae; genus COE1. The sequence goes on from DKVL01000110.1 coordinate 8,868, forward strand.
GGATACGATATGACGGTTGTGGAAAAACAGTGTGTTGCTGACATTTCCTGGATTGTAGGACAGATTAATGAGCTGGGGGCAGATACAGAGGTGCTGTTTTTGGGCGATGGCGTGTCTGTGTACAGAGATAAAATAGCAGAATTGATACAGGTAAAATACAGTTTTGCACCAGCGTGCTGTAACAGGCAGAGAGCTTCCTGTGTGGCCGTGCTGGGTGCAGTTTTGTATCAGCAGGGAGAGATCGAGACAGCTGCGGCGCATAAGCCTGAATATCTCAGGCCTTCACAGGCAGAGCGGGAGCGCGCAGAAAAAAAGGAAACAGGGATATGTCAGTGAAAACATTGTTTCAATATCATATACGGGAAATGCAGCAGGAAGACCTGGAGGAAGTGACAGCGCTGGAGGCTGCCTGTTTTTCTATGCCATGGAAATACAGGGATTTTGCGGAAGTACTCACCAATCCAAACAGATGTTATCTGCTGGCGGAGGCAGATCGCGTGACGGATGCCATACCAGATCGTATTTTAGGCGGATGTATGCTGACGCATATTGCTGGAGAAGGTGACATCTCCAATGTGGCAGTCCGTGAGAGATACAGAAACAATCAAATTGCATCGGCGCTTCTGTCAGCTCTTTTGAAACTGGGCGCGGAGCGGTATGGCATCACGGCGTTTACGCTTGAAGTGCGCAGCAAAAATATGCCTGCACGCAGGCTTTATGAGAAACACGGGTTTGTTTCCAGGGGAGTGCGCCCTGATTTTTATGACAAACCAAAAGATGATGCGCTGATTATGTGGAACATTCATTCATTTTGAGAGGGAGGCGGTTATTATATTAGACATATGTTTACTGGGAACAGGTGGAATGATGCCATTGCCGTACAGATGGCTCACTTCGCTGATGGCGCGGTACAACGGCAGCAGTATTCTCATTGACTGTGGTGAGGGTACACAGATTGCCATGAAAGAGAAAGGATGGAGTCCCAAGCCGATTGACCTTATGTGTTTTACACACTACCACGCCGATCATATATCAGGTCTTCCCGGAATGCTGCTCACCATGGGAAATGCGGAAAAGACGACGCCGCTCTTGATGATTGGCCCCAAAGGGCTTTCAAGAGTGGTCAATGCGCTGCGTGTGGTGGCGCCAGAGCTTCCGTTTGAGATCAAATATATGGAGCTGACAGAAGCGGAGCAGTGTTTTGCGTTTGATGGTTTTCGCATCGAGGCGTTTCGTGTGAACCACAATGTAGTGTGCTATGGATATAACATTGTAGTTGACCGAAAAGGTAAATTCCAGCTGGAGAAAGCGATGGCACTCGGATTGGACAGAAGATACTGGAGCAGGCTTCAAAAAGGGGAGACGATCGCGCTGGAAGGGAAAACATATACGCCCGATCTGGTCATGGGTGCACCCAGAAAAGGGCTCAAAGTGACCTACTGTACAGATTCAAGACCAACAGAAGGTATTATCAAAAACGCAAAAGATGCCGATTTATTTATATGTGAAGGGATGTATGGGGAACCTGACAAGAAAGAGAAGGCAAAAGAATACAAGCACATGACTTTTTATGAGGCCGCAGAGATGGCAAAGGCAGCAAATGTGGCTAAAATGTGGTTGACGCACTATTCTCCGTCGCTGACAAGACCAGAGGAGTACAAAAAAGAAGTGCAGGCGATTTTCCCGCAGACCTACATTGCAAAGGACGGCTGGAGCGAAGAGCTCTTATTCGAGGATGAAAATGATGAAAGGGGAAAATGAGAATGGGGAAGGCAAAAAAAATAATCATTGTCATAGTTTTGGTTGCGTTGGTTGGAGGTTATTATTTTTATCTGTCAAACTACCATGACAAGCAGGAGGAAATGATGGTCACGGCAGTACAGGATGTATTGCTGCGAAATCTGGATGATGATTATCCGCCGACGCCGAGAGAGGTCTTGAAATATTACAGTGATATCACAAAATGCCTGTACAATGAAGAGTACACCGAAACGCAGCTTGAGCAGATGGCTGATAAACTGCTGGCGTTGTATGATGAGGAACTTGCAGCAAACAATCCAAGAGATCAATATATTATGGATTTGAAAAAAGAGGTTAAGGAATTTGCGGAAAATAACTATACAATTGCGAGTTATACAACGTCGAAAAGTACAGACGTCGAGGAATTTACAGAAGATGGGCGCAAGTGTGCAAGGATGTACTGTACTTATTCTGTGAAGGCGGGCGCAAATTATACATCTTCAAAACAGGTGTTTATTCTGAGAAGAGAAACGGAGACGGGCCGCTGGAAGATCCTTGGATTTGAACTGGTCAATCCGGAATAAAACTTATTTGATGATACATTTTTGTATTATAAATACAACTGCTGCTTTACAGCAAGAAAGGTATGATTTTATCATGGAAACAAAGGAAGACATACTCATATTGGCGATTGAAAGCTCCTGTGATGAGACAGCAGCTTCTGTTGTGAAAAATGGACGGAATGTTTTGTCCAATATCATCTCATCACAGATAGAATTGCATACCTTATATGGAGGCGTCGTGCCAGAAATTGCTTCGCGGAAGCATATTGAGAAGATCAATCAGGTCATCGAGGAAGCCTTGCGGGAGGCAAACGTGACTTTAAATGAAATCACCGCGATCGCAGTGACCTATGGTCCCGGGCTTGTAGGCGCGCTTTTGGTCGGAGTCTCTGCGGCAAAGGCAATCAGCTTTGCCACAGGGAAACCGTTGATCGGTGTACACCATATCGAGGGTCATATCAGCGCTAATTTTATAGAAAATAAAGAGCTGGAGCCACCGTTTGTATGTCTGGTGGTATCCGGTGGACACACGCATCTTGTTATCGTAAGAGATTATGGAGTGTATGAGATCTTAGGATACACAAGGGATGATGCGGCGGGAGAAGCTTTTGACAAAGTGGCGCGCGCGATAGGTCTTGGCTATCCCGGCGGCCCAAAGATCGATAAAATCTCCAAGGAGGGCAATCCCGATGCGATCCAGTTTCCAAGGGCAAAGGTAGATGGATCAAACTATGATTTTAGTTTCAGCGGTCTGAAATCGGCAGTGTTAAATTACCTCAATTCCTGTGAAATGAAAGGAATCGAGGTCAACAGGGCGGATGTGGCAGCGTCCTTTCAGAGGGCCGTGGTTGATGTCCTTGTAGAGCATTCCTTAAATGCAGTGAAAGAATATGGATTCGATCAATTTGCGATTGCGGGCGGAGTGGCATCCAATTCATCGTTGCGTGCGGCGTTTGAGGCAGAGTGTGGGAAACGAAAGATAGCATTCTTTCATCCTTCGCCGATTTTCTGCACAGACAATGCAGCGATGATTGGTGTTGCAGGGTATTACGAGTATATCAAAGGAACGAGAAGCGGATATGACTTGAATGCAGTCCCAAATCTCAGATTAGGAACTGTAGGAAAATAAATGATACAGATTGCGTCATCTGCACAAGTTATTTCAAGACTGTTCCTTAGGTGAAAGGTAGAGAAAAAGCATGGAAGAAACCAGGACAACGGCAATCGTGCTGGCAGCAGGTCAGGGAAAAAGGATGCAGAGCAGTGTTCATAAGCAGTATCTGCTCATCAAAGGCAAACCAGTTTTATATTATTCGTTAAAGGCTTTTGAGGAGAGCATCATAGATGATATCGTGTTGGTGGTGGGAGAAGGCGAGGAAGATTTCTGCCGAAAAGAGATTCTTGACAAGTATGGGTTTCGCAAAATACGGGCAGTAGTCTGCGGCGGCAAAGAGCGATACCATTCTGTCGCATATGGAATCAGAACCATCAACTGGAAATGCGAATACATTTTTATCCATGATGGGGCGCGTCCTTTTATCGATCATGAAATCATAAAAAGAGCATTTGCTGCCGTAAAACAGTTCAAGGCGTGTGTGGTTGGTATGCCTGTAAAAGATACCATTAAAATAGCCGACGAGAAAGGTTTTGTCGCGAACACGCCGGATCGTTCCCTGATCTGGCAGATCCAGACGCCGCAAGTATTTAAGAGACAATTGATTGCGGCGGCATATGAAAAACTGCTCGCGGAGGAGAAAGATCTGCTTGCTGAAGGTGTAAAGGTTACCGATGATGCAATGGTGGTCGAATATTTCATGAGTGTACCAGTCAAATTAGTGCAGGGTTCTTATCAGAATATTAAGATCACAACCCCGGAGGATTTGAAAATCGCGGAGATATTCGTGTGAAGTGTGAAGAGATTTTCTAAGCGGCCAAAGTACGCCCGCTAAGAAAATCTAAAGCTTCACACTGGAAGAACGCAAAGGCAGCGTTCTTCACAGATTGTTTGAGCCGTTGAGGCGACGTGAGGATTAGTATGAAGAAAGAAACTTATCGATTGATAGAAAATTATATGCGTTCCTGTATGGAAGACAGCGCACATGACCAGGAACATATTTATCGTGTTCTGTATAATGCGTTGGATATTGCAAAGACAGAAAGGAATGTCAATTATGATATTTTAATTGCCGCCTGTCTCCTGCATGACATTGGACGAAAAGAACAGTTTGAGAATCCGGCTTTGTGTCATGCAAAAGTGGGCAGTGAGAAAGCGTATCAATTTCTGATAGAGCACGGTTTTGCAAAAGACTATGCAGAGCAGGTGAAACAGTGTATTCGGACACATCGATACAGAAGAGAGGACCTCCCGCAGAGTCTTGAAGCCCGAATTTTGTTTGATGCTGACAAATTAGATGTTGCGGGTGCGATTGGAATAGCGAGAACCCTGGTATATAAAGGCGCTGTCTCGGAGTCATTGTATTCTGTGTCACCAAACGGAGAGGTTTTAACTGGAGAAAATGACACGAATCCTTCTTTTTTTCAGGAGTATAAGTACAAGCTGGAGAAACTATATTCTAATTTTTACACCAAAAAGGCGATGGAAATCGCAAGGGAGAGACAGCAGAGTGCTGTGGATTTCTACAATGCCTTGTATCGTGAAGTCAGCACACCCTATCAAAATGGAAGAGATGAACTGGAAAAACGATTAGGTTAAAAAAATGCAAAAAAAGTAAAAAAAGTTGTTGACAACTACTTTAGAGCGTGATAAGATAAAACACGTCGCTAAGGCAGGCAGTTTCCAGAAGATAAAAAACTTTTTGGAAAAATGTAAAAAAACTATTGACAAAATTATAAAGACCTGATAAAATAGTTTTCACTATCGCGAATAAAACGACAGTGAAAAGCGAATAAGAGCATGGAGAGGTATCGAAGTGGTCATAACGAGGCGGTCTTGAAAACCGTTTGTCCGCAAGGGCGCGTGGGTTCGAATCCCACCCTCTCCGTTTTTATTTCTGCCATTTGGAGAAGTACCCAAGCTGGCCGAAGGGGCTCCCCTGGAAAGGGAGTAGGTCGTTAATAGCGGCGCATGGGTTCAAATCCCATCTTCTCCGCTCGGTATCTTGGACAACCAAATGATACTGAAATAAAATAAAGAAAGTACCTTGACAAATAAACAGTA